>JBGTLI010000332.1:0-12607 GCA_041744195.1 Wenzhouxiangella sp. | reverse complement strand
TGGCGAGGGGCCTGATTTGTCATCGGCTACGGTGGTTGTATCCGGTGGCCGGGCCATGGGTTCTTCGGATAACTTTTCCATCATCTACAGCCTGGCCAAGAAGCTGGGCGCGGCGGTTGGCGCCTCCCGCGCGGCGGTCGATGCCGGCTACGTGCCCAACGAGTTGCAGGTCGGCCAGACCGGCAAGATCATCGCGCCCGACCTGTATTTCGCCATCGGCATTTCCGGCGCGATCCAGCACCTGACCGGTATCAAGGATGCAGGCACCATTGTTGCCATCAACAAGGACGCCGAAGCGCCGATCTTCGAGATCGCCGACATCGGCCTGGTCGGTGACCTGTTCGAACTCGTTCCCGAACTGGAAAAAGCCCTCTAGCGGACATGCATACGGATCTGACGATTCGCCCGGTCCGGGCTGGCGACGAAGCCATCCTGCTCGAACTGATCATTGAGCTGGCTGAATACGAAAAGTTGGCCAAGGAAGTGGTGGCGACCGCCGATCATTTACATCAGGCCCTGTTTGGCGATGAGTCTGTTGCCGAAGCGGTGCTGGCAGAATGGCAGGGTCAGGTGTGCGGGTTCGCGCTCTGGTTTCGCAACTTCTCCACCTTCCTCGGCCTACCGGGCCTGTATCTGGAAGATCTGTATGTGCGCGAAAGCCACCGTGGCCGTGGTATCGGCAAGGCGTTGCTGCTCCATCTGGCCGGCATCGCCAAAGCTCGGGGTTACGGGCGCATGGAGTGGAGCGTGCTGGACTGGAACCAGCCAGCGATCGATTTCTACCACTCGCTCGGCGCCCGCCCAATGGACGACTGGACGGTATTCCGTCTCGACCAGACCGCACTGCAAAAACTGCCCTGACTCCGCCAACTGCCGCACCGACCACCGCAGCAAAGACGCACAGCCGTACCGGCCAAGTCAAATACTGACCAGTTGATAAAACTTCCGCCTGCTGACCCTGCCATCGCTCAACACCATCTGAGCATTGTGCCTGGAAAAGTCATCCTTGAGTTCCCGAAACGCCGGCGGCGAAAGCAATAGTCGGCCGGGGCCGGCTTCTGTCAGCAGGCGTTCGCAGTGGAATACCGGCTTGCCGGAAATCAGGTAACTGCGCCCCCGACCCAGGTCCAGCCCGGCGCTGATCAACTCGCCACTGGCCAGCGCCATGGCCGGCGGGTTGCTGCTGGTTCCGCATTCCCGCAGCAGCGTGGTCAGGCAGCGCTCCAGGCCTGCGGTATTGCCAGGGTCGAAAACCAGGTAGATGCGGGCGCTGCCGCCGGGAACCAGCCTGGCGTGCCGTTGGCTGGCCCACAGCGCCAATTGCGGGAACCATTGTTCCAGCGCCGCGACGGCCTGGTGCTCGGTCACCGCCTTGCTGGATCGCCACTCCAGGGCCAGGACCAGTGCGGGACCCGAGCGCGGAGGTACCACTTCGGCGGCAACTTCGGGCTGTCCGGTAATGTCCGGTTCGTTCAGGTGGCGTGACAGATCGGCCACAGACCCCGCAATCGCCTCTTGCTCGCGCAGGTTGGCCAGCAAACGGCTGATGGCGCGGGCGAGAGAGCTCACCTCGTCCTGGCCCCGGGTATCAATTGATTGCTCATAATCGCCCTCGGCTGCCTGATTGATCACGCCGGCCAGGGCCGCGATTGATCTTGCGACGCGCCGGGCGATCAAGCTCGACAGCGCCAATGCAATCAGGATGGCAAGCACACCAGCTCCGATCTGCCAATTCTGCATGGTGCGATGGCTGGCCAGGCGGGCATTGAGTGAACCAATCGTCAGCACGCTGCCCAGTATGGTCCCGGCGGCATCCTGGACGGGCTCGGCGCGCGCCATCCAGTTCTCGCCCTCGAACGTCAGGTCGATGCGTTCGATAACATCGCCGCGGACAAGGCTGGCCATGGTGGCCTCGGGCAACCGGGACAACAATCGTTCATCGCGCTGCGGATCCAGCGTGCTTGCGCTCAGCACCGTAAGTCCATCTTTCAGCGTGATGAAAACCACCTCAACGCCCGTGATCTGTTTGAATTCGATAGCGTCTTCGTTGTCGATCGCCGTTTCCGGTACCTGGGACCGCAGCATTGACTGGCTAACCGCTAGGGCGTCAGCAACTGCCTCTTCGACTACCCGCGTGGCCATCAGCCAGACGCCGCTCACGCCCACCATCACGGCTAGGGCGACCAGGGCAACAGTGACCGTTACAATACGCGCAGCCAACGAACGCATCCGAATCAGCTCATCTGTGGAATCTCAGTTTACCGAATTGTTGTGATGAGGATCTCGTTTTTGCAGGGGTCAAGGACTAAGCCGACGCCGATAGTGTGATCAATTTCACAATCACGCCTTTGCGGATAGAATATTAAGCATGAAACGTTGGCTGATGTGTTCATTGCTCTGTCTACTCGTTCCGTTGGTTTCGGGCGCGGCGGAAACCATTACCGTCAAGCCATTTTCCGAGGTGGCCGTCTACCTGGACCGGCAGGCCGCAGCGCGGGTGGAGAGTCTGAACGAGGCGGTGTTGGCTTCGGAAATCAACGCGCGGGTGCTCGAAATTCCGTCTCGACCGGGTCAGACCGTCAGCCAGGGACAAAGCCTGCTGCGCCTGGATGATGAAAGCTTTGTCATCCAGCTTGAATCGGCCACAGCCCGGCTGGATATGGCCGAAGCCGCGCTCGATATGGCCAGGCTCCGGGCCGAGCGGTCCCGTCGCCTGGCGCCGGACCGATTTGTTTCCGACGATGAACTGCTTGAAGCCGAAACCCGCCTGCGCCAGGCACGGGCTGAGCGAAGTGTGGCCGAATACGATCTGGCCACGGCCGAGCTGATGTTGGCGCGAACCGAGATTCGAGCGCCATTTGCCGGCGTGGTCAGCCAACGCATGATCGGGGTGGGCTCGCTGGCGGCACCAGGCACGCCGTTGCTCGAACTGATCGCACTGGATGAATTGGAAGTGGTCGCCGGCATACCGCCCAACCAGGTTGAAGGTCTGGAGCGGGCAGGGCAGGTCGAATTTCGTTCCAATGACCGGGCCTGGACGGTGACGATTGCGCGCATCTCCCCGGTGATCAGCGCGGCCAGTCGCAATCGCGAGGCCCGCCTGGCTTTCGTCAATGCCGCCGCCCCGCCCGGCAGCGAAGGTCGCATCCACTGGTCCGACCCGCGCCCGGCCTTGCCGCCCGACTACATCGTCCAGCGCAATGGCGAACTCGGCGTACTTGTTCTTGATAACGATGGCCAGACGGCAGGATTCATTCCATTGCCCGGGGCGGACGCCGGACGCCCCTTGGCCGTGGACCTCCCAGCGGAAACCCTGCTGATCGACGATGGCCGTCGGCGGATTCAGCCAGGTGATCGCGTGACCTTTTAGATGGCTGATCTCGGGATTGACGCGACACCAGTTGTGCTGGTGATCTCAACGCGGGCGCTGTCCGAATCGATCCCATGCTGAAGCAGCTCTACAGCAACCATCCGCTGGCCAACGTGTTCATGGTCGTGGTGTTGACCATGGGCACTATCGCATTCTGGCTGATGCCGCGCGAGCGCGACCCGGAAATCAACTTTAACTGGATCAACATGACCACGGTGCTGCCGGGTGCATCGGCCGGCGATGTCGAGCGTCTCGTGACCGATCCGCTCGAAGAGGCCATCGCCCGCTTGCAGGATGTACGCTTCGTGGTTTCTTCGAGCCGCGAGAACGTGTCCAATATCCTGGTGCGGTTTCAGGAAATCTCCGAGCGCGAGTTCGAACGCCGGGTCGCCGACCTGCGGCGCGAGATCCAGGCCATGGTCAACGACGAGCTGCCGCCCCAGGCTCGCAATCCCAGCATCTTTGAAGTCACGACGTCGAGCGGCTTCCCGACCGCGATCATGCTGGTAGTCGGTCAGGCCGACGACGATGATCTGCGTTCCCTGGCCCGACGGACGCAGGAGGATATCGAGCGGTTTCCGGCCATCGACCAGGTCATCACCCAAGGCCTGCGCGATCCGGAATTACAGATTCTGTTCGACCCGGCGGCGCTGGCGGCGCGCAATCTCAATGCTGTCAACCTGGCCCAGGCGGCTGCGGGCTGGTTCCAGGATGTCTTCGCCGGTCGTCTGCGCACCGAATCCGGGCAATGGCTGATCCGGTCCGAAGGCCGCTCGATCGATCCGCAGTCGCTGGCCAACATGACCATGACCGCCCCCGGCAGCGATCAGGTGGTTCGCTTCGACGAAGTCGCGCGCTTGCGTCTCGGCTCCAGTATCCCCGAGCAACTGGTGAGTCATGAAGGCCGGCCGGCCATCATGCTCTCGGTCAACAAGCGCGCCAACACCAATACACTGGATCTGATCGCCAACCTCAACAGCTATATCGAGGAGCGCAATCCGGTCCTGGCCGAGCGCGGCATGGGGCTGGTGCTGGCCGATGACCAGACGTTGGCGACTCGCGAGGCGATCAATACCATGCGCAACAACGCGCTGGCCGGGTTGGTGCTGGTGCTGCTGGTCTGCTGGCTGTTTCTGGCCACCCGCATCGCCCTGCTGGTCGGAGCCGGCCTGATTCTCAGCGTCGCCGGAACCTTCGCCGTGCTTCATGCGTTTGGGTTCACGCTTAACATTACCGTCCTGCTCGGCATCGTTATCGTGCTCGGCATGCTGGTCGATGTGTCGGTGGTGATTGTCGAGGCCATCTACTATCGCCTGCTGCGTGGTCAGCATCCGATGCAGGCGGCGACCCGCGCGCTCAAAGAGGTCGGCGTGCCGCTGACCGCCTCAGTATTGACCACCATCGCCGCTTTCCTGCCGCTGATGCTGATGCCCGGCATCGTTGGTAAGTTCATGTTTGTCGTGCCCTTCGTCGTCACGGTCGGCCTGACCATCTCGCTGATCCAGGCGTTCTGGGTCCTGCCGACCCAGGTCGTTCACAGCTCCTATCGACCGGACGTCCGGGCATCGGATTGGCGGACTCGTTTCACCCGCCGCGTTCGCTGGCGCTATGTCGCAGCACTCAGTCATGTCCTTCGCCGACCGCAACGTTACCTGTCGATCGCCGGGCTGGCTTTCGCGCTCTCCGTCGCCGCGGTTCTGGCCGGATTCGTGCGGATGGAATTCTTTGCCTTCGACCCGATGCGCCTGTTCTATGTCCAAGTCGACATGCCTGGTGATGTCGCCCTGGACGAGACCATCGCCCAGGTGGAAATGGTCGCGCAACGTGTGCGCGAAGGCCTGCAGCCGGGTGAGGCGCGCAGCCTGATCAGTTTGTCGGGCATCCAGTTTACCGATGTCGAACCTTTGTTCGGCGACCAGTATGGGCAGGTGGTGGTCTCGCTCAACCCGGCCAACTGCGGTCGCGGTGTCAATGAGATCGTCGAAGGCATGCGCGAGCATGTGCTGGCGACACCGATCGAAGGCTCGATCGCGTTCTTGCAAATCGCCGGCGGCCCGCCAACCCAGCAACCGATCAACGTCAAGGTCCGCAGTGATGAGTTCGTCGAACTGCGCCGGGCCGCCGATCGCCTGCGCCAGTTGATTGCCGACATTCCCGGCACGCGCGACATCACCGATGACCGGGTGCCGGGCCGCTCGCAACTGGTTCTGCAACTCGACCACGATGCATTGGCCCAGGCCAACTTCGCGCCCGAACCACTGGCTCGGCTACTGCGCCTGCACGTCGATGGCGAGATCGTCGGTTTCACCCGCGAGGCCGGCGACCGTTACGAGTTGCGGGTGAAGGCCGAGCGTGACCGCAGGCAGGATCCGGCCATGATCCTTGAAGATCCCGTCGTGCTGCCGAATGGCCGGGTCAGCCACCTTGGCGCATTGGTCGAGGCCAGCGCCGGCGAGGCGCCCGGTGTGATCCGCCACTACAATTTGCGGCGCTCGATCACCGTCGAGGCCGACATCAATCGGTCAGTCACCAATACAGTCGAGGTCAACCGGCGCATTCGTGAGGCCTGGGAACAGGTTCGGGCCGAATATCCCGGCACCAACCTGGATTTCACCGGCGAACTGGACGACATCGAGGAGTCGCTGGAAGCCATGGGCGTATTATTCCTGCTCGGGCTGGGCCTGATCTACCTGATCCTGGCCACCCAGTTCAGGAGTTACTTCCAGCCGTTTCTGATCCTGATCACCGTTCCCATGGCGTTTACCGGCGTTGTCTTCGGGCTGGTCATATCGAACAATCCATTGAGCCTGTACACCATGTACGGAATCATCGCCCTGGCCGGCATCGCGGTCAACGCTGCCATTGTGCTGATCTCTGCGGCCAACCAGCGCCTGGCTGCCGGCATGCGTCCGCTGCATGCGACCGTCTATGCCGCCCGACGCCGGGTGATCCCCATCATCATGACCACAGCCACCACCATTGCCGGCCTGTTGTCGCTGGCGCTTGGTCTGGGCGGTCGTTCATTGCTGTGGGGGCCGGTGGCGGTGACCCTGGTCTGGGGCCTGGCTGTCTCGGCGCTGTTGACCCTGTTCGTCATTCCCGTGCTCTATCGGTTGTTCATGCGCGGGGTGAAGGTAGAAACAGAGGATGACCCGGAAGTACAGGTGACGCCGGTGCGCGATAGCGGTTAACCTTGGACGCTGAATTTGGCAACGCATCGGAACCCATCACAATGACAAAACCGCTCTGGCAGCCGGCCCCGGAACGTGCGGCCGAGACCAACATGAACCGGTTCATTCAATTGATTGGCAAGCTCGATCCCGAGGTCCGCGACTGGGAAACGCTGTACCAGTTTTCCATTGACCAACCTGAAGAGTTCTGGACCGCCGTGTGGGACTTCGGTGGAGTGATCAGCCAGACCCGCGGTCAGCGCACCACCGCGAACTGGCCGGCCATGCCCGGCACCAAATGGTTTCCGGAAGCACGGCTGAACTTCGCCGAAAATATGCTCAAGTACCAGGATGACCGTTGCGCCCTGTTGTTCGCCGGCGAAGACAGCTCACGCCGCCACATCAGCTATGCCGAACTGAATGTCCAGGTCGCTCAGGTGGCCAATGCGCTGCGCCGTAGCGGCGTGCAGCCCGGCGACCGGGTTGCCGGCTACCTGCCCAATCTGCCCGAAACCGTGATCGCCATGCTGGGAGCCTCAGCCGTCGGCGCGGTCTGGTCTTCCTGTTCACCCGACTTCGGCGTCCAGGGCGTGCTCGACCGCTTTGGCCAGATTGAGCCGAAAGTGCTGATTGCCGCCGCAGCCTATCGTTACAACGGCAAGAAATTCGACTGCATGGGCCGGGTGCGCGAACTGGCCGGCAAGATGCCCTCGGTTGAGCGGATCGTCATCGTGCCCTACATGGAACCCGACCCCGACCTGACCGGGTTGCCCCAGGCCGCCACCTGGGAGGCCTTCACCGCCAATGCCGAGATGCAGGTCAACTTCGAGATGCTGCCGTTCGATCATCCGCTCTACATCCTGTATTCATCCGGCACCACCGGGGTACCCAAGTGCATCGTCCACGGCGCTGGAGGCACCCTGTTGCAGCATCTGAAGGAACTGATCCTGCACACCGATCTGAAGCGTGACGACAGCGTTTTCTACTTCACCACCTGCGGCTGGATGATGTGGAATTGGCTGGTCTCCAGCCTGGCCGTCGGATCCACGGTGGTGCTCTACGACGGTTCGCCATTTCATCCCGACGGTAACGTGTTGTGGGACCTGGCCGATGAGGCCGACATCTCGATATTCGGAACCAGCGCCAAGTGGATTTCGGCCTGCGACAAGGCCGGCATCAAGCCGCGTCAAACCCACCGCCTGGAAAAGCTCAGGGCGATACTTTCCACCGGTTCGCCGCTGCTGCCTGAATCATTCGACTACGTCTATCGCGACATCAAGGCCGACGTGCAACTCAGCTCCATCTCCGGTGGCACCGATATCGTCTCCTGCTTCGCCCTCGGCAACCCGATCCTGCCCGTCTACAAGGGCGAACTGCAATGCCGCGGTCTGGGCATGATGGTCGAAATCCGGGCCGATGATGGCGAGGTGGTGATGGACCAGACCGGCGAGTTGACCTGCTCCCAACCCTTCCCGTGCATGCCGATCCAGTTCTGGAATGATCCGGACGGCAGCAAGTACCACGCAGCCTATTTCGAAACCCATGAAGGTGTCTGGAGCCACGGCGACTACGCCCGGCTCACACCGCACGGTGGCGTCATCATCTACGGCCGTTCCGACGCCACCCTCAATCCCGGCGGCGTTCGAATCGGCACCGCCGAGATCTATCGCCAGGTCGAAAAGCTCGATGAGGTGATCGAATCGATCTGCATCGGCCAGGATTTCGAAGGCGACGTCCGCGTGATCCTGTTCGTGCGCCTGCGCGAAGGCATCGAACTCGACGACGACCTGCGCGACAAGATCCGCAAGACCATCCGCGCCAACACCACCCCGCGCCACGTCCCGGCCAAAGTCATCGCCGTCCCCGACATCCCCCGCACCGTGTCCGGCAAGATCACCGAACTGGCCGTGCGGGATGTCGTCCATGGGCGGGAAGTAAAGAACACTTCGGCGTTGGCCAATCCTGAGGCGTTGGAGCATTATCGGGATTTGGCGGAGTTGGAGAGGGGGTGAGCCGAGATACGGTTTACGGGCTCAAGGCTCAAGTCAAGGCTCAAGGCACCAACCCGCTCCCCATCCCAAACTTGGCGTACAGTAGCGTGGTGAGATTACACACGCCTAGTATCAAGTTTGAACCGCGTGATTGAACAGACACCCGAACCATAAGGGCAGGTATGACATGAAAAACGGCACGCGCTTGATGAAGACCATAGTGATGGCAATGGCCGGGCTTGCGCTGGTCGGCTGTGGTCGCGATTCCGGCGAGCCGGACCAAACCGAATCATCAGCCTCGGTGCAACTGACCGGTGAGGCGTTCTATGCCGAGCGCATCGTCATGCCACCGGGGTCCTGGCTGGATGTCGAGCTGGTCGACGAAGAGGCCGATTACGTCCTTGCCCGTCAACGACTTGAAGATATCGGCACGCCACCGTACCCATTTGAACTCAACGTAGGCCAGGGCGCCTTGCGGCCGGACGGCGCCTACACCGTTCTGGTCACTTTGTTCCTGCCGGACGGCAGTCCGCGTTTTGTTGCCGAGTCCCCTGTCAATCCGAATCGCCTCGACACGTCAACCATTCGTCTGCAGGCGATCGATTACAGCGAGCAGGACGAGGAGGTCGTGGAAATGGCCGATTGGATCGCCTGGCGCTGCGGAGAGATACCCGTCGATGTTCATTTCGCGGCAGACGATAAACTCGTGCTGGCCCTGCCCTGGCAGGACCATGTTTTGCAGGCCGAGCCGGCGGCAAGCGGCGCCCGATACCGGGGCGAGGGCGTTCAGTTCTGGTCACGCGATCACCACAGCGCCCGGTTGAGCCGTGAAGCCGAGCCGGATGTCGACTGCCAGCCGGCCGATGACATGTCACCCTGGACCGCGGCCCGCGAGCGTGGCATTGATTTTCGCGCCAGCGGCAACGAGCCCGGATGGCTGATGGAAGTCCGCAATGGCGATCCGGCACGATTGGACTTGCTGCTCGACTACGGCGCCCACGAACTCAGCTTCGAAGGCATCACCGTGCTGCCCGGTCAGGCCGGTTTTACCGCCGATGCGCCGGGCAACCACGTCGAGATTCAGCTCATCCACGAACCTTGCCACGACACCATGGTCAACTGGACCTTTCCGGTTCGGGTCGAGATGACCCTCAATGACCTTAATCTGAGCGCCTGTGGGCGTTTCTTTGGTGTACCCTTGCCCTAACTTTTCCCAGGCTTGATGATGTCCACCAACCCGACCCGCAACCTCGCCCTGTTCTGCGACTTCGAAAACGTCGCGCTCGGCGTCCGCGATGCCCGTTACGATGCCTTCGACATCCAGAAAGTGCTCGAGCGGCTGCTGCTCAAGGGGAACATCGTGGTCCGCAAGGCCTATTGCGACTGGGGCCGTTACGGTGGCTTCAAGGCCGCCATGCACGAGGCCGCCTTCGAACTGATCGATATCCCGCACGTGCGCCAGTCAGGCAAGAACTCCGCCGACATCCGCATGGTGGTCGATGCCCTCGACCTCTGCTACACCAAGGGCCACGTCGATACCTTCGTCGTCATCTCTGGCGACTCTGACTTCTCGCCCCTGGTATCCAAACTGCGGGAGAACAACAAGACCGTCATCGGTGTCGGCGTCAAGAGCTCAACCTCCGACCTGCTGATGGCCAACTGCGACGAATTCATCTTCTACGACGACCTGATCCGCCAGGACCGCAAGAAGACCGAAGGCCGGGCCAAGAAAGCCAGCAAGAAAAAGACCACCAAGAAGACCGCGCAAAAAACCACGGACGACAAGGCCCAGGAGGCCTTCGACCTGGTCCTCGAAACCACCGAAGCCCTGTTCGGCGACCGCGACGCCGACGAAAAAGTCTGGGGCTCGATGGTCAAGCAGGCCCTGAAGCGCCGCAAGCCCGGCTTCAGCGAGTCCTACCACGGCTTCAAAAGTTTCAAGCAATTACTTCAGGAGGCCGAAAAGCAGGGCATGCTGACCCTGCAGCACGACGAAAAATCGGGCGGTTACATCATCACCGGCTATCGATCAGAGGATTAGGGTTGCCGCCCCGGCGGCTGGATTTGGGTTTTCTTTCACCTTTAACCTTTCGGCTGGGCGCAATGCCCGGATTCCGCCAGCAATGTATGGAGCCCGAACAGGGATTTATCGCCAGCCGCCATCAGGCCACGCTGAAATTCGTTACCGCTGCCTACCCAGTTGGTCGCATTCTGGCTGCCGCGCAGCACGGTGGTCGCGCCATCGTCAATGCCTGCACTCAGGACAACTGTATAGAAGCCCCGCATGGCCTTGCCTTGAGCATAAGCGTGACGCACCTCAACAACCAAGTCAGGTCCCGACTCCTCAGAGCGGACCATGGCGTTAATCTGTCCGTCCAGATAGTCAATCAGATTCTCAATCTCGTAGGTGTGCAACGATGGGCCCGATGTGCGTTCACTTCGTCGCCGGTCGACAACACCGTTGAATCGTAATTCGCAGCTCAGCACATGCAGGCTGAGCTTTGAACCGGAAGGGTCAAGCTCAAGAGCTCGAGGCTCCTGGCTACCACAACCTGTAACCACGAGCACCAGGCAGCAAACAGGCCAAAAGCGAGACGGCATCAATCAACCAGCTCGACGGCGGCCCGACTGGCTATGATGGTCTCGTCCGGGGTTGCGCGGGCGTTCAACCAAAGCAAGTCCCCGGTTTCACGCCTGACCTGGTAAGCCAGGCGATTCGTATAGTCTGGAATTCGGTAACGGTTGGGCGTGCCGTGAACAAAACCGCGGTCATTTAGATGGGT
Organism: Wenzhouxiangella sp.; assembly: GCA_041744195.1. Taxonomy (GTDB): domain Bacteria; phylum Pseudomonadota; class Gammaproteobacteria; order Xanthomonadales; family Wenzhouxiangellaceae; genus Wenzhouxiangella. Next base: position 1,293 of record JBGTLI010000332.1, on the reverse strand, counting down.
TAGCGCGGCCTCAATGGTTGCGTCCATTCCGAGCCGAATCAGCCCCTCGATTGCATCTGCGCCCAGCGTCAACCAGGCTTCGGCGTAATCAGTCCGATTTTTACCTGCTGCCGGTTCAGGCAGGGGATGTACGTATTTGTATCCTTGCGCAAACCCTGTGAATCGGGGGCGATTTTTGTTGTTCAGTTCGAATTCCCTGATCCAGATACTCACTTCCAGTGCCGCCAGGTTATTCGAAAGCTGAACCTTCGGGTGGAGCTCAACAAAGTCCCGCTCATGCTGGAAGTCTGCTCCAGGCGCCTCTCTCAGTAATCTCGGTTCGATCAGACTGAGCCGTCCCGGCAAGCCCGATTCAATAACCGCTTGTGAAAACTCATCGGCAATGGGAAAGTCGATCAACGCATTGCGAAGTTCGGTTACCGCTTCTTCGGCACGCCGATTCCGGGTGCTGTCGATGCTGTGAGCAATCAAGACACCCAACAGGCCACCGCCTCCAGCGGCGGGATTTGTTGACGAAGTCTCTGTCTGCAATTCATTTTGAACCGCTGTGATATAAACAACCGAACCAGCAAGCGGGAATCCGACGTCGGATATCGATTTGGTTGTCGCACAGCCCGTCAGTGCAGCCGAAACAATAAGAATGAATGCCCAGAATGCCAGGCGGCGGTTATTGAACATTTGAAACTCCCCGAATCGCGTATTATTTTCGAAGACTAAGATGCCTGAAATCAAAATCGGTGTCCAGTCTGAATCAGGTCATTTTCCACAAAACGCGCCAGCGCGCTCAATTGGCGCTTATCAACAACTGCGGGGGCAGCGTGTTGCTCCGAATGGTTATCACATCCGAGGCCCGCGGCCGGCGCCACAGTCAGATCACCGACTCGACCCCCTGAAACATCGCCCGGACATCGACTGTATCGCGTTTGCCGGTCTGGTTGAAATTGGTTTCCAGCCAGGCCTCGGCGGTGTTGCGGCCAATATCGCGCAGGTGGGTCAGAAATTCCCATTCGGCATTCGACTTCGACGAGGCGCCCAGCGGGTTCAGTGCATCCTGGTTGTGAATCAGATGCATGCGCACGCTCCGATATTCGCTGGCATCAAGTCGCCCATCCTCGACCAGCCGGGTGACGAAATCGACCGCGCGCAGTTCCCTGAGCAGGCTGGAGTTGAATGCGATTTCATTGATCCGGTTCTGAATCTCGCTGGCGGTTTTCGGCACGCCCTTGCGCTCGATCGGGTTGATCTGCACGATCACCACGTCGGAACATTCGCTGCCATAGAAGAATGGAAACA
>JBGTLI010000331.1:0-37177 GCA_041744195.1 Wenzhouxiangella sp. | reverse complement strand
CTATGAGTTCATCGAATCACACAATGCTAATAGCAAGCCGTTCGTCTGGACCAAAACAGCCAATGACATCCTCGCTAAGGTCGGACGTGCACGTGAAGCCCTTCTATCTCATTAATCTATTTCCGACACTACACTAGGTTTGGGTTTCCATTTCGCTGCGCGTTGATTGCGTTGTCATGTTGTTGGCCTGTATTAGCTGCTCTGCCAGCTCAACCCGGTCCCGTCCGTTTTTCTTGGCCGTGTACATTGCATCGTCAGCCTGTTTGATGGTCAGCTCCAATTCCTGACCCTGCCATTGGGCAACTCCAATCGAGACTGTCATGAAGAACCGATGAGTGTCGCTTGTTACAGGTGTTTCGGCAATCGCCAGGCGCAATCGCTCGGCAACCTGGCTTGCTTCCTCCAGATTTGCGCCGGGCAGCAGAATCACAAACTCCTCTCCGCCCATCCTTGCAATGATGTCTTCAGAGCGTAGTGCCTCGGCCATTAACGAGCAAAGCCTGCAAATGGCATGATCTCCTGCGGCGTGACCGTAGGAGTCATTGATGATTTTAAAATGGTCAATGTCGATCAGCAGGATGGATGCATTCCGATTTGTGCGTTTACATCCTGCCAGTGTTTTTTTTGCAACGTCTTGAAAAGATCGTCGGTTCAAAGTCCCGGTAAGGTAGTCGATGGCGGCAAGCTGCTCCAGCCTTGTATAGGCTCGGTGGGTTTGCATCAGCAAAAATCCAATGCTCGCGAAAACAGGCACCATGGCGTAAACAAACAGCGCGGTTTGTTGCGCAATTGACTCGGTGATATTGAGATCCGGATGAACGAGTGCGTCAGCAGCGCGGGTCAGTAAGGAGGCTGCCCCAATGGCGAAAACCATTATCACCACCAGGGACGCTCTGGAATAGTTGGCCTTGGAATGAGTGATAGCTGCGTAGCTCAGCCATATCATTAGCGCCGCACCAGGCAATGATACGGACAAGACCCGCATCAAATAGCTGGGATTAAAAATGCCGAAGTAGATGTTCAAAAGGGCAACGACAGCAACAACCGAGTAAAGTATACAACGGCGATCGGTCAAGCCAAGAAAGACGCGGATCGATCGATTGTACTCGGCCATGGCCAGTACCGACAGGCAATTGACCATGACAATCGAAAATGCCGCCCCCAACTCGCGCCCGAAAACAAACAGGATCCAGAACAAGGACTGAATGAAAATAGCGCCCAGCCAGATCTGCATGGACCGCTTGGCAGGCCCCAGGTTGACGGATAGAGACCAGGAGGCGTACGCCAGGGTCAGCGCTGTGGAAGAAGTAAGCAGGACCCCCATCAGCAGCAGTGTTTCAATATCCATTGCAAGCCTTCCCTTGTACGGAATCTCGCCAGACCGAATCAGGGGCTGACAGTGGCAATCATATCAGGTCTGTCGAGAACCCTGTCAACGAAGGTTTTCAATCAGCTCAAGCACAGATAGACGAACCTCATCCAGCGCTTTCAATATGGCCTGCTCCGCCTCTGCGGCAGCCTCGCCGGACTGGTCCAGCTCTCCGGCATTGGCCTGCCATGCGTCGAACAGGGATTGACCCCTGTCGGGCAAGGGCTCAGGAAGCAGGGAGGTCAGGTCACGGATGCTGATCGCCTTGCCCCAGCCGCCGACCCAGGTATCGGCGTCCTGAACGGACAGTAGGGGGTGCTCCTGGCGGCCAAAGAAGTAACGGCGGTAAAGGGTAATCTGCTGAAGTTCATTGACTTCGGTGGTCAGTTGAAACGCCGCTTGTCGCCAGTTGCGATGGAGTTCGGAGGTTTCGTTTCGCCAGGTGTTATAACCCAGGGAAGCAATGGCCAGCACGAGGCTGATCAAAGCCACGCTATGGCGCTTTAACTGTGAACGGATCGAGCTACTGTTCGACCCTTTGACATTCTGACGTCTGCGCCGAGCCAGTCGATAAGGCATTTGAGGATGATGTTCAGGCACCAGATCAATCGCGGTTGAATAGAAAGTTCAACAGGTTATCCTGAAAGGTTAGATTTGTCGTCAACTGACTGTGCTCTTCACATAGAAATAGCGGATAGTGCAAAGGAAAGTGACACCATTTGTGACGAGGAACGAACGGGTCGAGGGATTCCCTGGCCAACAATGAGGCCTTGGTCACAACGCCGTCACCCGGCTCCAGCATCAGCTGCTCATAGTTGATGCCCGGCCTCGGTCGACTGATATCGCCTGGAGTGAGGTGCAGCAGGTAGTCTTGGCCAGTATCCTCAACCACCATCCGCGCTGGCGTCAGGTTACAGGCGCCTCCAAACACGACCAGTTGCCAGGGCGTTCGTTCCATACGCACCGTCAGCGACCACATGAACCGACGGCCCCGTTCAAGGTGCTTGTGGAAATAGCGCTCAAGCAACTCAACCGCAGCCAGACCGTCAGCCTCCAGAGCGTGACTCTGGATGATTCTGCGACGCAGCTCCGGGTTGAAAATCGACCATTCGAAGCGTTGCCAGGTGCTCAGGTTGAACGGGTCAGCTTCGACAGCGGCACCATCGATGTTCAACAACCAGTTGTTGAGCGGATGTGGAAAGAGTTGGAAAAAGCTTGGGAAAGTAATCAGCACTTCTGGAGGGATGGTTCTCAAACCGATTTTTCGACCGACAATAAAAGCCTTCAGCGATTCAACCGAACCGAGATTGGGTGTGCCGAGCAGGACGACCCGCCGGATTCGGTTTTCACCGTGGTAATTGATCGGGAACTCGTTGTCCATGGTGACATCGACTGAGCCGTACCGCAGGTAATAGCGGGCAATCAGGCCACCCATGGAATGAGCGACAAGATCGAATTTCATGTCCGGGTCGCCATGGTCACGCCGAATCTGTTCGATGAACTCGTCCAGTTTACGAGCGCTCTGGACATTGTCCAGGCGCCAGTCATAGGTGAAGATGTAGTAAAGGCGGTCCTGGCTTTCCGGGATGTTGCCTGGTTCAGCCAGGGTAAAGCCGCCTGCGGTTTCCAGCGTTTGGATGATGGAGCTGTAAAAGTTTCGGCCGGCAAACTTACCGGTAATCCGGATCGCCGAGGTATCCCCGGGCAAGGGCAACAGCGTATCTGGATCAATCCTGAGCGCTGCATGCCGGTATGGCGAAAAGATCAAGTCGAACAAAGAGCCAGGCCAGAGTTCTCCGCGAGATTCGCTTTCCAGGCGCGATCCCATCAGTCCGGGGATCAAAATCACAGGTGGCTGACGGGGGTCGGTCTGGTTTGTCTGATAAAGTCTTTTGAGTTCCGGCTGAACGGGTTGTGTGACACAAGCGCTCAATCCCAGGACAAGGGCGAGGCATGACAGAATTGTCAAAGCTTTCCTGCGTAATGCCGTGATTCTGACCATGATGAGACTGCTTCGGGATTTTAACCAAGGTTGTCAGTTTATTTAGACCGGCGGTTGAAGCTGCTTCTTTCGACCTGCCTCACGGAGTGAGGTTTGCCGCAGGCACAGGCGCTCTGGCAACACCGCAGCAGGGGGAGGTAAAAGGGCGGCTCCATCAACCGGTTGCAATGGGATCGGTTGAAACCGGTCCTGTAAATACGTGGTTTGAATTTGCGAGAAGTTATTTTGTCAGCAATTTGCAGTGGTAAATTTCACTATTTTCTTCGCTCGGCGTGCTGTGTTGCCTTTTTCACCCTGCCTGGCGCCATCTTTGCCAGTCAGGTCGAAATCAAAGTTGGGCAGACCCTGATCGAAGTTCACATCGATCAGCGACTGGGCAAGCCATCGGAATCGGCATGGACGGACTGGATCGGGCAGGCTGCGGGTTCTCTGGTCAGCGTGTCCGGCCGGTTTCCCGAGCCGCGACTGAAGGTGATGCTTGAAGCGTCGGACCGTCGCGACCCCATTACATTTGGCAGAGTCCGACGTAGCCGTCCGCCTGAAGTGTACTTGTATGTCCATCCAGAGGCCGAGCTGGACGATTTGCTTGATGACTGGCGCGGATTTCACGAATTTGCCCATTTGCTCCTGCCCTTTGCAGGCAATACTGATATCTGGTTTGCTGAGGGCCTGGCATCCTATTATCAGCACCTGTTGCAGGCCCGGGCAGGAGTCATCAACAGTTCCGAGGCCTGGCGAAGAATGTTTGCCGGTTTTCAACGAGGGCTAAACGACCCCAATGGTCGTGGTATGACCCTGGTCGAGCTAAGTCCGCGCATGTGGCGGGAGCGTGCTTTTCGGAGGGTGCACTGGACGGGGGCGGCCTTCTTCCTGCGGGTAGATTTGCGCCTGCGCCTGAGTTCAGGGGGCGAACATTCACTCGACTCGGCGCTGGCCGCCTTTGCCGATTGCTGCAGGGAATCGGGTCGAAGCTGGAATGCCGGACAGCTCATTGCTCAACTCGGCGAGGTCAGCGTGGCCGAGATTTGGCGTGAGGAGCATGAACGGATGATTGATGATGTGGCTGAGCCCCGCCTGGACTGGGCCATGAATAAACTGGGAATCAAGTGGGATGAACGCGACATCCGCTTTGTCACAGATCCGGAGAAAGAAAGCCTGCGAGCCTCGGTAGCACGGGGAGGAACTCTGCGCGAGACTTCGGTTCAGCCGAAGATGGGCCGCGCGCAGAGTCTGTTCATGGCTTTTTAGCGCAGTCGCTCTGTATCCGGGTGGAAGTTGTACCAGGCAAACCAGAACAGGCGAATCGACGGATGCGCATCGCCATGTTCATCGGTTGCCAGCACCGATCCGTCCGCAAGTTGCTCAATGGTCAGCTTCTGGTCACCGAGGCTTGTCTCGATTCGGGATTCGTCTGAAAGTCGGTCTTCAAAGACAGCCAGTTTATGTCCATTGATTTCGAAACCGAATACCACCGTCTTGGGGTGGATGGTCAGATCACGCTGGGTAATCGGAAAAGCCAGGCGTTCGCTTTGATCATATTGATCATAGCGCCGGGAATCGCCATAGTCGCGATCAGTGCCGGTGTCGGTTGACAACACCAGGGTTTCGGGGTGGGCCTCGCGCCAGGTCTTCCAATCGGTCATCGCCATGGGGAGAACCTCAAGCCGATCGCCCATGCGCGGGCCCATGATGGCCTGGCCGGTGATCTGCTGCCACAGCGAATCAGTTTTCCTGTCATACATGACCAGATCGGAATCATGCAGTACGCCGGCCACCCCGAACTCGACAACCTGACCATCGATTCGTGGGTCGAAAGCCACGCCGGAACCGCACAACGGGCACCAGGTCACCGCAATGGGTTGTCCGGCGATGGTGTCGTTGACGATCTCGTGATAGTCCATGATCCGGGCCGGATAGGCGCGTTGCTCACCGTTGATGTCCACTCCCATGATCAACTCTTCGTCACCCAGAAAGGCAGCATCTTCGGCAGCCACGTACTTCGGGTCATCGATCGACGGGATACAGTCGCGTGCCGGACAGCCCTGGTAAAGGTCGGCATAGTCGACCAGCGAAGGGGTGTCCGGTCCATAACCGAAGGTTTCGACCAGGATATCGGTATCGAATGGGTTTCTTTCCCGGTCCGGTTGCTGGGCTGCCTGAGGTTCTGGTAGCCATGTTTCGTGAACGTGCAACCAGACCAGGCCGTTCGGTGCTTCTTCATCAACGGCGAAAAAGACACTACTGAGACGCCCGCGCATTGGTTCGCCTCCCCGACCCTGCCACTCCTCGTAAGTGAATATGGCTGTGTTGTCGTGGGTCCCATGCAAGCGGACGTTGCGGATATCCAGTTCGGCCTGGCTGTCGGAATCGTGCTGATCGCGCACGGCCGAGTTGATGGTGGCGCGATCAAGAATACGGCTGTCAGGCATGATGATGACAAAATCGTCGGTCAGGACCCGATCGAAACGATTGAAGTCCGCCTCCGGGTGTCCGCGATACCAGTCCTGAAGGAATTCGTGAAGTTCCACGATTTCGCGCTCGCCACGCTCGGCCAGGGTGTCGTTGTCCGTGGCCTGTGCTCCTGTTGCCAGGATCAATGGAAAAATGAGAAACAGCGTCATCAGATATCGAATCACGCAGGATGGCTTTTTCATGCGGTTTGCTCCTTGTAAATATAAGGTCTTTTGCTGATATGGCGCCCAAGACCAACCTGGTGCTCGTTGGCGATGCCGCGGCAAAAGGGAGTCGGGTTAATCCCCAAGTGACCGGTCATACGATGAATAGCTTTCGAAGAATTATCGTTGATTGCAACGGGCCTGCAAATCTGAAAGGTTTAATTGCCGGCCCCGGTCCATTGGGGCGAGCCGGTCGACTCATGAATGACCGGGATGAATCATTCGAATTAACCTGAGGATATTTTTCATGCACACAAAGAAGTGGTTTTATGCTTTCGTCGCACTGACGCTCTCGGTGTCTGCCTGGGGCTTGGAGAGCGAGCCCTTTTCCAACGAGAGGTTCGCCGAGCTGCAAGCTGATGGTGAATTGGTGCTTATCGATATTTTCGCCCCATGGTGCCCGACTTGCGCCCGTCAGCATGAGGTTCTGAAAGCCTATCGGGCCGCGCATCCGGGTGTGGACCTGCATATTCTGTCGGTCGATTACGACAAGGACCGTCAGTATGTCCGCCAGTTGCGCGCACCGCGCCAGTCGACACTGTTGCTCTACAAGGGTGAAACGCAATTCTGGTACAGCGTGGCCGAGACTCGCGAGGACGTGATTTTCGAGGCGATCAATCGAGCTGCTCAGTTCGAATGAGTCTGGAGTTTTCGGCCATCCCGCTGGCCTGGGTGGCCGGGATGCTCAGCATCCTGTCACCCTGCGTGTGGCCACTGGTGCCGGCCGTGATGTCTTCGGCCGCGACAAGTGGCCGGTCGGGTCCGTGGTTTCTGGCCCTGGGCCTGTCGGTGTCCTTTGCCGCCGGCGGAACAGTGCTGACTTATGCCCTGCTCAGCCTTCAGCTTGATCCGGAGTTTCTGCGCTATATTGCCGCATTCGCCCTGTTACTGGTTGCCGCCGTGTTGTTGGTCAAACCGCTGGGCGACTGGCTGGCTTTCAGGCTCTCGATCTTGACGGCCAGTTTCAATACCGGCGGTGGCGAAGCATCGAGCGCAGCAGGTCAATTCGGAGTCGGCGCCTTGCTTGGTCTAGTCTGGCTTCCCTGCGTGGGGCCGACCCTGGGTGCGGCCATTGCCCTGGCCTCGCTGGGTCAGAATATGGGCATGGCATTTATCGTCATGATGGCCTTTGGGCTGGGCACTGCGGCCGTGCTGCTGTTTGCGGCATTTGCTTCCGGGCAACTTCTTCAGAAATGGAAGCCGGGCTTGTTGAGCCACGCTGAGTTCGGGAAGAAATTGCTGGGCTGGACCCTGTTGCTGCTGGCCGTGCTGGTGATTTCCGGGTTCGACAAGGTACTTGAAACCTGGGCCCTCCAGATCCTGCCGGATTGGGCCATATCGATCTGAGGTCCAACCCCGAGGCTGGCCTTTTTACGGGGATCTGGTGGAGGCGGCCGGGCGTTGCGTGTCGGTGTACACGCAAATCAATGGTCGCATAGCGACACGGTGGCCCCTTTCCTGAGGAAAGGGGCAGTGGGGAAAGGGTCATACAAATAAAAGCGGGTTCGACTCCCTGCCCAAAACTCAGACAAAAAAAGCCAACCTAGAAGGCTGGCCTTTTTACGGGGATCTGGTGGAGGCGGCGGGGCGTTGCGTGTCGGTGTACACGCAAATCATTGGTCGCATAGCGACACGGTGGCCCCTTTCCTGAGGAAAGGGGCAGTGGGGAAAGGGTCATACAAATAAAAGCGGGTTCGACTCCCTGCCCAAAACTCAGACAAAAAAAAGCCAACCTAGAAGGCTGGCCTTTTTACGGGGATCTGGTGGAGGCGGCGGGAGTCGAACCCGCGTCCGCAAACCTTTTGATCCTGGTTCTACATGCTTAGCCCGCTCGATTTTTTCTCGTTGGTGCATCGCCCGAGGGGCAGGGCATATGCAACAACCAGCTTCAGTTTAGTTTAGCAACCATGCCCTGATGCGCGACATGATGCGATCCTGCTAAATGATCTCCGGTCAGAAGCGCAGGCTCAACCGGCGGAGAGCAGGCTGTTTCTTAGGCAGCCAGTGCGTAGTTGTCGTCGTTGGCAACTAACTTTTTTACAGCCAGGTTTAACGAGGGTTGCTGTCTCCTCGGCATGCCCCAGGGTACGTCCAATTCACGTCGAAGCCAGAACGCCCCCGTAGGTACCCACATAGACTAGCAGGCTGACCGAAGGTTCCGCAAGTTAAACCGACCTCGCCAGGATAGCCACATGGCCCACTAGCCGCTTTTGAGGATGCGGCCTTTCTGGCGTTCCCAGTCGCGGTTTTTTTCGGTCTGGCGTTTGTCGTGGGTCTGTTTGCCGCGAGCGACTGCGATTTCGACCTTGACCTTGTCCTTGCTCCAGTACATGGCAGTGGGCACGATGGTGTGGCCCTTGCGCTCCACCAGGCCGATCAGGCGGTCGATCTCCTTGCGGTGCATGAGCAGCCGCCGATTGCGCATCGGGTCGGCCTTTACGTGACTGGAAGCCGAGATCAGGGGGGTAATCAGGCAGCCGAAAAGATAGGCCTGGCCGTTTTTGAGCAGTACATAGCTTTCGCCAAACTGGATTTTGCCTGCCCGCAATGCCTTGACTTCCCAGCCCTGCAGGGAGATGCCGGCTTCGATCCGCTCGTCGAGGTGGTACTCGAAGCGCGCTCGCTTGTTCAGGGCAATGGTGCTGGATGGCTGCTTGGCCATTAAGAAATCTGATCGCGGTTTGAAAGTGGCGTCATGATAGCGCAGCCGGGGGCAAAGGATGGCGGTTCGGGGCGCGGGCTGGGGTAAACTAACGTCGCGCATTATCAATAACGCAATTCAAATCAACGCACGAAACCCGGCAGCCAAACCAGCACACCTGAAACCGACTTAATGCCCCAAATCAGCCGTTTTGCCCTGGTCGCGCACACGCCGCAACAAATGTTTGATCTCGTTCGTGATGTGCAGCACTACCCGCGCTTTCTGCCCTGGGTCCGGGCGGCGGAGTTGCATGAAGCCGATGACAGCCGTCAGTTGGCCACGCTGGAGGTCAGAATTGCCGGGATCGTGCAACGATTCACCACCGAGAACACTCTGGTTGAGGCCGAGCGAATCACCATGGCACTGAATAAGGGGCCATTCGAACACCTGTCCGGCGCCTGGTGCTTCAAGCCCCTGGGCGAAGCCGGTGCCCGGGTCAGTCTGGATCTTAGCTTCATTTTGCCAGGCTCGGTGCTGATGCGGCCGTTCAAGCGCGGTTTTGAACGTATGGCCGATCGCATGGTGGACGATTTCTGCCGACGGGCTGACGAGATCCATGGCTGAATCCCTGCATGTCGAAGTGGCTGCCGGACTACCCGGTCGGCAGGTTGTGATTGACCTGGAGGTGCCGGCGGGCACCACGGTAATTTCAGCGGTCCGCCAGGCCGACATGGCGCGCCGGCTGCCGGGTCTGGAGGTTGACGAGACTTTGATCGGGATCTTTGGCAAGCGTTGCAGCCCCGACCGGATTCTGGTCGATGGCGACCGGGTCGAGGTTTATCGGCCGCTCAAGGTTGATCCGAAAGAGGTTCGGCGCCAGTTGGCGGAACTGGAACGCGGCCGCCGAAAATCCTGAGTCCCGCGATTGCTGTCTTGGCGAGGCTTTCAGGGGTCCTGCTGAATGCTTTCCAGGTCCTGGATGGGTGGCGGCTCCAGCCGCTGCAGGTCGCGCAAGGCCTGCGCCGCGGCCGATTCCTGGTCAAGGTAGGTGCCTTCCACTGATGCCAGCCTTTGCTCATCAAAACGAAGCGTAAGGACGCGCTTGACCGGGGACCCACCCCGTACGGAATAGGTGTTGACGTAATCCCACCGGTGATCATGGAACTGACTTTGCACGGACGGTGAACCCAGCAGAATCAGGACCTGGCGCTGGGTCATGCCGAGTTCGAGCTGAGCGACTTCGTCTTCGTCCAGGATGTTGCCCTGCTGGATATCCTGCTTGTGAATAAGCCCGCAGGCGGACAGTGCAAGCGCGAGGACTGCGCAGAGCGTGAAGCGCGTGATCATCAGTTACCCGAAAATAGTGGCGAATGTGGTGCAATGATACAATAAGATCAGCCGATTCCCGTTAAGCATTCATTAGGTCAGCCAATGTCCGAAGAAACCACCGAACTGCGCAAGGCGGGTCTGAAAGTAACTCATCCCAGGCTTCAGATACTGCGCTTGCTTGAACAAACCAATCAGAAGCACATGACCGCCGACGAGATCTACCGGGCGTTGACGGATCAGGGTGAGGAAATTGGTCTGGCCACTGTTTATCGCGTTCTGAGCCAGTTCGAAACCGCGCGTCTGGTGTGCAAGCACATGTTCGATGACGGCAGCGGTCGTCCGGCCCAGGCGTGCTATGAACTGGACGAAGGCGATCATCACGACCACATGGTGTGCATGAAAACCGGTGAGGTGATCGAATTCTTCGATGAGGAAATCGAGCGTCGCCAGGAGCAGATCGCCCGCGAACACGGTTTCGAAATCGTTGACCACTCATTGGTTATGTACGTGCGGCCGCTGAAGAAGAATTAGACAAGGGCTGGTTAGCTGGTTTGTTGCAGCATTTCGGCGGCGTGATCGAGGCTTTTCTGTGAATGGGCGCTGCCGAGCATGCGGGCGATTTCGGCCTGGCGCTGGGCGTCGTTCAGGGCGCTGACTTCCACCCCCGTGGTCGAGCCCTTGCTTGTTTTATGGACCCGAAACTGGTGTTCGGCACAGGCGGCCACCTGCGCCAGGTGGGTCACGCAGAAGGCCTGGCCGGCACCGGCAGCCTCGCGCAGGAAGCGCCCGACCACATGGGCTGTCTCCCCCCCGATGCCGGCGTCGACTTCATCGAAAACCCGCACCAGCGGCCCCTGGCTTGGCCGGGCCGCGATCATCAGTGCAAGGCTGACCCGCGACAATTCGCCGCCGGAGGCAACTTTGCTCAGCGGTTTCAGTGGAATCCCGGGATTGGCGCTGAAAGTGATGCCGATGCGGTCATGGCCGTGACGACCGGGCCTCGACTGTGGGTCGGCTTGCACTGTGATCTCCATGCGAGCCTGGTCCATGCCGAGTTCGGCCAGGTGGGCGTTGACCTCCTTGGTCAGGGCTGCGGCCGCTTTGAGCCGCGCTGCACTGAGTTCGGCTGCGGCCTGGCGCCAGGCCTGCTCGCTGGCAGTCAGGTTGGACAACAATTTCTGACGCTGGCTGTCCTGGTTGTCAAGACGATCCAGCCGGGCGCGCAGCCGTTCGGTCAGCTCGGGCAGGGCAGGGGGTTGGATTCGATGTTTACGAGCCAGATCAAGGGCTTTTTCCAGGCGCCGGTTGATCTGATCGAGGCGCTCCGGGTCGCTTTCGTCTTCGCTGTGGCGCTCAAGTTCGGAAATCGCTTCGTCGACGTTGATCCGGGCTTCATCAAGCATGGTCGCAATGGTCACCAGGTGGTTGTCGAGGCTGCTGATCGAGCGGATTGCCGAGATCGCCTCAAGTAACAGCGCACGCACGCTCGGCCCGTCATCCTGATCCAGCGCCGATGCGGCGCGCGCCGCACTGGTGCGAATCTCGTCACTTCGGGACAAGCGCTCCTGCTCGGCCTCGAGCTGCTCGAATTCGCCGCTGGTCAGGGCCATGTTGTCGAGTTCGCGGCACTGGAAACGAAGCAGTTCAAGCTGGGCGGGATCGCCAGCCTCGGTTTCAAATTCCTCCAGCGCCCGTCTGGCGGACTGCCAGACAATGAAACGCTCGGCGACCGCCCGGACGAGTTCGTCGCTGACGCGCTGGTCAAGCAGGCGGCGCTGGGTTTCCGGTCGCTCCAGAAGCTGATGTTCATGCTGGCCGTGAATTTCAACCAGGAAGGCACCCAGTTCGGCCAACTGGCCAATGGTGGCGCTGCGGCCGTTGATCCAGGCACGCGAACTGCCCTGGGTTGACAGGACGCGCCGGATGATCAGCTCGTCGCCCTCGGTCATGGCCTGCTCGGCCAGCCAGGCTCTGGCATCGTCCGCGCCATGGAGATCGAAGCGGGCTGACAGTTCAGCCTGGTCCTGATTACTGGCGATCAGGGCGCTGTCGGCGCGATCACCCAGCAGCAGGCCCAGGGCGTCGATCAGGATGGACTTGCCGGCGCCGGTTTCACCTGTGATGGCAGTGAAGCCTGGCTCGAAATCCAGTTCCTGCGATTCAATGATCGCGAAATGGCGGATGGTCAGTGCGCGCAGCATGGGTTTCGGTTCGCCCGGATCTGTCGGAGGTTGTTATTGTCAGGTCGCCAACAAACTAGCACCAAGTCAAGGGTACGGCAATGGCGGTTGTATTCACGCGTGATTAACCCCACGTTATCGCGAGGCCATTTCTATTGGAATTTTACTGATCATGGGCGAGAGTCAGGACAAGCCAGCTGGCGACGAGCACGACCTGGTTGACGAGGCGGAAACCGCCGAGTCTGATGATTTTGACGGTGAAGTGATGGACGATGCGCCTTCTGAGCCGAATCAGTCGGAAGATCTGGTCCGCATGGAGGCTGAAGTAGGCCGTCTGAGGGACGCGCTGCTGCGCACCCGGGCGGAGATGGACAACCTTCACAAGCGCGGCGACCGTGAACTGGAAAAGTCACGGAAGTTCGCGGTGGAGGGTTTGCTGCGGGACCTGGTTCCGATCATTGACAGCCTAGACCAGGGGCTGGAGAATGCCGGCGATTCCTCCGACAGCCTTGGCGAGGGGCTCAATCTCACCCGCAAGTTGCTGGTGGACACATTGTCCCGCTATGGGTTGAACGTCATTGACCCGGTCGGGGAGCGATTTGATCCCCAGTGGCATGAAGCCATGAGCCTCCAGCCCACCGATGAGCACGAACCCGATACCGTAATCAGCGTCCTGCAGCGCGGCTATCGGTTGCACGATCGCCTGCTCCGGCCGGCGCGTGTCCTCGTGGCCCAGGAGACCTCCAGCGATTGAATTCAGTGTCCAAGGGCCCCACTAATCGGCCTAGAGCGATTTTTTCATTCTCACATTCATTCACGAGAACAGGATTTAGACAACCATGAGCAAGATTATCGGCATTGATCTGGGAACCACGAATTCCTGTGTTGCCATCATGGAAGGCGGCAAGACGCGAGTCATTGAAAACGCCGAAGGCGATCGAACCACGCCTTCAACCGTCGCTTTCACCAAAGACGGTGAGGTGCTGGTCGGGCAGCCGGCCAAGCGCCAGGCAATCACCAACCCGAACCGCACCATGTATGCGGTCAAGCGCCTGATTGGGCGGAAGTACTCCGAAGACGTGGTCCAGAAGGACAAGGGCATGGTGCCTTACACCATCGTCGAGGCGGACAACGGAGATGCCTGGGTGGAGGTGGATGGCAAGAAAATGGCCCCACCGGAGATTTCGGCGCGGGTTCTGATGAAGATGAAGAAAACCGCCGAAGACTACCTCGGCGAAGAAGTGACCGAAGCAGTTATTACGGTGCCGGCCTACTTCAACGATTCCCAGCGTCAGGCAACCAAGGACGCGGGCAAGATTGCCGGCCTGACCGTGCGCCGCATTATCAATGAACCGACCGCCGCGGCCCTGGCCTATGGGCTGGACAAGAAGGGCGCTGACCGCAAGATCGCGGTCTACGACCTGGGCGGTGGCACCTTCGACATTTCCATCATCGAGATCGCCGACGTCGACGGTGAAAAGCAGTTCGAGGTACTGGCCACCAATGGTGATACCTTCCTGGGTGGTGAAGACTTCGATATGCGCCTGATCAACTACCTGGCGACGGAGTTCAAGAAGGAGCAGGGTGTTGACCTGCAGAATGATCCGCTGGCGCTGCAGCGCCTGCGCGAGGCGGCCGAGCGGGCCAAGATCGAACTCTCGGCTGCCCAGCAGACCGAAGTCAACCTGCCCTACATCACGGCCGACGCCTCGGGCCCGAAGCACTTGTCGATCAAGGTCACGCGCTCAAAGCTTGAGTCGCTGGTTGAAGATCTGGTCAAGCGCTCGATCGATCCGTGCCGCACGGCATTGAATGATGCCGGGCTGAAAGTCAATGATATCGACGAAGTGATTCTGGTGGGCGGTCAAACGCGCATGCCGGCCGTGCAGCAGGCCGTGACCGACTTCTTCGGCAAGGAACCGCGCAAGGACGTCAACCCGGATGAAGCGGTTGCCGTTGGCGCTGCGATCCAGGGCGGCGTGCTGGCTGGCGATGTCAAGGACGTGCTGCTGCTGGATGTGACTCCGTTGTCGCTGGGTATCGAAACCCTGGGCGGCGTGTTCACCAAGGTCATCGAAAAGAACACCACGGTGCCGACCAAGGCTTCGCAGGTGTTCTCTACCGCCGATGACAACCAGAGCGCAGTCACCGTGCATGTGCTGCAGGGCGAGCGCGAACAGGCTGCGGCGAACAAATCCCTGGCTCGTTTCGACCTGACCGGCATTCCGGCAGCACCACGCGGCGTGCCGCAGATCGAGGTCACCTTCGATATGGACGCCAACGGAATCCTGCATGTTTCGGCCAAGGACAAGGCGACCAATCGCGAGCAGCGCATTGAGATCAAGGCCGGCTCGGGCTTGAGCGACGAGGAAATCGAAAACATGGTGCGCGACGCCGAGACCCATCGGGAAGAGGACAAGCGCTTCCACGAATTGGTCAACGCGCGCAATTCGGCCGATGGCATTGCTCATGCCACCCGAACCAGCCTCAAGGAAAACGGCGAGGATCTGGACTCGGGCGTCAAGCAGCGTATTGAAGATGCCCTGGCCAAGGTGGATGAAACAATCAAGGGCGATGACAAGGAAGCCATCGAAGCCGCGGTCAACGAACTGCAGCAGGCCGGGGCCGAGTTGTACCAGAAGGCAGCCGAGAAAGCACAGGCAGAATCCGGCGCCGAATCGCCTGCTGGAGAACAGGCCGAAGGCAGCCAGACGGATGCCCCGGACGATGTGGTCGACGCCGAATTCACTGAAGTTGACGACGACAAAAAATGATGGTTGGCTGGTTGGCTTGTTAGCTGGTTGGCTGGTTAAAAGCCAGCTAGCTAACCAGTCATCAGCCAGCAAGTAAACCAGCCAACCAGCAAACGAGCCAACCAGCCAACTTTTTATTTATATGCCAGCTGACTACTACGAAACCCTGGGCGTGGCCCGTGACGCAACCGCGGAGGATCTCAAGAAGGCCTATCGTCGGCAGGCAATGAAATTTCATCCGGACCGCAACCCCGGTGACGATGCCGCCCAGGATCGGTTCAAGGAAGCACAAAAGGCTTACGAGGTTCTCAAGGACGAGCGCAAGCGGGCAGCCTACGACCGCTTCGGCCATGAGGGCGTCAATGGCATGGGGGGAGGCGGCCCCGGTGGCGGTGCCGGTTTCGGCGACATCAACGATATTTTTGGCGACATGTTCGGCGACATTTTTGGTGGCGGCCGTCGACGGCAGCGTCAGCGGTCGCATCGTGGTCAGGATTTGCGCTACACGATGGAGCTCGACCTTGAGGAAGCCGTCAAGGGCATCAACAAGGAAATCCGGATACCTACAGTTGGCCAGTGCGGTACCTGCAGCGGCTCCGGTTCGAAGAGCGGCAGGCTCGAGGTCTGTTCGACCTGCGGCGGCCAGGGCCAGGTGCGCATGCAGCAGGGCATTTTTTCAGTCCAGCAGACCTGCCCGGCCTGCGGTGGCAGTGGGCGGAGCATTGCCGATCCCTGTGACGATTGCCACGGTTCCGGTCAGGTCCGCGAGACGCGCACCCTGCAGGTCAAGATTCCGCCAGGGGTGGACGAAGGCGACCGGATCCGGCTCAGTGGCGAGGGCGGGGCTGGTGCCCAGGGCGGAACGGCCGGTGACTTGTATGTGGATGTCCATGTCCGTCCGCATCCACTGTTTCAGCGCGAAGGTGATGATCTGTTCTGTGAAGTGCCTATCACCATTACAACGGCAGCTCTCGGTGGACAGATGAAAGTGCCGACGCTTGACGGCTCGGTGATGCTCAAAATTCCGCCAGAAACCCAGTCCGGAAAAATGTTCCGGCTGCGCGACAAAGGCGTCAAGTCCGTGCGCAGCCGTTCAGAAGGTGACCTGCTATGCCGGGTTGCAGTGGAAACGCCGGTCAAGCTGACTCGGGAGCAAAAGGACTTGCTCCGGCAGTTCCAGGAGTCATTCAGCGAAGAGGGTGGGCACAACCCGCAATCCAGTGGCTGGACCGACAAGGTCAGAAGCTTTTTCGACCGCATGGGCCTATAGGCGGGCAAGCCGGCAAAATTCAGATGGGTTATATTCTGGCCCATGAGTCTGGAAATTTTGCTAAGCGGTGCTACGGGGACGACCAGCCGCACCCTGATTGAACTGGTTGAGGCTGACCCTCATTTTCGGATCAGTGGCCGTGCCAGTCGTGAGATTTTCTTTGAGCCGGATGTCGAGGCCGACGTCATTGTCGACTTTTCCCACCCGGAGCTTCTCGAGAATACGCTGTCATTCGCTGTTCGTCGACATTTGCCGCTGATCATCGGAACCACCGGCATCGGTCCGGAACTTGAAACCAAAATTCTGGAGGCGGCCGAGCATATCGCGATCTGCCGGGCGGCCAATTTCAGTCTCGGTGTCAATCTTCTGGAACGACTTGTCGGCCAGGTAGCCAGCGTATTGGGTGAAGCATTCGACGTTGAAATCAGCGAACTGCACCACCGTCGAAAAATCGATGCCCCTTCTGGTACTGCGCTGGCACTTGGTGCAGCCGTCGCCCGGGCTCGGGGCCAGGACATTGAAATCAATGCTGTGTTTGATCGCAGCCAGCAGCGCCGAAAGCGTCACGGGGGCGAGATCGGTCATCAGGCCTTGCGCGGCGGGGATGCTGCCGGCGAGCACACGGTGTTTTTTCTTGGAGATGGCGAGCGTCTGGAACTGACCCACCGGGCTACTGACCGCGGTGTTTTTGCCCGTGGGGCATTACTGGCTGCTCAGCGCATCGTCGGCTGCCGAGCGGGCCTGGTCGATTTTTACGACCTGGTGGACCGCGCCGCTAGCTAAAAGTTGTGCGATGCTCGCGGCAACGCCCCGGCCAATGGCCGGGGCGTTTTAGTCTATGCGATTTGATTCAGGCTAACTCTTTTCGCTGTCAGCCAGGCGATAGATGCCATCGTCACCCTTGATCGCGTTGCTTGCCGAACCTGCCGGTCGTGGCTCTGAAGGCTTCGCTGCCTGCTTTGGTTCCGGCTCGGCTGACTTTGCCTTGGACTTCGGCTCAGGCTTCGGCTCGGACTTCGGCTCAGGCTTCGGCTCAGGCTTCGACTCAGATCTTGGCTCGGACTTGGGCTCAGGCCTTGATTCCGCCACGTGGTCTGACTTCGGCTCAGGCTTTGCTTCGGGCCTGGGATGATGTGCTACTGAGTCGGGCTCAGACAACGGTCTGGTCTCTGGCCGGGGCTGTGGCCCTGGCTTGTTGGCCCTGGGCTCCTCCGTTTTCGACTCGGGCCTGGATTCGCCTTGCGCGGACGGTTGGTCGCTGCCCTGCCGGGGCATGGCTTGCGGGTTGTTATCGTCGCTTGGGGCCTTGTTTTCGTCACGGCGGCCACGGCGCTTCTTGCCGCCCCGCCGCCGACGCTTCTTGCGAGGCCTGTTGTGGTCGTCCTGCGCCGGCGGATGGTCCGGTGTGCCGCCCGGCGCGCTCTCCGGGCGCGCAGCTTCCTGCGGCGAATCCTGTGCGCCTCCGTGGCGGGGGTCACGATTGGCATCACGACTGGCATCACGGTTGGCTTCACGATTGGCTTCACGATTGGCTTCACGGCCTGCATCACGCTGACCGTCACGGCCCCGGCTCGCGTCAGCTTTCGATTTGCCACGTTTTTTCTTTTTCTTGCGAACCGGCCGGCCCTGCGGCGCCTGATCTTCAGGGGTCGCGGCGGCAGTGCTGTGCTCAGTGCGTTTGCGGTGGTGGTCACGCGAGAACTGGCCTTTTTTGCCCTGGGCCTTGTCGCGCTCCTTGCGTTTTTTGGTCTCAGCGTCCTGTCCGAACAGTTTCTTGAAGAAAGCGGCAACCTTGTCCATGAACGAAAGGGTCTGGCGGACTGGCGCGGGGTTAGCCGGGCGTACGCCACTGACCGCGGCCTGGGCCGGCGGCTTGGGTGGTGTCTGCTGGGCTTCATCGCGCAGATACCCGCTATGGGCGTCGTGGCTGTCGGTACTCAGGCTGAGTGCATAGCTGGGCTCATCGACCGCTTCAGAACTGCGCAGGCGCTGCACCTCGAAGCGCGGCGTTTCCAGGTTGCTGTTGGCAACCACGGTAATCGGCAGCTTATTGCGTTCCTGGATCTCGGCCATCGACGCCCGCTTCTCGTTGAGCAGGAAGTTGGCGACGGCAATCGGCGCCTGAACGATCACTCTCGAGGTGTGATCCTTCATCGCCTCTTCTTCGGCCAGGCGCAGGATCGACAGGGCCAGTGATTCGATTGAACGAATGGAGCCATGGCCTTCGCAACGAGGGCAGGTAATGTAGCTGGACTCACCCAGCGAGGGCCGCAGGCGCTGACGCGACATTTCAAGCAGGCCAAAGCGCGATATCCGGCCAATCTGGACGCGGGCCTTGTCCATGCGCATGGCATCGCGCAGGCGGTTTTCGACCTGGCGCTGGGCATCCTTGCTCATCATGTCGATAAAATCGATGACGATCAGGCCGCCCAGGTCCCGAATTCGGAGCTGACGGGCGATTTCGTCAGCGGATTCGAGGTTGGTCTGAAGGGCGGTTTCTTCGATATCGGCCCCTTTGGTGGAGCGGGCAGAGTTGATATCGATCGATAGCAGTGCTTCTGTGTGGTCGATGACCACAGCGCCACCGGAAGGCAATCGCACTTCGCGCGCGAATGCCGATTCAATCTGGCTTTCGATCTGGTAGCGGGAAAACAGCGGAATCGGATCGCGGTAGGCCTTGAGCTTGCGCAGGTTGTGCGGCATGACCTGCTGCATGAACTCGCGTGCGTCCTCGAAGACCTTGTCGTCATCAATCAGGATCTCACCGATGTCCTCGCGCAGGTAGTCGCGTAGTGCCCGGATGATCAGGTTGCTCTCCTGGTAGATCAGGAACGGGGCAGGGCGGGTCTGGGCGGCGGTCTTGATGGCGGTCCAGAGTTGCAGCAGGTAGTCGAGATCCCACTGCAGTTCTTCCTGTTCGCGCTCCACGCCTGCGGTGCGCACGATCAGGCCCATGTCGTCGGGCACATTGATTTTTTTGAGGGTGTCGAGCAGGTCCTTGCGGTCATCGCGCGAGATCTGGCGCGAGACGCCGCCGGCGCGCGGATTATTCGGCATCAGGACCAGATAGCGACCGGCCAGGCTGATATAGGTGGTCAAGGCCGCTCCCTTGGTGCCGCGCTCTTCCTTGTCGACCTGGATAATGATTTCCTGGCCGGCCTTGACGGCGTCCTTGATCTCAACCCGGGCGCCGGAATCGAGCTGCTTCCTGCCTTCGTCGGTGAAGTACTCGCGGGCAATTTCTTTCAGGGACAGGAATCCGTGCCGCTCGGAACCGAATTCAACAAAGCAGGCGTCCAGGCTGGGCTCAACCCGGGTGATGCGACCCTTGTAGATGTTGGATTTTTTTTGCTCCTGGGCAGGAACCTCTATGTCCAGGTCGAGCAGGAATTGGCCATCGGCGATGGCTACACGCACCTCTTCTGGCTGGGTTGCGTTGATCAACATGCGTTTCATTGCTGTATTTCCTCCAGCACTCCGGCCACACTTAAGGAGCCCGCCATGGATGCCGGCTGAAAAACCAGATAATCCAGCCGCTGCTTGCGGCGATCATCTTGCTGCCTGAATCGCGGGTTTCACTTGTCTCTTGATCAGGAAACGGCGACTGCTTGTTTTTCATTCGCCGCGACGAGGAATCCCCGTTGCGGCGCGCTGATGACATCCATTCCGGCTCGTTAACTATCTCGCGTACCGGGAGCGCATTGTTTTTAGTGTCAATCAAACTGCCGCGCCTGCGACAGTCTGAGTCATATTCGCAGTAATCCCCAGAACCGGACGAGCCGGTTCTAGACGGTCAAACTTCATCAGGAAAAGTAACTTTTGCGTTCGAACCCGCACTCTGTGGCAAAATCACTCGACTCTCAAAAGGTCGGATTTCCCATGCTGCGGCAGGGTATCCATTCTTTGCCAATGCCGCCAGACATCTTGCTTTTCCCTAACCGTCACATTTTATCACTTATTATGTCCCCGGTGTTAATGCAAAATCACTCAATAACCGCTGTCGCGCACCTGTGAGCACTGACCAGGGATCAAGTGTGCGACATGTAACTGTCGAACCTGACCGGGCCGGTCAACGCCTTGACAACTTTCTGATCAGCCTGCTGGGTCATGTGCCACGCAGTTTGGTCTATCGGCTTGTTCGCACCGGTCAGGTCCGCGTCAACAGTTCGCGCGCCAAGCCGATGCAGAAGCTCAAGGCGGGAGATTTGATTCGGGTCCCGCCGGTCAAGCTCGAAGCGGCTGCCGAGGTCAGGATACCGGCGGGTCTGGTTGCCAGCGTGCGCTCGTGCATCGTCGAACAGAACCGGGATTTTGTCATTATGGACAAGCCTGCCGGCCTGGCCATGCATGGTGGTACCGGGCTGAGCTACGGTTTGATGGATGCCATTGCCGAGATCGATCCACTTTGGCGTCCGGTTCACCGGCTGGACCGGCCCACCAGCGGCCTGCTCGTGCTGGCCTGTCATCACCAGGCCTTGGTTGGTCTGCAAAGGGCATTCGTCGACCGAACGGTGGAAAAGCGCTACCTGGCCCTGCTGCGTGGGGTGTTGCCGGAGGACCGCGTGCGGGTGGATGCGCCATTGAAGAAGATACGGGATGGCAGCGGACAGCGTCGGATTATCGTCGCCGAAGACGGCCAGTCGGCGCGCTCGACGTTTCGTGTACTGGAGCGGCTGTCCGGCTTTACGTTTGTCGAGGTCTGTATTGAAACTGGCCGAACCCACCAGATCCGTGCTCATGCCGCCAGTATCGGCTACCCGATCGCCGGCGATGAGTTGTACAATGAAGGATCAGCGGAAAGGTCGGCGGAAGCGCTGGCGGCTGAACGATTTTCGCAGGGGTCGTCTAAGTTGCCACTGCAAAGATTGTTTCTGCATTCGCACTACCTGCGTCTGCCATGGCCCGAGGACCGGATTTTCAGCTCTCCCTTGCCGGACGAGCTCAGCGAGGTGCTGGCCAGGCTCCGGGACAGACCATAGGCACTACCAACGAGAATTGAATCGACTTTATGTATCAGCCACTGACCCTGTTTGTCGGTTTGAGATACCTGCGCGCAAAGCGCAGGAATCATTTTATTTCCTTCATTTCGCTGATCTCCATGGCCGGCATCGCGCTGGGCGTCATGACTCTGATCACAGTGCTGAGCGTCATGAATGGCTTCGAGCGCGAATTGCGCGAACGCATTCTGGGCATGATCTCGCACGCCACGATCCAGGGTTTCGACGGCGAGTTTCCCGGTTGGGAGGACATCGTGCTTGAGGCGCGAAATCATCCGGATGTGCTGGGCGCGGCACCTTATGTCGAGCAGGAGACCATGCTGCGTGCCCGCAACACGGCCGGCGCCCTGGTTCGCGGCATTGACCCGGAGTCCGAGACCCAGGTATCGGATATCCATGAAATGATGGTTGTCGGCAGTCTCGACGACCTCCAGCCGGGTCGCTGGCAGGTCATCATCGGGGTGGGTCTGGCAACCCGCCTGGGTGTGGGCCCGGGCGACCCGGTGACCATTTTTGCTCCAGAAATTCGGGCAACGCCGGCTGGAGTGGTGCCACAGGTTCGGCGCTTCACCGTTGCCGGCGTGTTCGAAGCGGGCGTGCATGAGTACGATACGGCCCTGGCGGTCATTCATCTTCAGGATGCCCAGCGCCTGTTCCGGCTCGACCAGAACATCAGCGGCATTCGTCTAAAGCTCAATGACATGATGCGCGCGCGCTGGATCGCGCAGGAGCTCAGTGCCGATCTGCCCGGGTTTTACCGGGTACGCGACTGGACCCAGCAGCACGCCAACTTCTTCCGCGCCGTCCAGACCGAGAAGACTGTGATGTTCATCATCCTGTCGCTGATCATTGCCGTGGCAGCCTTCAACATCATTTCGACCCTGGTCATGGTGGTGACCGACAAGCAGTCGGATATTGCCATCCTCAAGACCATGGGTATGGGGCCACGCCGGATCATGGGTATCTTCATGGTCCAGGGCTCTCTGATCGGAATCATCGGCACCTTGCTGGGCGTCATGCTCGGAATCATCCTGGCGCTGAACGTCGAGTCGGTGGTCGGTGCGGTCGAGCGTCTGCTCAGCGTCGAGTTCCTCTCAGCCGAGGTCTACTACATCTCCGACCTACCCTCCGAGCTGCGCGCCAGCGATATCTTCCGCTTTGCCGGCCTTGCGCTGGTGCTGTCCCTGATCTCAACAATCTACCCAGCCTGGCGGGCATCAAGAACCGACCCGGTGGAGGCGCTGCGCTATGAGTGATGGACCGGTTATCCGTTGTCGGGGGCTGACCAAGACTTTTGTCCAGGGCCAAGTCGAACTGCGCGTACTTCGGGGCGTGGATTTTGACATCGTGCCCGGCGAGCGGGTTGCGATCCTGGGCGCCTCCGGTGTCGGCAAGAGTACCCTGCTGCACATTCTCGGTGGTCTGGACCAGCCAACTTCGGGAACGGTGGAAGTGGCCGGGTCCGATATCGCCGCAGGAGATGAGCGGAGCCGGGCGCGGATTCGTAATCGCTCGCTGGGTTTTATCTACCAGTTCCATCATCTCCTTCCGGAATTCAGCGCGCTGGAAAACGTCGCCATGCCACTGCTGATCCGCGGTGACGGCGCCCAGCAGGCATCACAGGCCGCGGCCGACCTGCTGGCCCGTGTCGGGCTGGGCGAGCGGCTGCATCACAAGCCCGGCGAGATGTCCGGCGGTGAGCGCCAGCGGGCTGCCGTTGCACGCGCACTGATCAACCGGCCGGCCTGTGTTCTGGGTGATGAACCGACCGGCAACCTGGACGAGAAGAATTCCGCAGCCGTATACGATTTGATGCTGGAACTCAATCGCGAGCTTCAGACATCCTTTGTTCTCGTTACCCATGATGTCCGCCTGGCCGGTCGCATGGACCGGCGGATGGAAATGACCGGTGGACTGCTCCACCGGCTCGACTAGGCGCTGATGGACTGGCGCCTGCTACTGGCTTTCGTTGCCGGCTCCATACTGGCCACCCTTACGCCATTGGTCCCCGACCCCGGCTGGGCGCTGGGCCTTGCAGCTTTGGCAGTCGCTCTGCTTTACCGGCAGAGCTGGCGCGTGCCTGCGGCATTCATGCTTGGAATGGCGTGGTTCCTGCTTCAGGCTGGCTGGCTTCTGGAGAGTCAATGGCCAGCCGATCTTGCCGGCGAGCGCGTCACCCTGACCGGCACCGTCTCCGGTCTGCCTGAGACGCGCGGCCAGGGCACGCGCTTCGTGTTCAGGCCGGACGATTGGCCTGATACACGTCGGCCCGATACACGTCTGCCCGGTCGAATCATGGTCAACTGGTACCGGCCGCGCGAATATCTCCAGTCGGGCCAGCGCTGGGAGATGACATTGCGGGTGGAGCCGCCACATGGTCGGCTCAACCATTCCGGTTTTGATTTCCATCGGCATTTGCTGGCCAATCGCATTGGCGCGCTGGGCAGCGTGGTCGATCAACCGCAGCGGTTGTCCTCGGGGCGATTTTCAGGATCTGTCGATCGGCGCCGGCAGTATCTTGGTGAGGTGCTGCAGTCAGAGACAGCCGGCTCCGACGCTGCGGCGCTCAAGCGGGCGCTGGCGATCGCCGATCGTGGTGGCATGACCCCGGAGCTGTCCGACATGCTGCGCCACACCGGTACGGCCCATCTGTTGGCCATTTCAGGCCTGCATGTCGGCATGGTCGCCGGTCTTGCCGGCTTGCTTGCAAGTTGGCTGCTGGCGCCCCTGATACTGTTGAATTCCAGGATTGACCGGCGCCGGCTGGCCATTGTCGCTGCCCTGCTTGCTGCCATGGCCTATGCGATGCTGGCCGGCTTTACCCTGCCGACCCAGCGCGCGCTGATCATGCTGCTGGTCGGGGGCGGCGCGTTCCTTTTGCGTCGCGGCATTCTGCCCGGACATGCCCTGTTGCTGGCGCTGGTGGCTGTCCTCCTGATCGACCCGATGGCGCCGCTGGCGACCGGCTTCTGGTTGTCATTTGCCGCCGTGACGGTCCTGATCTGGGCTTTCGCATGGCGTCCCTCTGCCTCGCCGGGTGGTGCGGTGCAGTGGCTGTCAGGGCTGATTCGAGCTCAGCTCATGATTGGCGTTGGCATGCTGGCGCTGAACGTGGGCGTCTTCCAGCAGGTCATTCCGATCGCCCTGGCCGCCAATCTGGTTGCGATCCCTCTGGTGGGCTTCTGGATTCTTCCATCGTTGCTGCTCAGTGTCGGGTTGATCCTGCTTGATCTGCCGGCAGCCTGGGTCATTCAGGTTACCGAAACCGGACTGGGTTTGCTGCTCGGTCTTCTCGGCGCATTGCACGAATGGGACTTCGGCCGACAGGTTGTGATCGGCGGGGGGCTCACGGCCATGATTCTGGCCTCGGTTGGCGCGTTCTGGCTGCTGGCGCCTCCGGCATGGCCGGCACGCTGGTTGGGGCTGTTCTTGCTCATTCCTCTGGTGTGGCCTCAAGTTGGAGCGCCGGACTCGGACGAACTTGAATTGCGCATGCTGGATATGGGCAACGGCCTGGCCGTGCTGATTCGGGTCGGCGATGAATTGATGCTTTACGATACCGGCCCGGGTGACGGGGAGGGTGGCGATGCCCTGGGACGCACCTTGCCTGGACTTGTTGGCGGCATGGGGTCGGGCAGGCTTGACCGGATCGTGGTCTCGCATGCTCACCGTGGCCATGCTGGCGGCCTGGGCAGCGTTCAGAATCTGGTGGCAAAGGATCGACTTTACTCGCCTGGCACGCTGGCAGGCCAACGTTGTGTGACAGGGTCGGGCTGGGACAGTGGCGCCTATCGGTTTGAATTTCTGCATCCTTCGGCAGGCCTTCCTGATCTGGGGCCCAACAGCTCCTGCGTGTTGCATGTCAGCGGCCCGGGCGGCGCCTTGCTGCTGGCTGGTGGCATCGACAGCGCGGTGGAAGCCAGATTGATCGCCGAGAATCCCGGTCTGGAACTGGATGTGCTGGTCTTGCCGGCAGGCGGCCACCGCCGCGCCACAAGCCGGGCCTTCGTGGAGCACACCCATCTCCGGCTGGCGCTGGCGTCCGTGCCTGGCGTTGATCGAACGGGTCGACCGCACCCGGAAGTACTGCGGAACCTGGGTGAGACTCCGTTGATCACCACCGGGCGCTGTGGAGCAGTGACCGTCACTCTCAGGCCCGGCGCCCGACCCAAAGTCGAATCCATGGCTGGCCAACACCCCAGATTCTGGCGTCCACACCGCGACTGTCCGTAATTGTCTCCAGTTGCGGACGTTGAACCGTCACTCGTTTTATTTTTGCCAAACCCGTTATCATTCGCGTTTGATTTATAACTGTCAAAGCAACCTGCTGGGAAACTGAATGCTTGAAATCATAATTGCCGGCGGCTGGCTCATGGTGCCAATCGTCCTATGTTCGGTGATCGCCGTGGCCATCGTCATCGAGCGCTTTCTTGCGCTGCGTGGTGGGCGGGTGATGCCGGCCCGCATACCGGCCCAGGTCAAGCAATGGGCGCTTCAGCAGGAACTGGACGCCAAGCACATCGAGCAGCTCCGACGCTCATCGCCGCTGGGTCGCGTGCTTGCCGCTGCATTGGACAATCGCGATCGTACCCGCGACGTCATCAAGGAGGCCGTCGAGGATACCGGTCGCCATGTCGTCCACGAACTCGAGCGTTTTCTGAATACACTGGGGACCGTGGCCGGAATCACGCCATTGCTGGGTCTGCTGGGAACCGTGGTCGGCATGATCAAGGTGTTCAGCGCCATCATGGTCCATGGCGTGGGTGACCCGACCGAACTGGCTGGTGGTATTTCCGAAGCCCTGATCACCACGGCGGCCGGCCTGACCGTGGCCATCCCGAGCTACTTCTTCTACCGCCATTTCCGCGGCCTGATTCGCGCCTACGTTTTGCAGATGGAGCAGCAGGCGCTGTTGCTGATCCAGGCCATTGAGCAGGGCGCCCGGCGCAGGGTCCGTTGAAATGAAAATTTACGACGAAGATCGCGAGGAGCCCGAGATCAATCTGACCTCGCTGATCGACGTGGTCTTTCTGCTGTTGATTTTTTTCATGGTGTCGACGACATTCGAGCGCCACTCGCTCTTGCGCCTGGATCTTCCTGAAGCCGCCACGGCAGAAACCGAAACCCTGCCCAACGTGATCGAGCTGGTGATCACGGATGATGGCCGGATGTTCATCGACGACAGCATGCTGGCCGATGATCGCCGGGCGACCGTGCAGGCGGCCATCGTCGAGCGCTTTGCGGCCAATCCGGACGCCACCCTGGTCATCAGGGCCGATGCCGAGGCGCCACATCGTCTGGTCGTGCGGGCCCTGGACGCGGCCGCGGCCGAGGGCATCAGGCGCCTGACCATCGCCGCGGTCGAAGAGGGCGGAGACAACCAGTGAAGGCGCCGGGCACCACTGCGCCGCGCGTTTATCGTCGACTGTTGACCTACCTGGTCCGTCAGCGCCTGGTCTTTTTCGTTGCCATCGTGTTTGTCGCCCTGGATGCGGCCGGGCAGGGCTTGTTTTTCTATCTGCTTCGCCCGCTGGTCGATGAAACGATTGTCGCTACCGACCCCACCTTCAGCCTGTGGCTTCCGGGCCTGGTTCTGGCGGCCGTGGTGCTGCGCATCCTGGGCAATTTCGGCGGCGCCTTCGGTATGGAGTGGGTCGGGCGGCGCTTGATTGCCGACCTGCGTCGAGACCTGTTCGCCCGCTATCTCGACTTGCCTTCAAGTTACTTTGACCGTCATTCCTCCGGCCAGATGATCTCCCGGGTGACCTACAACGCCGAGCAGGTGGCGCAGGCGGCAACCACGGCGCTGATTGGAACCCTGAGGGACTCGTTCACTGTAACTGCTCTGGTCGGCGTCATGCTGATCCAATCCTGGCGCCTGACTCTGGCGATGTTGTTGCTGGTGCCCGTGATTGCCCTGGTCGTCACCGTCATCAGTCGGCGCTTTCGCAAGATTTCGTCCCGCATTCAGGACTCCATGGGCGATGTCACCCACGTCACTGAAGAAGCGGTCAACGGCCATGAGGTGGTCAAGATCTTTGGTGGTCGGGAGCAGGAAAACGCGTCTTTTTCACGCATCAACGAAGACAACCGTCGACTGCATCTGAAGCTGACGGCCACCCAATTGGTCTCCTCGTCCCTAATCCAGCTGGCCGCCGGTCTGGCGGTCATCCTGCTGCTGGTCATTGCCGCCAGCGACTACATGCGTGCCGACATCACCGCCGGGATTTTCATGTCGGTACTGGCGGCGATGGTCGCCTGCATTCCACCGCTCAAACGCCTGACCAAGATGCACGCGGTTATCGAAAAGGGCCTTGCTGCGGCCGACAGTATTTTCCAGGTTCTGGATGCCCCGGCCGAACCGGATCTAGGCACACTCGAGCCTGAGCATCTCCAGGGGCGGATCGAAATGGAGGGCCTGAGTTTCAGCTATCCGGACTCCGATCAACCGGTATTGCGCGAAATCAACCTGACGGTGGCGCCGGGCACGGTGACGGCATTGATTGGACGATCCGGCTCTGGCAAGTCCACGCTGGCCAAGCTGTTGCCGCGCTTCTATCTGCCGGACGCCGGTCGGATTGTCATTGACGGCATGGACATCAATCAGTTCAAGCTCGATGCTCTGCGTCGGCACATCGCGCTGGTCAGCCAGGACGTGGTTCTTTTCAACGACACGGTGGGGCGCAATATCGCTTACGGCGTGCTCGGCGAGGTCAGCCGCGATCGCCTCGTCGAAGTGGCACACCAGGCCCATGCGATGGAGTTCATCGAGCGCTTGTCCCAGGGGCTGGATACGCCGATTGGTGAAGACGGCGCGCTGCTGTCTGGAGGCCAGCGCCAGCGCCTGGCGATTGCCCGAGCCTTGCTCAAGGATGCCCCGATTTTGATCCTCGACGAGGCAACCTCGGCCCTGGATGCCGAGTCGGAGCAGAAAATCCAGGCGGCGCTGGAAGCGCTCATGAAAAACCGCACAACGGTCGTGATTGCCCATCGCCTGGCGACGGTCAAGAAGGCCGACCAGGTGGTGGTGCTGGACCAGGGGCGAATCGTCGAGGCCGGAACCCATGCCGAGTTGCTGGCCCGGCCTGAAGGCCTGTATCACCACCTGCATCGACTGCAACTGCAGGATCGCCAGGAGTAGGCAGGCGTGCGTGCAATTCTTGAGCGCTACTGCAACAGCGTCTGGTACGGCGACCGGCAACCCGGGCTGATACTTCGTGCCCTGGAAACAATCTATCGCTTGAAGCTTGGTGACCGCTGGCATCGCCCGGGCACCAGGCCGCCCTTGCCTGTGATCGTGGTGGGTAACCTTACCGTTGGCGGGGGCGGTAAAACCCCGGTGGTCATGGCCCTGGCCAGACACCTTGCCGAGGCCGGCCGGGCGGTTGCTGTGATCAGTCGTGGCTATGGTGGTAAAGCACCGGGTGAGCCCTGGCAGGTCAGTGGCGACAGCGATCCGCGGGTCGCCGGTGATGAGCCGGTGCTGATTGCGAGTACGACCCATGTGCCGGTCTGGGTCTGCGCCCGCCGTGCCGCAGCGCTTGAAGCCGCTCTGGCTGCGGGTGCCGATGTGGTCATCGCCGACGATGGCCTGCAGCACGGGGCATTGACGCGCAGCCTTGAGCTGTGCGTGGTCGATGGTTCCCGCGGGTTTGGCAATGGCCGGTTGCTCCCGGCCGGACCACTTCGGCAGCCACGCCAGCGCCTTGATGAAGTGGACCTGGTGTTGATCAAGGGTGGTGGGCTGACCGTGGCGGGGGCGGTCGATTTTGAGCTTGGGTCGGATGCTCTGGTATCCCTTGATGGATCACAGACAGCCAATCTCGGGGACTGGTCCGGACGTCAGGTGAGCGCTGTGTGCGGCATTGCTCACCCGGGCAGTTTCTTTTCCAGCCTGGCCGAGCTGGGCATCAAGCCCCGTGAGTACAGTTTTCCGGATCACCATCAATTCGTGGCGAGCGATATCGATCGGTTGGAAGAGCCGATTGTTGTTACTTCAAAGGATGCCGTCAAGCTGCGTCGGCTGAACCTGGCCTCCGAAGTCTGGGTGCTCGAGGTCAGCGCGAATCTGCCGAACGCCATACTCGACATCGTCGATTGCCATGTGCAAGGCTATTGTCCATGAACACTGCCATAGATACTGCCATGACGCCTCCGGGTACGCCTGTATGAGCACTGCCTTCCACATTCTGATACCGGCACGTCTGGATTCAAGCCGATTGCCTCAGAAGGCGCTGGCTGATCTTGGTGGCAAGCCGTTGGTCGTCAGAACTCTGGAGCGGGCGCTGGCCTGTGGTGCCGAAAGCGTGCATGTCGCCACCGACAGTCCGTTGATCGCAGATGTGACCGAGGCCGCTGGCGGGCAGGTTGTGATGACTGATGCAGCCCACCGCTCCGGTACCGATCGTCTCGCTGAGGCATCGGCCAGGCTGGGTTTTGCTGGCGAGGCGATCGTGGTCAACCTGCAGGGTGACGAGCCGGCCATGCCGGTGGCTTGTCTGGTGCAAGTGGCCCGGCTCCTTCTTGATGACAGGGACGCCAGCATGGCGACGCTTTGGCAGCCGGTCGCCGATCTTGCGCAATGGAAAGATCCCAATGTTGTCAAACTGGTCAGTGACCGTCGGGATCGCGCGCTGTACTTTTCACGCGCGCCCATTCCCCACGTTCGGGATGGCGACTGGCCTCAATCCCGGGCACGTCGGCATGTTGGCCTGTATGCCTACCGGGCCGCCGCGCTGAAAGCCTGGACGAGCTTGCCCGAAAGCGAACTGGAGCAGCTCGAATCGCTGGAGCAGCTTCGAGCGCTTGAGGCTGGCTGGCTGATTGCCACGGCGCGTGCCGTGGAAGCAATCCCGGTCGGAATCGATTCGCCCGAAGACCTTGAGCGCTTCCGCCGCGAGCTGGCATCCTCAAGTTAGTTCTGGCATCCAATATGTGATTTAAGATTATGAAAACTATACTTTTTGTATGTCTGGGAAACATCTGCAGAAGCCCGACAGCCAAGGCCATGTTCGATTACAAGTTCAGCCAGGCCGGCATTGAGGTGGTCACGGATTCGGCAGGCACCATTGGCTACCACATCGGCAATGCGCCAGATCCGCGGGCGATAGAATTTGCGCTCAAATGGGGGATGGACATCAGCGGTGAGCGGGCCCGAAAAGTCACCCTGGCTGATTTTCGACGCTTTGACTATATCTTCGCCATGGACCGATCCAACCTGGAAGACCTGCGCGCCATTGCCCCGCCCAATTCGACCGCAAAGCTGGAGCTGGTGATGCGTCTGGCTCCCGAATACGGCCTGGAGGAAGTCCCTGATCCATATTACGGCGGCGATCATGGATTCGAGCGGGTATTGGATATGCTCAGTGCGGCTGCCGACCGCCTCGTCGAGGAGCTCAGGGCCGGGCAATGAGCGAATTTGATGGCCGGGCCTTTGCCCGCTCGCTGTCAACCGGGCCGGGTGTTTACGTGATGCGTGATGCCGGCGGCAAGGTGCTGTATGTCGGCAAGGCGCGCAATCTGCGTCGCCGGGTGGGCAGCTACTTCGATCGACGTGACAAGGGCGGCCGCATCAACCTGGTGTTGCGCAGGCTGGCCTCGATGGAAGTCAGCCTGACCCGCACTGAGGCTGAGGCTCTGCTGTTGGAAAATGAGTGGATCAAATCCCATCGACCGCGCTTCAATATCAATCTGCGTGATGACAAGAGTTACCCCTGGATTAGACTGGAGAGCAGTCACCCGTTTCCGCGCATCGGCTTTTACCGTGGAAGTCGCAAGCAACCGGGCCAGTATTTCGGACCCTATTCCAGCGCCGGCGCGGTGCGTGAGTCACTGAACCAGATCTATCGGCTGCTGGGTCTGCGGCAATGCCGTGACTCTGTTTTTCAGAATCGCACCCGGCCCTGCCTGCAGTACCAGATCAATCACTGCACCGCGCCCTGCGTCGGGTATATCAGCGAATCGGAGTACGCCCGGGATGTCGATGCCGCGGTACAGTTCCTCAAAGGACGCGATGAGGCGGTCATCGAACACCTGACCGAACGCATGGCCGAGGCCAGCGCATCACAAGCCTACGAGAAGGCGGCGGTGCTGCGCGATCATATCCAGACACTGCAGGGCGTTCGTGCCACCCAGTACGTCACTGGAGGCGCGGATAACATTGACGTCATCGGGCTTGCCTGCGGCGTCGGGCAGGCGGCGATTCAGGTGGTGGAGTTCAGGCATGGCCGCAATGTCGGAGGGCGATGCTTTTTCCCATCCAACCTGCACGAGGACATTGAGGAAGGCGAGATCATGAGTGCGTTTCTTGGCCAGTATTACGCAGAGCGTATTCCCCCGGCCGAGGTTGTCGTGTCGCATGCGCCAGAACAGGCCGAGCTCTGGAAAGAGGCGCTGGCAAAACGTCGTGATGGCCGGGTCGGATTGCGCTGGCGGGTTCGCGCGGATCGGGCACAGTGGATCAAATTGGCGGTAACCAACGCGAACGACGCGCTCAGGCGACGATTGTCCGAGCGGGACCAGATAGGGCGCGGCCTGAGTGAGCTTGCGGAATTGATCGATCTGCCGACGCCGCCGGAGCGTCTGGAGTGCTTTGACATCAGTCATATCTCCGGCACCGAGACCGTCGGCTCATGCGTGGTATTCGGCCCCGAAGGGGCACAGAAAAAATTCTACCGCCAGTACAACATTGAGGGCATCGAGCCTGGTGATGATTACGCTGCACTTGATCAGGTACTGCGGCGGCGCTACCGAAAGGTGCTGGAGGAAGAGGGCGGCGTGCCCGACCTGGTGATCATTGATGGCGGCAAGGGCCAGGCCAGCCGGGCTCGTCGGGTGCTGGCGGAGTTGGGGCTTGATGCTATCCCGGTCATGGGTGTGGCCAAGGGGCCAGCCCGCCGGGCCGGCCACGAGAGCTTTGTTCTGGATGAGCGGGAGGTTTGGCCTGGTCCGCATCACCCGGCCTCACATCTGGTACAGCAAATACGGGATGAGGCGCATCGTTTCGCTATCAGCGCGCACCGTCGCCGCCGTGAGAAACGGACCCAGGCCTCGCCGCTGGAACAGGTGCCGGGTGTCGGGCCGCAGCGCAGGCAGAAATTGCTGCAACACTTCGGAGGTCTTCAGGGTCTGGTCAAGGCCGGGCCGGAAGAGTTGGCCCGCGTCCCGGGCATCAGTACCCAACTGGCCGAACGGATCGCCGAATACCTCAAAGATGCCTGATTCGGCGCTGAGCGTGATGGAACTCTCTGCATATCCAGGCGCTTTTACGGGATAATGGCTGATTGCTCGTCCGAAATAGAAATTGGAGTTTCCTGGTTTGTCGCTGACCATTCCAACCCTGCTGACGCTGCTGCGAATCGTGATGATTCCGGTTCTTGTAATCGTGATCTATCTTCCGGTTGAATGGGCCAATCTTGCCGCAGTCATCATCTTCATACTGGCCGCCTTGACCGACTGGATGGATGGCTGGGTGGCGCGACGCTTTGGGATGACAAGCACCTTTGGTGCTTTCCTTGATCCCGTAGCTGACAAGCTGATGGTGGGCGTTGCCTTGATCATTATCGTGCAACTGCATCCTGAGGTGATTCTGGCGATTGCCGCCGCGATCATCATTGGTCGTGAAATCGCCATTTCGGCTCTGCGCGAGTGGATGGCCGCACTGGGTGAGGGCGCCAGGGTCAAGGTGGCCTGGACGGGGAAGATCAAGACCATCATGCAGATGGTCGCGATTGGATTCCTGCTGTATGCGGAACCGATTTGGGCATTGCCTGTCCTTGAAATTGGCCGCTGGCTGTTGATCGCAGCGGCAGCGTTGACCCTTCTTTCCATGATCACTTATTTGCGCGCCGCCTGGCCTGCCATACGCCAGCGCGGTTGATTCGATTCCGGAGTATTGCCAAACACCATGTCCAGTAGAAAAATTGCCCGGCCACGCCAGGCCGATTCAGCCGACCGCCACGCGCTCTACGAAGCAAGCGTTCAGGATACCGAATCAGAACTCGAGTTCGTTGAAGAGACGTTCAAGGCCATCACCGGACGTCGCCTGATACGCATTCGGGAGGACTTCTGTGGCACCGCCAATACGGCCTGTGCCTGGGTGGGCTCTGGAAAGAATCGTGAGGCCATCGGCGTTGACCTTGATGGCGAAACGCTTGAATGGGGCCGCAATCATCATGTGGCGGCGCTGGGCAAGGCGGCCAGATCGCGGGTGCAATTGGTCCAGCACGATGTGCTGACGGTCAAAACCGTGCCGGTGGACGCGGTCCTGGCGATGAATTTCAGCTACTACCTTTTCACCTCGCGCGCTAAATTGCGGGCTTATTTTGAACGGGCCAGGGCGGCGCTGGTGGAAGATGGCGTGTTATTTCTGGATGCCTTCGGCGGATATGACGCCCACCGTGAGCTCGAGGAGCGCACCGAATACGACGATTTCACCTACGTCTGGGACCAGGCCAGTTTTGACCCGATCAACCACCTGATGACCTGTCTGATTCATTTCGAGTTCCCGGATGGCTCGAAGCTGGAAAAGGCCTTCGAGTATCACTGGCGCTTGTGGACCCTGCCGGAAATCCGTGAGCTGCTGCTGGAGGCAGGATACAGCTCGGCCACGATTTACTGGGAAGGCACAGACGAAGAAACCGGCGAGGGAGATGGTATCTACTCACCCAGCGAAACCGGTGATGCCGATGCTGGCTGGATTTGCTACATCGTGGCAAAGAAGTAACAAAGCCTTCGCCACTTTGCCTTGCAGGCGAATCCGTCAGGAGGCCCTGAATGAGGCAATACTTATGCAGGTGTTAGTAGCAGTTTAGAAGAAGCTGAAAACCTGATCCAGCCAGCGATCAAGCCCGTCGTATTCGTTGGTCGAAGCCGGAACGAACTGCTCGATATCCAGTTCATGCAGGGCTGAGAAGTAATCCGGGTCTTCGTGCAGGGCGCTTAGCGCCCTGATAATGTCTCGCTGCACATGCACAGGAACGTTACTGCTGGCGCTGATGGTGGCATGGGGGAATTCGTCGGAGGTCCGCACGATCTCCATATTGACGTAGCGCTCTACCAGATTGTGCGGGACCATGGCGGCTTCGGCTTCCATGGAAAAAACGATTTCCACAGCGTCCAGCCAGGAACTCGCGTTGGACTGGATCACCGGCTGCTGCATCGGGTTGTCATACCAGCTCGTCAGAACGAGATAGCCAAGGCTCGGGGCCGGCATGCTTGTAACCGGGCGGCCGATAAAGTCGGTCAGGCCGGCACCAAGATTCATTCCTGAGGTTAGCAGCGAAAAAGTGGCCGGGTCCGAGGCCCTGACCAGCGGTGTGTAATCGAAGCGGCGAATGCGTAACGCGGCCAGGTGGGCATCTTCCAGAACCAGATCGGGTGTGACGCCGCGCCGGATCTCAAGCCAATAGCGATGGAAGTCTCTGGCAAGCTGCAATTCGAAATGGTGTGGCGTGCTGGCATTGAGATAGTTGATCAACGGACGGTAAACGCTGTCGGCCTGATCCGGGGTAAAAATGGGATGAACCTGCAGGGTGAAGCTGAGTCGGTCGCCGTTCGGGCCTGCCAGTGCGGGTTGTTCGGCTGCATCATTGCCGGCGGCAGCTTCGGCCACCACATCATCGACGTCATCGACAACCGATTCAGCGGCACTAGTTTCATCAACGACGGCTCCGGCGGCGGCTGAATTTTCCGCCGCGTCCATTTGTTCAGATGCTTGCTCTTCGGTTGCTTGCGCCTCGGGGGCATCGACTTCAGTAGCTGAATCCTGCGCGGCAACCAGCCCGGAAAGGGCCAGCCAGGCAACGGCAATCAGTAGCCAGATTGATGTTTTCATCGAAGATACCCCTTCAAGTCTCTGATTAGAGATTAGTTTAATTTGACATTCCGCTGATAGTAGCACAATCGCTGAATTTCAGTCATTTGCCCGGCCTGGCCCTCCAGCTCCGGAAAAACCTGGACCGGTGAATCGGGTTCGACCGTGATCGGGCTGACTGCCAGGCCGATCAACTGGCTGTCGATATGCAGGCTGTCAAGAACCTCGCCGGCTGGTTGGCCACTGGGCGTGGTCAGTTTTTGCGACATTTCCAAGTCAGTTTCCTTGCCAACCGGAAGCTTGAAGCCGAGTAAGTGGTACTTGATGCTGCCCAGGTAGTGCAGGCGGGCGATCACCTCCTGACCAGGGAAACAACCCTTGGTATAGCTCAAGCCGCCGTTCTTCTCCAGACCGAGAAACTGAGGCAGAAATTTCGCGCTGGAGGCAGGCGTCAGCCACGGAACGGGTTGGCACAGGTCCGCCAGGCGCCAGGCCCTAACAGCATCCGGTTTGGGCTGCAGCTGGCTGGCGCCTTCAGTGTCATGTTGCAGGCGAAGCGCCCGGGCGGGATCGCCATCGACAAGCCAGTCCGTTGCCGAAGGGGAACAGGTTCCGGCGACCGGGGTTGGTTCGGAAAACTCAAGTGTGCGGCCGATCGCGTACATTTTCAGCCTGGCCAGCAAATCGACCTGGCTGGCAGGTAAAATCAGGTCCACGCGCCCTTCACCAGCGGCTGCCAGAATGATCGCAAGACAGCGGCCTTTGGGGTCGCACCACGCCGTCAGCCGCCACCGGTCGGTGGCGAATTCACGAAAGTCAGCGGTGAACTGGGCCTGGCAAAAGGCAACCGCATCCTCACCGGCAAGACGGACGCCGACCAGGTGAGGAATACTGAACCAATCAGTCATAAGTACTGGGATCGAAGACGATGAACCGTTACAATTCTATAATGCTTGACACACAGAAAGTTGATGCGACGTTGAATGGTGAGGCGGAGCGAGGGGGTGACCGCCCTGCAGAGTCCCGCAAGGCGGATTCCGGCGGCGTCGAACCTGAGCATTTACGGACCTCTGAATATGGGGGCCGCAAGTCCGGCCTCGACCCCATCCGCTACGGCGACTGGGAAATGAACGGCCGCTGCATCGATTTCTGATTCGACCAAACTGACCTGACGCGAGTACTGACCTATGGCGACGGACAACCGACCGCTTTCCCCGCACCTGCAAGTCTACCGGCCCCAGTTGACCACGGTGCTGTCGATTTCTCACCGCGCTACCGGCATCGTCCTCAGCTTAGGTATGGCGGTCGTGGTCGTCTGGCTGCTGGCGCTTTCGTCAGGGCCGGAAGCCTATGACCGACTCATCGGTTTGCTGGCCAGCGTTCCGGGCCTCGTATTCCTGCTGGTCTGGACATTCTCGCTGTTTTTCCACCTGTTCAACGGAATCCGACACCTGTTGTGGGATGCCGGTTGGCTGCTGGACCTTCGCGGCGCCTATGCCTCAGGCTGGACGGTCGTTGTCCTTTCAATACTGCTCACGATAGCAATCTGGGGAGGTCTGGCATGAGTCTGCGCAATCCTCTGGCCAAAGCACATAATCACGGCTCCGCCGGCGAGGGTGTGGGGCACTGGTGGGCCCTGCGGTTCACAGCCATCCTGCTGGTCTTGCTGACGGTCTGGCTGATTTATGCCATGGCATCGCTGATCGGGGCTGACCATGCGACCGCGGTAGCCTGGATTGGCAGGCCGTTCAATGCGGCCATGGCCATTCTGTTCGTCGTCACTTCGATCTATCACGGCGAGTTGGGCTTGCAGGTTGTCATCGAAGATTACATTCACACCCGAGCTACCGAGATCATGCTGATGGTGCTGATCAGGATCGCGTCCATCGTTGGCGGCCTGCTGGCTGTCATCGCCATCCTTAAAATGGCATTTGGAGTTTAACCTTGAGCAAGGCTTATGACATTACCCGGCACCACTATGACGTGCTGGTTATCGGAGCCGGCGGGGCCGGCTTGCGCGCAACCATGGGGCTGGCTGCCACAGGCTTGACCACGGCCTGCATCACCAAGGTCTTTCCCACCCGGTCTCACACCGTGGCGGCCCAGGGCGGAATGAGCGCGGCGCTGGGCAACATGGGCGAAGATGAC
>JBGTLI010000330.1:0-17268 GCA_041744195.1 Wenzhouxiangella sp. | reverse complement strand
GCCGGATGCTCACGCGATCGTCAATCCCAACCTGCCTGGCGACCCCTTTCCCTCGCGGGCTTTGGCGGGCGTTGGCGTGATGTTCTATACCGTGATGGCCGTGCGGGCTCATCTTCGCAACCTCAACTGGTTTGAGCAACGGCCCGAACCACGCCTTGACCAGTGGCTCGATCTGGTCGCGCTGGGAACCGTCGCGGACCTGGTGCCTCTGGATCAGAACAATCGCTGCCTGGTGTACCAGGGGCTGGAGCGAATCCGGGGCGGCCGTTGCTGTCCGGGAGTTCGTGCACTGCTGGAGGTCGCCGGCCGCAACCTGCGCCATATTCAGGCCAGTGACCTGGGTTTTGCCGCCGCACCCCGTCTGAACGCAGCGGGTCGACTGGATGACATGAGTGTAGGTATCCGCTGCCTGGTCTCGGATTCCGATACCGAAGCTGCCTCTCTGGCCGCACAGCTTGACCAACTCAATAGCGAGCGCCAGGCCATTCAGGCCGATATGCAGAAGCTGGCAGAAACCCAGGCGGCGGCGATGGCTGACAAGATCAAGGGCGATGTCCACGGCTTGTGTGTGTTTGATCAGGGCTGGCACCAGGGCGTTGTCGGGCTGGTGGCGGGCCGCTTGATGGAACGGTTGCAACGCCCGGTGATCGCATTCGCCCCGGCGACCCCGGGGGGCAGCGAATTGAAAGGTTCGGGGCGCAGTCCGCCGCACATCCACATGCGCGACCTGCTGGTCGAAATCAGCAATGCCAACCCGGGGCTCGTAGGCCGGTTTGGTGGCCACGCTCGGGCTGCGGGTTTGAGTCTCGATGGCGCCCGGCTGGAGGACTTTCGCTCCGCCTTCGTCCATCATCTCAAAGGCCATGAGTTTGAGGTGGAGCGGATTGAGACAGACGGCATGCTGAACAGTGACTGGTTCTGCGTGCAGACCGCCGAGGCGCTGGCGGCGGCCGGCCCGTGGGGCCAGTCGTGGCCCGAGCCGCTGTTTGACGGCGCCTTTCATGTATTGGAACGTCGAGTGGTCGGCCAGACGCACATGAAGCTGCGTGTGCGTCCAATCGATGGTGGTCCCGAACTGGACGCCATCGCGTTTCGCGCCGGAAGCCTGTGTCACCAGGAATTGCCCGATCCGCTCCACCTGACCTATCGACTGGAACTCAACCGCTGGCGTGGCCGGGTCAGCCCGCAGCTTAACGTGCAGCACCAGGTCGAAGACATCGATTGATCCGTGAGCTTCCTGTACATCGCCGTGTTCATGTCCAGCTTCTTGGCCAGCTTCTTGTATGTCGCTCCACGTCGGCTCCAGGTTGCAGTGGTTTTTGCTCTACCAGAGCCTGGACTGGCCGCTTTGTGAAAGCAGTCTTGCCAGCAGTGGCTTTTTGATGCGGCGGGTGACCAGATAGAGGTCCGCCTCGGCGCTGGACTTGAGCAGGTACTCATCGCTCGTGATCAGTTCGTCAACAAGATGATGCTTGATCGCATCAGCACCGAACCAGTGCTCGCCGGTGGCGACCAGATCCAGGTCGACACCTGGGCGGTGAGCCTTGATGAATGCCTTGAACAGCATGTGGGCCTGCTCGATTTCCTGCTGGAATTTTTCCCGTCCCGGCTCTGTATTTTCGCCGAACAGGGTCACGGTGCGCTTGTGTTCGCCAGCCATGAATTGCTCGTAGTCGATATCGTGCTTTTTCAGCAGTCGATTGAAATTGGGCAACTGGGCGATAACGCCAACCGACCCGACGATGGCGAACGGGGAGGCCAGGATGCGATGGGCCACACAGGCCATCATGTAACCGCCACTGGCAGCCACCTTGTCGACAGCAACTGTCAGTAAAATTCCATGGTCACGGATGCGTAGCAACTGGGCCGCTGCCAGGCCATAGGCGTGCACCAGTCCGCCCGCGCTTTCCAGCCGGAGCAGAACCTGGTCATCCTTGCCAGCCACAGACAGGAGCGCGGTCACCTCTTCACGTAGAGAATCGACCGCCGTGGCCTGCAGATCGCCCTGAAAATCAAGCACGAAAAGTCGGCGGCGGAGTTGGGCCGAACGGGCTTTGCGCCGCGCCTTGTCTGCCTTGCGGGCCGCCTTGAACTGCTTGGCCGGCAACATCGCATCCTGGAGCTTCAAGGTGGCTCGATCATAATCGGCGTTCAGATGGCGAACCTCGAGGTCGTTCGGTTTGCTGTCACCCGACCGTCCACCACGAACGGCCGCCACCGTCACGAAGACCACCACCAACACCGCAGCCACCAGGGTCAGAACCCGGGCCAAAAACATTCCATACTCGCTGAGCAGTTCCATCCATGTCTGTCCCGAAATTGCCAGGGGGGAGTTTAGCGCAGCCGAAGGGACAGTCGACCACTTCCTTCCAACACGGTGCCCAACAAAAAACCGTCTCTTAAGATTCAGTCTCAAGCTTGCGCGCGATGGCTTCGATGGTTTCACGCGTCATATTGGCGCTGATCTCCAGCGTAACCTGCTTGCGGACATCCTTGGCAAGATGCTGGCGCAACAGGCCGAGAAACCGGGGTTCGGCGACCAGGGCGATCCCCTCCGGCCTGTGGTTGCTGCTCAAATGTTCAAGCCGGGCACTGACCTGGCGGGCAAACCTGTCGGCTTCGCGAGACTTGGGGTCGGTTTGCTGGTCGGCCGAACTCTCTCCGAAATCGCGAGCTTCATGGACGGTCCCGGCACGGTCGCTGACCAGGTCCTGACGCCGCAGGCGGGATTCGGGGTGGGTGAGGGTTTCGATTTCTTCCAGATCACTGAATTTCTTCTGCCGGGCAAACAGACGAGCGCGCGCCGCATCGGCGACGACAACCAGGTAGGCATGCATGACAATAATCTCCTTGGCAACCAGGCTCCAATCTATTGATCTCGTTGCATTCCGGTCGAAGTCAAGTGTCAATTTGAACGATTCTCAAGGTTCGGTAGCAGACGCATCCTGCCGGATCTGGGGCCGCGGCCCGGGGGCGACATGGCGGCGCAGGAACTCGTCCAGGCGGCCAAAAGTGTAGCGCGCGTAGTGGTCATTGGCGGCCCACCAGTGCCCCGAGTCATGCGGAATATCCAACTCGAATCGCTTGCCAAGCAGTGTCAGCTTCTCGGCCATCATCAGGGTGGTCTTGAGTGGAACGATATCGTCATGGCGCCCGTGGATGATCAGCAAGGGGTCTTCCAATTTTTCTCCCAAACTGAGCAGGCTGCCGTGCTCAAAAATCTCCGGGTGGGTGTCCGGGCGCCGGGTCAGGTGTTGATCAAACCCGGTAAAGTGCCAAATGTCGACCGCTGGCGCACCGGCCACGCCTGCCGCGAATAACCCGGGTTTCTGGAACAGTGCGCTCAGCACCAGCAGCCCGCCATAGCTGTTGCCCCAGATGCCGATGCGGTCAGCATCAACATGGGGCAGGGTGGTCAGGTAATTGACGGCGCTGTGCAGGTCTTCGAGATCATCACCGCCCCAGTCGCCCTGGAATGCCTCGCGAAAGTCGACCCCGTAGCCCACGCTGCCACGCACATCGACGACCACGGTGATGTAGTCCCCGGCCATGGCCATCTGCTGTTGCAGGAGGGAAGTCGACCGGTCCGGATTCCAGGCGTTCAACACGGTATTGGAGTAGATGCTGCCGAAGATGACCGGATACTGATAGCCGGGCTTGAGGTTGGCCGGCTCGATGATGCGGGCATGCAGGGTGAAGTCATCGATTCGACTGGGAAAACTGACGTAGCGCGGTGTGAGCCAGTCGTAGCGGTAGAACTCAGGCAATGGCGAACGGGTGATCCGGCGTGCGGGCGCATCGTCTGTCAGATCAAGCCAGTACAACTCGGTCGGGGTGGTGTCATTGGAAGAGATCAGCGCCAGGTGGCGTCCATCCGGTGCAAGGGTGGGCTGATGGACGCCGGGCATGGTGGTGAGGCGCTCCCTGGTTCCGCTGGCCGGGTTCTTGCGATAAATATGGCGCTCATGAGGGCTGTCAGCAGCAGCCACGTACAGCAGATCATCGCTGTCCGGCAGCAGCGAGACCCAGGCTGCGGAGCGGTCGCTGGCGATGTCATACGATCCGGTCAGGCGGGTTGCGTCGCCGCCTAAGGCGGGCAGGGTGTAAAGGCGATAAAACTGTTCGTGATCGCCGATGAACAGGACCTGCTCACCATCGCGGCTCCAGAGAGCACGAAAAATCGGGTAGATTCGTTTTTCCCGCTGGTCATGCCAGATCGTTCTGATCGCCCCGCCACTGATGTCGGCGACATGGATCCAGCGTTCCTCAGCCACATCAGCACCCTGCATGATCAGGATATGCCGGCTGTCGGGAGCCCAGTCGAAGTCCAGGATCAGGCGCCGGTTCGAACCCTCCAGATCAATCCATTCCACAGCCGGGGTTTCAAGGCTGAACACGCCGAACTGGATTATCCGGTCGGTGTCGCCAGGGTAGGGGCGGCGAACCTCGTGAAGCAGTGGCTCGTCATGCAGGTAGCTTGGAAACGGCACGCGTCGGACCTGGCGCTGATCGATGTACTCAAATCCGATGCTGGCGCTGTCGGGCGCCCAGCGGTAGCGACTCACGTAGGCGTCTGGACGCACGAACGCGCCGATGGCA
Organism: Wenzhouxiangella sp.; assembly: GCA_041744195.1. Classification (GTDB taxonomy): domain Bacteria; phylum Pseudomonadota; class Gammaproteobacteria; order Xanthomonadales; family Wenzhouxiangellaceae; genus Wenzhouxiangella. The sequence continues at coordinate 12,669 of JBGTLI010000330.1, read as the reverse complement.
ACGGTCCCGATACCGGTCACGCCGAGCTCGGTGGCCTGACGATACTCGCCGTCGATCAGGTCCACCAGCCACAGGTCTCCGGCGCGCAACATCGACAGGTAGCGACCGTCGGGCGAAATGGCCAAGGCGCTACCGCCGGGCCCCATGACACTGGACTTTCCTTCTTCGGGCCGGAGGAGTTTCAATTGACCGTCCAGTACGTAGAAGATGGCAGTCCCGTCCGGGTGCCAGGCGAGATCGGAAATGCCGCGCCGCTCCCTCCGTCGGGCGCGTTCGCGCAAGGCATCCAGGGAGAGGTCTTCGCCCGGTCCCAGCACCCGTTCCGGGGGTGGAGCGTAATGGGTCAGGCGCACCGGCCCATCCTGCCCGGGCAACGCCAGCCACAAATCCCGAAACGGCATGCCATGATCGTTCCACAGAAAGCCCAGCCGGCGACTGTCTGGCGACCAGTTCGGCTGAGACGGTGCGGTACCGTCGATCTTGGGCAGACTCACAATGCGTTCGACAGTGGGGCTTGAGTCGGCATCGACAGGCTCAATCGCCAGGCACAGAAAAGGAGTCAGCGCCAGACAGGCAAAAAGAGTCGCTTTCGGGGGCATGTGATGATATCCGTCGGTTGGGCTGCACAGCAATCAGTATAGTCCAGCCCTCATTCCTGGCTGTCGTGTACGAGCATGGAAGGATAAGAATCGGAGGATAAGAATCGGAGGCCGAGCACGGGGCTGTATTCGTCGGTCAGTGCCGCTACAATGCCACTTCTTTTTGAATGCGGTCGAGTTCAGCATCGACCGCATTGTTTTTAATTCCCGGACGTGTTTCGGTTTGCGGCCCCTTAGGCCCTCACCGGTATCGTCCGGCTGATCCGTTTTCAATCAATCCGCGAGGAATTTTCATGCAACGCACACTATCCATCATCAAACCCGATGCCGTGGCGAAAAACGTCATTGGTGAAATCTATACGAGATTCGAACGAGCCGGTCTGAAGATTGTCGCTGCCAAGATGAAACATCTGAGCACGGACGAAGCCGAAACCTTTTACGCGATTCACCGTGAGCGTCCGTTTTTTGGGGATCTGGTCAAGTTCATGACTTCAGGCCCGGTGATGATCCAGGTGCTTGAAGGGAAGGACGCGGTGAATCGCCACAGGGAGTTGATGGGCGCAACCGATCCGCGCCAGGCCGCCCCTGGAACCATTCGCGCAGACTTCGCCACCAGTATCGATGCCAACGCTGTTCACGGCTCGGATGCCGAGGATACGGCCAGTGACGAGATCGGCATATTTTTCAGCGCTGATGAGATATACTCACGGTAATTATCAGCGAAGCATCATCAATGTCTGCTGGACCCGCAACAAAGACCAACCTGCTCGGTCTTGACCGATCAGGTCTGGAACGGTTTTTCGCCGACCTTGGCGAAAAGCCCTTTCGTGCGCGCCAGATACTGCAGTGGATTCACCAGCGCGGCGTCTCTGACTTCGCGCTGATGACCGACCTTTCGCAGAAGCTTCGAAGCCAACTCTTGGAAATCGCCACTATTGCCCCTCCCCGGGTCATGCGTGAACAGTGTTCAAGTGATGGTACGGTCAAATGGCTGCTGGCGGTCGAGGGCGGAAGCGCGGTCGAGACGGTCTTCATTCCCGAACCAACCCGCGGCACCTTGTGCATCTCCTCCCAGGTGGGTTGCATGCTCAACTGCACGTTTTGCTCCACCGCCACCCAGGGATTCAAGCGCAACCTGAGCAGCGCTGAAATCGCCGGCCAGGTCTGGCATGCCGTGCAGGCGCTGGCCGATGAGCGTCTCGGCGCACGCACAGTGACCAACGTCGTGTTCATGGGCATGGGCGAGCCCATGCTCAATCTGGACGCTGTGACCTCGGCATTGTCACTGCTTCGCGATGACCTCGCTTACGGACTGGCTTCCAGGCGCGTCACCATTTCGACAGCCGGCGTCATCCCGGGCATTGATCAGATGGCTCACGGTGAAGAATTTGCGCTGGCGGTTTCTCTGCATGCTCCTGACGACGAACTGCGCACACGGCTGGTGCCTTTGAACCGGAAGTATCCCGTGGCCGACCTGATCGCCGCGTGCAAGCGTTTTGTCGCCGTGCATCATCGTCGTTCGATCACCTTCGAATACACGATGATGGATGGGGTCAACGATGGTCGTGCCCAGGCAAAGGGCGTAGTTCGACTCCTGGAAGGTCTGCCGTGCAAGATCAATCTGATCCCGTTCAACCCGTTTCCCGGGTCGCCGTTTCGCCCCTCGAGCGACGAAAATATCTACGAATTCCAAAAGATCACCCGCAGCGCCGGCATTATCACAACCGTGCGCAAGACGCGCGGCGAGGATATTGATGCGGCCTGTGGCCAGTTGGTCGGGCAGCTTTTGAGCCCCAGTGACCGCAGGCGGGTCGTTCAGCAACAACTGGCCCGACAGGCTGTAATGGCATGAGCGCGCTCCGATTGGCAGGTCTGTTTCTCTGCCTCTCGGTGATGGCTGGCTGTGCCACCACCACCCCCGAAGGCCCGACCGGCCGCAGCGGGATGGACCGGGTCAGCCCGATACGCGGCGCCGAAATCAATACGCGGCTGGGTATCGGCTACCTGGAGCGCGGACAGCTGCAGGTCTCCATGGAGAAGCTTCAGCAGGCTCTTCAGCATGATCCGGACCACGTGCCCGCCCACCTGGCTCTGGCAATGGTATACGAGCGGATCGGCGACAGCCAGAGAGCTGAGCGTCATTATCGCCAGGCATCCCGGCTTGCGCCGACAGACGGCGGCACGCAAAACAGTTATGCCGCATTTCTCTGTCAGCAGGGAGACTACGCCAATGCCGAGCGTCATTTTCTGATGGCAATACGGGATCCTTTCTATTCCACGCCGGAAGTGGCCTGGACCAACGCCGGAGCCTGCGCACGTCGCAGCGGCGATCTTGAACGCGCCAATCAGCACTTGCGCCAGGCGCTTGAGCATGACCCGGAATACCCGGATCCGCTCCTGCATCTGGCCGACATCTACTACCAACAGGGAGAAGCCTTCAGGGCCCGTGCTTTCCTGCAACGTTTCGAAGCGTTTGCAAGCCCTGAGCCGGAAGCGTTGTTTCTGGGTTATCGAATCGAGACCCTTTTGAACAACGTCGGTGACGCGAACCAGTACGCCAGCAGACTGGAGCGTGACTTTCCGGACTCCAACGAAGTACGGGAGTTGAGAAGGCAACAACAGGACAATGACTGAGAAACCCAGCGATCACAACGAACAGCCTCAATCAGAAATCACCCAAATCGGAAATCGTCTTCGCAAGGAGCGGGTGCGTCAAAATCTGAGCGATCAGGATGTTGCATCCCATTTGCATCTGTCCATGTCCCGTGTCAGGGATTTGGAGCAAGGTCGTGTTCACGACATGGCCGCGATTTACTGGCGTGGCTATATCAGCAACTATGCTCGGCTGCTAGGTATGGATCCGGCCACTTTGCTGGCCGGGGTTGAACCTGATCAGCCACCGGAATTGCGCGAAATACTGCCGGCGAGCAAGCGCGCCTGGCGATTTGATCGTTTTCTCAAGTTTGCAACCTATGCGCTTGTAACTACAGTAATTGTTCCCCCGCTTGTCATCATCTATCTGCAGAGCGGGTGGCGCATGGTTGACGCCGATCTGATCTCTACCTCCTCGGCAGGCGATCAGGTCGTTACAAGCAGCGACGAACGAATGGCCGGTCGAATTGCCCGCGCACTGGCGGTTGATGAGAACGAAGCCAGTACTGACACACCCGGCCATGTCAGCGCTTCTGCACTCCCCTTGAGCGCCGTACGTCCAATACGTCCGAGCGAGGTGAGTCCGACCCCGCTGCTGCCGCTTGATCTCAACGGCGAAGCTGCAGAACCGGACCAAACCCTGGAGCTGACTTTGCGCTTGCTGGAAGATACCTGGGTTGAAATTACGGCTGCCGACGGGCAGCGCCTGGAGTATGATTTGTTACGTGCCGGTCGGCAACTGAGCTATCGGGGTCTGCCGCCGTACAAGATTCTGCTCGGGCGGGCCAACTCTGTGGAGCTGCTGCTCGCCGGAGAACTCATCGAATACGAAGGACATGACCGCGGCGAAGTTGTTCAGCTTCAGCTGCTTGCCGGTGGCGAAATCGTACGCTGACTGACCGCCCAGGACATCTCGATCCAAACCCCGAGCCCGCCGGAAGGCGGGCTCGTTAGTTTTACAGAGCACCGTTTATGAACAATATCCAGTCGATCCGAGGCATGCATGACATCCTGCCAGAGCGCACACCGCTTTGGCGCGAGGTGGAGGCGCGCCTGAGCGCCATTTTCGCCAGCTACGATTTCCACGAGATTCGCATTCCCCTGGTCGAACAGGCAGAAGTGTTCACACGCGCAATCGGCCAGGCCACCGATGTCGTCGAAAAGGAGATGTATGCCTTTGCTGACCGCAACGGCGACATGCTCAGTCTGCGCCCTGAGGGGACGGCGGGTGTGGTGCGCGCAGCCATTCAGCACGGGCTGCTTCATACCCCCGGGCTGAAAGTCTGGTATCAGGGGCCGATGTTTCGGCATGAACGGCCGCAGAAGGGACGCCAACGGCAGTTTCACCAATTCGGCGCCGAGGTTTTTGGCCTTGAGCAACCCATTGCCGATGTCGAACTGATTCTGATGGTTGAGCGAATCTGGGCTGAACTCGGGTTGTCGGCCAGTGTCCGATTGGAAATCAATACACTGGGCGACCGCGAAGATCGCGCCCGCTACCGCCAACAGTTGGTGGATTATCTCAGTCCGCATCGTGATGCACTGGACACCGATAGCCAGCGGCGCCTTGAAACCAACCCTTTGCGGATTTTCGACAGCAAGCACCCTGAAACACAGGCGTTGATGCAAGGCGCGCCGCGGTTGGCCGATGCCCTGGGCGACGATGCTAGGGCTCATTTCCAAACCGTTTGCCAGGTGCTTGACGCCCTTGGGGTTGCCTACACCGTCAACCCTGGCCTGGTTCGTGGTCTGGATTATTATTGCCGCACTGTGTTCGAGTGGGTCACGGATGAATTGGGCGCGCAGGGCACGGTCTGCGCCGGAGGCCGGTATGACGAACTGGTTGCCATCCAGGGTGGCAAGCCGACGCCTGGCATCGGTTTTGCGCTGGGCGTCGAACGTTTGCTCGCGCTGGCTGAAGCTGCCGGGCTGGCATGCCGCCAGGCGCCGCAGGTCTACCTGGTGAGCCAGGTGAAGCCGGAGATTATGATGGCGCTGGCTGAGCGACTGCGCGATCAGGTGCCGGGTCTGAGGCTGGCGACGTCCCTGGCGGGAGGCAGCTTCAAAGCCCAATTCAAGCGCGCAGACCGCAGTGGCGCGGCTTTTGCCCTGGTGCTCGGTGAGGATGAACTGAACGAAGGCAGCGTGCAGATCAAGCCACTGCGTGAGCCCGGTGCCGGCCAGGAGACGATCGAGATTGACCAGTTGCCGTCAAAACTGACCGCACTGATCAGCGTGCTTGCCGATGACTGATATCATAGGCGGCGATTTTACCTTTGCCGGTTTTGACTAACCGGTTTTGAATTTACCCAAGCGGAGGCGGAAAGAGTTTTATGGCCGTAGAGCTTTACGATGAACACGAACAGAGCGAACGCGTACGCACCTGGATCAAGGAGTACGGGTTTTCGCTGGTGATGGGTCTGGTGCTGGCTTTTGCCGGTATCTTTGGCTTCCGCCAGTGGCAGGATCATCAGGTTGGCCAACGTTTTCTGGCCGCCGAACACTATGATGTGATTCAGCGGGATCTGGACGCCAACCAGCTTGATACTGCCGAACAACAATATCAGCTGATGCGCGACGAGGTTTCGCGCAGCGCCCATGTCGGTATGGCGGGTCTGCTGATGGCCGGAGCGTATGTCAACGATGGTCGCCTTGAGCCGGCCGCGCAAATCTATCGCGAGATTCTTGATGATCGCAACCTGAGTTCCTTGTGGCCGACAGCCACGCTGCGCCTGGCGCGAGTGCTGGAAGCCCAGGGCGATGTGAACGAGGCGCTGAGATTGCTTGGTGGCGATGTTCCGGCCGGCTACAAAGGCGCCTGGGCGGAGTTGCGAGGCGATCTTCTGATGTCTCAAGGACAGCTTGACGAGGCGCGGGTGGCCTACCAGCAAGCCCTGGACAACATGACCGGGCAGGGTGGCAACCGGGGCATGATTCAACTCAAGATTGACGCGACAGGCCCTGGCCTTGCAGAGGATGCCACGTGAATCGTCCGGTCCGGATCCTTGCGATCCTGCTGCTGGCCGGTGTTGTTGCCGGGTGCCAGACGGTGGGCGGCTGGTTTGGCCGTGGCGAAGCCGAGCTTCGTCCTGCCGAACTGGTCGAGTTTGAGCAACGTCTGAATGTTGAACGACTCTGGTCGGTCAGCACTGGCGTCGGCATCAACCGCAGTCGCCCGACTTTTCGGCCCTTCTTCCATGAAGGCGAGATCTGGACAGGTGATCATCGCGGCCGTGTTTCGGCAGTCAACGCCGAAACCGGACGAGTTGAGCGCCGCTTCGATACGGACCTGGCGCTGTCGTCCGGACCAGCTGTTTACGACGATGTCATTTTGCTTGGCACCTTTGACGGCCAATTGGTTGCGCTCGATCGCCAGACAGGAGCGCAACGCTGGCTGGCCAGACTTTCTTCCGAAATGCTGGCCTATCCGGTGCTGCATGACGGTGTGGTGATCGCCCGCTCCATCGATGGTCGGATTTTCGGATTTGATGTTGCCGATGGCGCCCGAATCTGGATCCACGACCGCAGCGTGCCGCTGTTGACGGTTCGCGGCAATAGCGATCCGCTGGCTCGCGCAGGTCAGGTCTATATCGGCTATGACGACGGCACCGTCGTGGGCCTGCGGGTCAGTGACGGCGGCCTGTTGTGGGAGCAGCGGGTCAGCGAGCCTGAAGGCCGCACCGAGCTTGACCGATTGTCCGATATCAACGGCCCCATGGTCATTGTTGGCACGGACCTGTACGTCGTGACCTATCGAGGTCGCATGGCCAGCCTGGCCCTGGAGTCCGGACGAATCCTCTGGGTCAAGGACGTTGCTTCGCATACTGGCTTGAGCGTGTTTCGGACCCAGCTTGCCGCCGTAGACAGGGACGATTCGGTTTGGCTGGTCGACCGACGCAACGGCTCGACGTTATGGCGCGACGAGCGCCTGACCCGCCGCGAATTGACTCGGCCGGCATTTGTCGGTGAGTACCTGGTCACGGTCGATTCACAGGGCTATATGCACTGGTATGATCTTGCCAGCGGTGACTTTGTTGCCCGGACCAGCGCCTCGCGATCCGCGGCGGTCGAAGCGCCAATCGTGATTGGCGATACAGTATTCCTGCTTGATGCAGACGGCACTCTGAGTGCCTGGCGGCCGCGCAGCTGAGCCCCTTGACCACGGCCGCCATCGTGTCGTCCCTGCCGGTTGTCGCCATTGTTGGCAGGCCCAACGTAGGCAAGTCGACTTTGTTCAATGCCTTGACACGGACCCGTGACGCGCTGGTTGCCGACATCCCGGGTGTCACCCGAGACCGCATCTACGGGCGTGCCCGATTGCTTGATCGCGAGGTCATCCTGGTCGATACCGGAGGCCTTGACGATGCTCTGGATGAGGTCGGTACCGGCGCCCAGCACCAGACCCGGCTGGCAATCCACGAAGCCGACCTGGTGATGTTCGTCACCGATGCCCGGGACGGATTACTGCCGGTTGATCGTGAGATTGCCGCCTGGCTGCGCACATTGGGCAAGCCGTTGGTTCATGTCATCAACAAGAGTGATGGCCTGGATGGTGACCTGGTGCTGGCCGAAGCCTCGGAACTGGGTATCGACCCACGGTGCCTGATTGCCGCAAGCCATCGGCGCGGTCTTGACCGTCTGGCCCGCGACAGCGGCGAGCTGTTGCCCGAACAGTTTGAACCTCCCGCCACCGAGGCGGAGGGAATTCACCTGGCATTGATCGGGCGACCCAACGCCGGTAAGTCAACCCTGCTTAACCGTCTCATGGGTGAAGAACGCGCCCTGGCAACGCCGGTTCCTGGCACCACGCGCGATCCGATTCATGGACGGGTGGAGCGCAATGGCCAGGTCTATCACCTGGTTGACACGGCGGGCATACGCCGCCGCCGCGGCAGCCATGAGGGCATTGAGGGATTCAGCACCATCAAGGCTCTGCAGGCCATGGAAAGAGCCCAGGTTGTCGCCCTGCTGATCGATTCCACCGAAGGTGTGACTGAGCAGGATGCGCGCCTGGCCGGGCATGTCATCGATGCAGGTCGCGCACTCGTGGTGCTGCTGAACAAGTGGGATTGTCTGGACGATGTGGCACGTCGCAAAATCCTGGTTGAGATGGCCGAGCGCATGGACTTCACCTCGTTCGCGCCGGTGGTCACGGTTTCCGCCCTGCATGGCAGTGGCCTGGGTGAACTGACAGACGCCATCGAGCATGTACACCGGGCGGCCAGCCAGGATTTGTCGACGCCAGCCCTGACCCGTGCCTTGCGCAAGGCCGTTGAGGCGCACCCACCTTCGGGCGGCAAGCGCGCCATGCCCAAGCTCAGTTATGCTCATTCTGGCGGCACTTTCCCAACCCGGATCATCATCCATGGCAACCGAACCGGAAACGTGGCCGAACAATATCGACGATATCTGGTCAATACCTTTCGCCGCCTGTTCAATTTCACCGGTGTGCCGGTCCGGTTGCTGTTCAAGGACTCCGAGAACCCGTATGCTGGCCGCAAGAACAAGTTGACACCGCGGCAGGTCCAGAAGCGGAAACGGTTGAAGAGCCTTGGACGACGCAAAAAAAGCCGCAAGTGAGCGCCTTCGCGACCACCTGGAAGCCCTGAGCGAAGAAATCGAGCAGGTCGACCCGCTGCATGCCCGCAAGCTGGCTGAGCGGGGCGCAATCATCATCGATATACGGGAACGCCATGAGCTTGTCACCGGAACCGCCGCCGGTGCGCTGATCATGAATCGCGGGACGCTTGAACTTGAAATAGGCGACCAGGTTCCTGACCCCTCCCGTGCACTGATCCTGATGTGCGCCAGCGGAGCGCGGTCCGGGATGTCGGTGCCTAGCCTGCGCCGACTGGGCTATACCCGTGTTGCTAATCTGCGTGGGGGCTTCGATGCCTGGCGTGTTGCGGGTCTGCCCGTCGAGCGTGTGGACTTGCCTGATCGGGAATTCAACGAGCGTTATTTACGCCACCTGGCCATCACCGAAGTTGGCCAGGCCGGTCAGCAGCGTCTGGTCGAGAGCCATGTCCTGATCGTCGGGGCTGGCGGGCTGGGTTCGCCAGTCGCACTTTACCTGGCTGCAGCCGGGGTGGGGCGTCTGAGCATTGTCGATGCTGACCGTGTCGAGCGCAGCAATCTGCAACGCCAGATTCTCCATAGCGATCATCTCATCGGCCATCTGAAAACCGAATCAGCGGCACAACGACTGGCAGCGCTCAACCCGACCGTTCAGATCGACACTATTTCCTCGCGCCTGGACGAAACCAATGCCGATCGCCTGATCAAACCCGTGGATCTGGTCATTGACGGCTCCGACAATTTCGCTACCCGCTACCTTCTGAACGAGGCCTGCGTTCGCCACCGCAAGCCACTGGTTTACGGCGCGGTGCTGAGGTTCGCCGGCCAGGTAGCGGTCTTTCACGCAGGCGACGGGCAATCGCCCTGTTACCGCTGCCTGTTTCCAGAGCCCCCGAGCGCTGAAGACTCACCCAATTGCGCCGAAGCCGGCGTGCTCGGAGTCATGCCTGGTGTAATCGGCTCCCTGCAGGCCACCGAAGCGCTGAAACTGCTGCTGGGAATTGGCCAGTCGTTACGATCCCGTCTGTTGATCTATGACGCCCTCAAAGCCGAGTTCCGCAACATTCGCCTGGTCCGCGACCCGGCTTGCCAAACCTGTGGCGCCGACAGCCGTATAACCTGCTAAAGAGACCAGGACTGCAAATTCCGGGTAATCTGGTGGATGACCGCGGGATCATCCGGCGGAACCTCGCCCGGCCAGTTGTCGATCAGCGTGCCCCGGCGATCAAACAGGTACTTGTGGAAATTCCAGCGTGGCAGGATGTCTGTCCCGAATCGATCAAGCAGGTCGCGGAAAAGCGCATGCATGCCGATGCCAACGAGAGACTGCTTTGCGGTCATTGGGAAGGTGATCTGATATTCGGTGTTCAAAAAGCTGGCGATTTCTTCCTCGCTGCCCGGTTCCTGCTCGCCAAAGTCATTGCAGGGAATGCCCACCACCACCAGCCCGGACTGATTATAATCGTTGTAAACCTGCTGCAGTTTGCTGTAATGCGGCGTGAAGGCGCATTCGGAGGCTGTATTGACCAGAAGAATCGGTTGGTTGCGATACCGCTCCAGGCGCAGGGTCTCACCGTGTAGCCCGGTGAAATGGTAGTTGAAAATATTCACGTTAATCCCTCGGGTGTCTGAACGAGCCACTCAATGCTAACCCCTAAACGGTACAATGTCGCCCCTGTGGAACAGTCAAACGCGAGAATTCTTGATGGCAAGGCCATCGCCGAACGCCTCATCGGCAACGTGGCTGATGCGGTAGCCGTCCATTGCGGCCGGGGAGGTCGCCGTCCGGGTCTCGCGGTCATCCTGGTGGGGGATGATTCTGCCTCGGAAGTTTATGTCGCCAACAAGGTTCGGGCCTGCCAACGCGCCGGCATTGCCTCGCGTAGCATTCGGCTGCAGCACGGGGCCGGACGCGGCGAGTTGCTGGCGCTGATCGACGAATTGAACGAAGATCCCACCATCCACGGCATCCTGGTCCAGCTACCATTGCCCGGCCATCTTGACCCACGCGCCGTGACCCAGCGAATCCACCCAGATAAAGACGTTGACGGATTTCATCCGATCAACATGGGGCGGCTGGCGTTGCGTGATCCCGGCTTGAGACCGTGCACCCCTCGCGGTGTCATGACCCTGCTGGGTTCTCATGGCATTGATGCAAAGGGCATGGATGCCCTGGTGATCGGAGCCTCCAATATCGTCGGCAGACCGCTGGCACTGGAGTTGCTCCTGGCCGGGGCCACGGTCAGCATCGCTCACCGCTTCACGCGCGACCTCGCCAAACATGTCAAGGCAGCCAACCTGGTATGTGTGGCGGTGGGCAAACCTGACCTGATTGACCCGGACTGGATCCAGCCGGGGTCGGTGGTAGTCGATATCGGTATCAGCCGAGGTGAAGATGGCAAAATTCGGGGTGATCTTGATTTTCCGCGCGCGGCCAAACGAGCGGCCTGGATCACGCCGGTGCCTGGCGGGGTCGGCCCGATGACGGTTGCCACACTGATGCAGAACACGGCCGAAGCCGCTGGCCTGGCGGTCAAGGCACCGTGACAAGCCCAATGCGATCCGGGCTGATTGCGGCGAGCATTTCGGCGATCCTGATCCTCGGTGGCTGTGCCTCTCTGCTGGATCGGGCGGCGGTCAATTTCGCCGAAGACCTGGAAAGCGCCATCCGCGGGTACGATGAGCCGCTGACTGTCGAGGCAGGCCTGCCGGCCTACCTGCTGCTGATGGAAGCCAGACTGCAATCGCGCCCCGACGACGCTGCATTGCTCCTGACCACAGCCCGCCTGACCTCCACTTACGCAACGCTTTTCGGCAATGCCGACAGTAACGCCGAACGGCGGCTGAATGGCCGTGCTCTGGCGCACGCCCGCGCTGGCGCTTGTGCCCATTCAGCCCGACTGTGCGCACTGCATACCCTGCATTTTGAGGATCTGGAAGCCAGGACCAAGCAATTGGCCCGGGAAGACCTGCACCCTGTCTACGTGCTGGCCACCACCTGGACCAGCTGGATCGCGGCCCATTCCGATGACTTCACGGCCCTGGCTGATCTTCCGCGCGTCGAGCGGTTACTGGAATGGGTGGCCGAACGCGAGCCTTCCCATGATGATGGCGCCGTCTGGCTGTACCTGGCCGTTCTGAACTCGCAGCGACCACCAGCGGCCGGAGGACAGCCGCGAAAAGCCAGGACGTACTTCGACCGCGCCATTGAGTATTCAGGCGGCAGGAATCTGCTGGTCAACGTGATGATGGCCGACTCCTACGCTCGCCTGATGTTTGATCGCGCGCTCTATGTGGAGCAGCTGGAACAAGTTCTCGCAGCCAATGACGACGCGCCTGAGTATCGCCTGATCAACCAGGTCGCTCGAGCGCGCGCCAGGGTCATGCTGGACCAGACCGAATCGATTTTCGACTGAGGAAGCCTATGAAATACTTTATTGTCGCCCTGTTCCTGTTGGTTCCGAACCTGGCAGCTCAGGAGCTGAAGATTGCGACCGTCGCGCCCGATGGATCGAGCTGGATGAACGAGTTGCGCCAGGCGGCAGATCGGATTCATGACCAAAGCGGTCAGAACGTGAGGGTCCGTTTCTATCCTGGCGGGGTCATGGGTGACGCCAACGCCGTTCTCCGACGCATGCGTCTGGGCCAGTTGCACGGGGGCGCGTTCATACTGGGCGATCTTGCTCCTGTGACCGATGCAGTGAACCTTTACTCGCTGCCTTTCATGTTCGAAAACGAAGCGCAGATCCAGGCCTTGCGGCCAACTTTTGATCCACTGATTCTGGATTCACTCAAACAGGGCGGAATCATCGCACCAGGGTTGAGCCTCGGCGGATTTGCC
>JBGTLI010000329.1:0-18674 GCA_041744195.1 Wenzhouxiangella sp. | reverse complement strand
CCGCAAGAAGCCTTTTTGGCCGTGTTGAGAACTGATAGCGAGAAATGACATGCATTTTGACTACGCCCTGATCCTGACTGCCCTGACCCTTTTGACCGCGATCATCTGGGTGATCGATCGATACGTTCTGCGTCGGCGGCGTAGCAAGGATGTCCAGGCCAGGGGGTTGGACCGGACGTTCGAGACGGTTGGTTCCTTTTTCCCCATCCTGCTGTTGGTGCTGGTTTTTCGTTCGTTCCTGTTCGAGCCCTTCAAAATCCCTTCCGGCTCGATGATTCCGACCCTGTTGATCGGAGACTTCATCGTCGTCAACAAATTTTCCTACGGCCTGCGCCTGCCGGTCCTGAACAAGCGCTTCGTCAGCCTGGGGGAGCCTCAGCGCGGCGATGTCATGGTGTTCCGGTTTCCGGAAGATGAGCGGATCAACTACATCAAGCGAGTGGTTGGCTTGCCGGGCGATACGGTGACCTATCGCAACAAGATTCTATTCATCAACGGAGAGCCGGTGCCCCAGAACGAGGAGGGCGCCTGGGTAGGCGAGGGCCTGAATCGCAACTTGCCGGGCCGGCGGCCGATACTGCGTATGGAACACCTGGGCGACGAGCCGCATACCATCCTGGTCCATCCTGATCTGCCGCAGCGTGAGACCCGAAGCTGGACCGTCCCGGAAGGCCATTACTTCACGCTGGGTGACAACCGTGACCAGTCGCTCGATTCGCGGGCCTGGGGCTTTGTTCCCGAACAGAATCTGGTTGGAAAAGCGACCCGGATCTGGATGCACTGGGATTGCAGTCGCGGGTGCGTTGTCTTCAACCGAATCGGTGATAAGATTGAATGAACTGACAACCTGGATGGTGGCCCCAGTGCCGCCGACAACTAAAAAAGCAAAAAAGTGTCGAGGGATCAAGCATGACGGCGATTACCAACCAACGCGGATTGAGCCTGCTGGGATTCATCTTTGTCCTGATTCTGATCCTGTTTACGGTCTATATCGGGATCAAGCTGGTTCCGATCTATCTCAATCATTTTTCCGTGGTCAGCGACATGAAGGCTGTCGCGGGTGAGCCAGGCTCTGCCAACCTGCCGCCCAACACGATTCGACGCAACTTGATGACCCGTTTGCAGGTCAGTTATGTTGATCACGTTCGTCCCGAGAATATTGTCGTGGAACGAACAAGTCCGCCCCAGTTGGTGATTGAGTACCAGGTTGAAGAGCATCTCATCGGCAATATTGATGTCGTCGTCAAGTTCAAACGTGTCGAGCCACTCCAGAACTAGCCTGCCGCGGCGAATTCCCGGCATCGACTACGAGTTTGCTGATCCGGAGTTGCTGCAGCGGGCACTGACCCATCGCAGCCTTGGACCAGGGCATTATGAGCGACTCGAATTTCTCGGTGACAGCCTCCTGAATTTTGTCGCCGCCGAAACCCTCTTCCAGAGCAGACCGCACGCCACTGAAGGTGACCTGAGCCGGTTGCGATCGCGCCTGGTGCGCGACGTTACCCTGGCCGAAATTGCGGTCGAGCTGGGCCTGGGCGAGTTCATGCGGCTCGGCCAGGGCGAAATGAAAAGCGGCGGCTTTCTGCGCGAGTCAATCCTGGCCGATGTGCTTGAGGCGATTATCGGGGCCGTTTACATTGACGGCGGTTTTGACAAGGCGCGTGAGGTCGTGCGCGACTTGTTGCTCAAACGTGAACAATCGCTGCCGCATGCCGATCATCTCAAGGACCCCAAGACCCGCCTTCAGGAATTGCTGCAGGCCCACGGCCATGATCTGCCTGAGTATGAAGTCGTCAACGAAAGCGGCGCCGATCACGCCAAGCAATTTGAAGTGGCCTGCCGGGTTGGGAAGCTAATGCCCGCGGTCACTGCCACGGCCCCGGGCCGGCGCAAGGCTGAGCAGGCGGCTGCCCTGATCATGCACCGGCAACTGCTCGATGCATTCAAGTCCGAGCTCGCGCTCCCCTGGGGCTCGCGCAAGGACAACGACACCAACTGAGAGCCTCATGGATTCCAAACATTTCGGTCACGTCGCCCTGCTGGGGCGGCCCAATGTCGGCAAGTCGACCCTGCTCAATGCCCTGGTCGGTGAACACCTGGCGATCGTCACCCACAAGCCCCAGACTACCCGCCACCGCATTGTCGGCGTGATCACCGATGAGCGGGGTCAGGCAGCGTTCGTCGACACGCCGGGCCTGCACAAGCGTCGGGACCATGCGCTCAATCGTCGTTTGAACAAGATCGCAGCCGATACCCGCGTTGGCGTGGATGTTCTGGTCATGGTGGTCGATGCCACCCGGCTGACCGAAGAGGATGACATGGTCCTGGATCTGGTTGCCCGTCATGAGGGGCCGAGCATTCTTGCCTTCAACAAGATCGACCTGCTCGACAACCGGGCCGAACTGCTGGAGCGCACCGCCGAACTGACAGCTCGTGCACGGTTCGACGCGGTAGTCTATCTTTCGGCGTTACGGAACGACGGCATCGGTGACCTGTTGGATGAGGTTTTCAAGTATCTGCCCGAAGGCAAGCCGCAGTACCCGGAAGACTTGTTTACCGACCGTTCCGAACGCTTCCTCGCCGCCGAGATGGTGCGCGAGCAATTGATGCTGCAATTGCATCAGGAAATCCCGTATGGCCTGACCGTGGTGATCGAAAGTTTCGAGCGCCAGGAGCGCCGAATCGAGATTCACGCGCTGATCGTGGTTGCCGAAGAGCGTCACAAGGGCATGGTCATCGGGCGTCAGGGCCAGGTGCTAAAAAGGGTGGGTACCCGGGCACGACACGCAATCGCCGAACTGCTCGGCATGCCAGTGCACTTGGAGCTGCATGCCAAGACCCGCTCTGGCTGGATGGACGATGAGGGTTCACTGGACGAGTTGGGTTATGCCCGGTGAGTCGGGTTGAACAGCAGTCGTGCTGGGTGCTTCACCGGCGCCCCTGGCGCGAATCCAGCTTGCTGCTCGAGCTATTCAGCGATGAATTCGGCAGGATCGGTCTGGTCGCCCGAGGCGCCCGTGGCGCACGCTCAGCCTGGCGCGGACTGGCAGAACCGTTCGTTCCACTGACCGCCAGCTGGACGGGACGCGGTGAACTGGGAACGCTGACCGGTCTGGAGCCGACGGGTCAGCGGGTGGTCCTGAAGGGGCGAGCGCTCTGGTGCGGCCTGTATGCCAATGAATTGTTACTCAAGCTGCTGGCCCGAGACGACGCGGCGCCAACCCTGTTTACTGCTTATGGCCAACTGCTCGAAGGCCTTGGCGCCGGATTGTCCCAAGCCGGTCTGCTGCGTCGATTTGAACTGGCCATGCTGGGCGCGCTCGGCGTGGTTCCCGACCTCCATCACGATGCCGTGACCGGCCAGGCGGTGGAGGCCGGGCGGTTGTATCATGTGCGGCCCGAAACCGGCCTTGTCGCGGCGGCCGCCCCGGGCCGGGATGTTTTCAGTGGCCGGGCGGCACTGGTGCTGACCGGTCAGATCGTGGATGATCCTGCTGCTTCGCGCGAAGCGCGGCAATTGACCCGATTGCTGCTGGATCACCAGCTCGGCGGCAAGCCGCTGAAAACCAGAGAGCTTTTTGCACAGGGCCAGCGTTCTGGGCCCAATTAGAATGATGGAGAACTCAGTAATATGAATAAACCGCTGCTGGGGGTGAATATTGACCACGTGGCCACCTTGCGCCAGGCCCGAAAATCACACTACCCGTCGGTGGTTCAAGCTGCACTGGCTGCCGAGCAGGCCGGGGCGGACGCCATCACCATTCATTTGCGTGAAGACCGTCGTCATATCCAGGATCGTGATGTCGAATTGCTGGCCGAGACCATTGGAGTGCGAATGAATCTTGAAGTCGCAGTTACCGAGGAAATGCTGGCGATCGCGGAAAGAACCCGTCCGGCCGATGTCTGCCTGGTGCCAGAACGGCGCGAGGAACTGACAACCGAAGGTGGCCTGGATGTCGTCGGTGGGCGGGACCGAATCCGCCGGGCGTGCGAACGTCTGGGCAATGCCGGAATCAGGGTCAGTCTGTTTGTTGGTCCCGAAATAGAACAGCTTGAAGCCGCCATCGACTGCGGCGCGCCGGTGGTCGAGTTGCACACCGGATGCTACGCCGGCGCCCAAAGCAAAGACAGGCCTTTTGAGCTCGTACGCCTGGCCCGCGCTGTCGCCTTTGGCCGCGACCAGGGCCTGGTGGTCAACGCCGGCCACGGCCTCCATTTCCACAACGTGCAGCCGGTGGCCGCGCTGGCTGGCATCAGCGAACTCAACATAGGCCACGCCATTATTGCGCGCGCGCTGTTTGTGGGCCTGGACGCTGCCGTGCGTGAGATGAAGCGCCTGATGGACACCGCCAGCGCCTGACGGTGTCGCAGTAGGCAGGGTGATGAATAGGGTGGGTTTAAGCTCTGCCCTGGGCCAGTATTTGGCGAGTGGCGTGGGCGGTGCGGAGGAAGTTGAGATAGCTGGTGCCGGGTGAGGCGTCAAGGTCCGACAGCAGACGCTGACGCAAGACGCGACACGATTGGCTGAACAAGATGGCCCCGGCGTAGCCGCTGGCGCCGGCCCACTGGTGGAGTACCGCCCCTGCTTGCCTGTACTGACCCTTCTGCAATAACTCATCAAGCGCCGGCAAGCCAGACTCCAGTTCGCTCGCCAGCATCGCCTTGAGTTTTTCCGCCAGTTCCGGGTCGTGGTTGGAAGCGGCCAGAGCCCGCTCGGTATCGACCAGGCTGGTCGGGGTGACTTGCAGGCTGTCTGTGCGCACGCAGGAACCATTGGGGTTGAACACGGCTTCGATCGAGGCCACCAGGTCTGGAATCGAAATCGGCTTGTTGAGGAAATCATCAAAGCCGGCGTTCAGCAGTCTGGTTTTTTCCTCGGGGCGGGTATCGGCAGTGAGGACAATCATGCGCGCCTCGGCCGAAGGGCTGTCGAGATCGCGTATTCTGTTGGCTGTAGCGAGCCCGTCCATCTGTGGCATATGAAGATCCAGCAAGACCACATCGAAGTGCGCTTCCCGACAGCGTTCGATCGCTTCGGCGCCGTTGGCGGCCAGTTCGATGCGACGCGCCAGGCGACCCAGGCCGGTCTTGAGAAACTCGCGGTTGATCGCATGGTCATCCACCACCAGGATGCGCAGGGTCTTGATCAGGTCAGGGTTCTCTGATGCGTTCATGGCCCTACTATAGCCCCGCGAAGCCTCGGAGTAATGCTGCAGGGTGCAAAATTGCCACGCTGCTGGTGACCCTGGCGCTGGTCATTTTCGGGGCCGGGCCGGCCCTTTCGGCTGAATTGGCGCTCAACAGCGGGCCCGGCCAGTTGGCCGGCGTGCACTGGGAACGACTCGTGTTCGGCTACCGACCCGGAGCATCTGCAACCTGGCAGGCCCGTGCCGATGGTCTGGCTGGGCCGGGTGGACAGGCGTTGGGCATAGTCCACCTGGATTGCCAGAGCGCGCCGTCGCCGCCACTGGATGGTTGTCGGCAGGGTCGGTTGTCCTGGCAGCTTGATGAGTTGGCGCTGGATGCGAGCTTCGACTTCGAACGCATGAATGAGCGCTGGGTCGTCAACCTGGCCGGTTCTTTCTGGACAATGACGGCCACCATTCCGGTCGGCAATCCTGACCAGACCAGAATTCATGTGGACATTGACGCTTTCAATCTTGAGACGATACCTGCGGCATTGCTCGCACAGGCCGGCTTGCAGGTGCTGGCCGGTGAAATTACCGGCTCCATAGGCTACGACCGTGGCCAGGTAAACGCCGATATTGCGCTGAGCCAGGGCGGGTTTGACAGCGACGACGGACTGCTGGCCGCAGATGCCCTGGCAATTTCAGCCGTGATCGCAGTCGATCTGCAATCAGCGGCGCCTGCCTTTTCGATTGATGTGACCCAGTCCGGTGGCGAAGTGCTGGCAGGATCAATCTATCTGCCGGAGCCCTCAGAGACAATGCGGTTGCACCTGAGCGGTGAGCTGCCGGATGACCGCACCATCAGGCTGGAACGCATCCGGCTCGACGACCCCGGCGCTCTGGAGCTGGAGGGCAGCGCTGGCCTGTCCCGGACGGAGGAGGCGGGCTGGTCGCTGGTCGGGCTCGATCTTTCCATGCTTCGTGTCCAGCTTCCGGGGGGCTTCGTGCGTTGGGCTGACGGGCCAGCGTCGGCGGCCGGCTTCGGGGGCCTGGAAACAGCAGGCCGTCTGGATGCCACCGTGCGCTGGCGGCTTGATGGGCCACTCGGGATTGAGGCCAGCCTGACGAGCATTTCTCTTGAAGACTCTGGTGAACGATTCGGCTTTTCAGGAATGAGCGGCACGGCTGCATGGAAGCTGGCCGGCCCCGAGCTGGATCTGGGTTGGCAGGGCATGGGGCTTTATGGTCTTTCGTTCGGTCCGTCCACTTTGCGCCTGGTCACCGGGACCGGCGGCGCCAGACTCGTTGAGCCCCTGAAGCTGCCATTGCTCGACGGCGCTTTTGTGGTCGATCGCCTGGTCTGGAATCCCGATCAGGAAGAAGGCCTGGTTCTTGATGCCCGCATCGAGCCCCTCAGCCTGACTGGTCTGACCCGCCAACTGGAACTGCCCGAATTCGGTGGCACGCTGTCCGGGGAGTTTCCAGGGATTGTCTTTGATGACGATCGTTTGAGCTTCACTGGCGGGATCGACATGCAGGCATTTTCGGGCACAATCCGGATTGAGGATCTGGCCGTCGAGCGGCCGTTTGGCACCTTGCCGGCGCTGTCGGCCGAGGTTGAATTCTCCCGACTCGACCTGCTCGAACTGACCGGCGCTTTCAATTTCGGCCGAATGGAAGGAAAAATGTCTGGCTGGGCCCGAGATCTGCGTCTGCTGGACTGGCGTCCTGTGGCCATGGATGCCCGGGTGTTTACTCATGACGATGCCCGTCGACGACGAATCAGTCAGCGGGCAGTCGATGACCTGGCAAGTCTCGGTGGCGCGGGCGCCGGGTTGCTGACCAGCACCGTCTTGCGGGTCTTCGACGATTTTCCCTACCGCCGTGCCGGGCTGGCCTGCCGTTTGTCCAATAATATTTGCCACATAGACGGCGTCGCGCCGCATGAATCCGGAGGCTTCTATATCGTCGAAGGTCGGGCCCTGCCACGCCTGGACGTGATCGGCCATCGCCGGCTGATCGACTGGCCGCAATTGATCAGCCAGTTGATGGCGATTACGGAATAGATCGGGGCAAACACACGGACTGGCCGACTTTCGTGCTCAGTCGTCGTCCTTGGCCATGGGCTTGACCAGAACCTTGCGGATGCGCTTGTCGACCATGTCGACGATCGTGAAGGTCAAATCGCCGATGCGCAGGCTCGTTCGGCCGTCGGGGATGGACTCCAGTTGTTCGAGAATCAGGCCATTGAGCGTTTTTGCGCCGGTGGTGGGCAGGCGCCATTCCAGGCGACGATTGAGCATGCGAATGGTGGCGCCGCCATCAACGATGAAAGTGCCATTTTCCTGTTTGCGAACCAGCTTTTGTCGGGCGCCGCCCTCGGTGGTGTATTCGCCAACGATTTCTTCAAGGATGTCGTCGAGCGTCACCAGTCCTTGAATGTCGCCGTATTCGTCGACCACCAGCCCCATCCGGCGCTCACGGGCCTGGAATTCCAGCAACTGCTGGGTGAGGGCAGTACCTTCGGGGATGAAATACGGCGCACGGACGGCCTTGAGCAGGGCGTCCGGGTTGAGCCGGTTCTGCGCCAGTTTGGTCAGGATGGTGCGGAAGTGCAGCAATCCGACGATGTTGTCCAGATCGCCCCGCCAGACCGGCATACGGGTGTAAAAGGTCTGAGTGAGGGACTGCAACACGTCTTCCCATTCAGCGTCCAGATCAATCCCGACGATGTCCTGGCGCGGCACCATCACGTCATCGACGGTGCCATGCTCAAGGTCGAGAATGTTGATCAGCATCTGCTGATGGTCGAGCGAGATGTGACGCCCGCCTTCCTTGACCAGGGTACGCAACTCGTCGCGACTGAGGGCATCGCTGTGCATACCCACTTTGCCCACGCCGAACGGGCGAAGCAGAACGTTGGCCATCACATTGATTAGCCAAACGACCGGATACAGGAGCTTCAGCAGGGGCGTCAGGATATAGCTGGCCGGGTAGGCGATCCGGTCGGGATACATTGCGGCCAGGGTCTTGGGGGCGAGCTCTGCGAATATCAGGATGACGGCTGTCAGGACCAGCGTGGACACCCAGATGCCAGCGTCGCCAAGCAGTCGCAAGGCGATGACCGTCGAGATGGAGGCGGCGAGAATATTGACCAGATTGTTGCCCAGCAGGATCAGGCCGAACATGCGGTCAGGCTTGGCCAGAAGGTTCTGGGCCAGCCGGGCGCCGCGATGACCACTTTGGGCCTGGTGGCGCAATCGATAGCGATTGAGGGCGACCAGCCCGGTCTCCGAGCTGGAGAAAAAAGCCGATAAAACGATCAGCACGCCCAGCAAACCGAACAGGGTGAACAGTGGGATCTCTTCAACCATGAAACGACGATGCAACGGCAGCGGTGGATTCTGCGGTCCAGGTTCGATCAAGAATGACTTCCAGCACCAGCTTGCTGCCGAAATAGGCCAGGCCGAGGACGAACATGGCAATCAGCGTCCAGTTGACCGCTCGCCGACCTCTCCAGCCAAACCACCAGCGACCGCCCAGTAACAAACCGAACAAAATCCAGGACAGGATCGACAGCACTGTCTTGTGAACCAGGTGCTGGGCCATCAGGTCATCAACGAACATCAGCCCGGTCAGCAGGCTCAGGCTCAAAACCAGCCAGCCGCTGCCAATCAGCCGAAACATCAGTTTCTCAAGTACGGTCAGCGGTGGCAGCAGTTCCAGTTGGCGCAACGGACGCGGATGTCGCAGCAGGTACTCCTGAACCGCCAGCAAAATGGCGTTGATGGCCGCGATGCTGAGCAGACTGTAGGCCAGAAGCGAACTGAATACGTGAATTTCCAGTACCGGCGAGAGCTGGGTCAGAATCAGGGGCGCCGGCTGGGCGAGCCATTGCAGCCAGACGCACAAGGCGGCGCCGGGAAAGGCAATGACTCCGGCCTCCAGCATGGGCGAGCTCAGCGCGCTGATCAGCAGCACCAGCACGATCATCAGCGAGGCCAGTGACAGGGTGTTGATGAAATTGACGTCCCACCCGAGCTGGGTCGTCATGTAAATCCAGACGACACCGGCATGACCAAGGGCTGCCAGCACGGCCAGCGCCGCCCCCGTGTGCCGCACGGAGGCCCGGGAATGATAGAAGCCGAAGGCCAGGCAGGACCCGGCGCCGAGATAAGCCATCCCGGTCAACAGGGAGATCAGGGAAACCGCTTGCACGAAAAGCAGCCTGCTTGTTTGGAGTAGGACAGAGTGCCAGTATAATGACACATTCGTCCAACCCCAAGACAAAGCAGTATTTCTAAAGATGTTTGATCAACTAAGCAAGCGATTGACCGGTTCCCTTGATCGCCTCCGCGGTCGTGGGCGGCTGAGCGAGGACAATATCCGTGAGGCGATGCGCGAGGTGCGTATCGCCCTGCTCGAAGCCGATGTGGCCTTGCCGGTGGTCAAGGACTTCATCGCCGAAACCGCGCAGCGGGCCATTGGCCAGGAAGTCGTTGGCAGCCTCAAGCCGGGCGAGGCGCTGGTCAAGGTGGTTCACGAGGAACTCAAGCGTGTCCTTGGCGGTGACCAGGCGTCGCTCAAACTTGACCAGGCGCCGCCGGTCGTGATTCTGTTGGCCGGCTTGCAGGGCGCGGGCAAGACTACTACTGCGGGCAAGCTGGCGCGCCTGATCCAGGAGCGCCACAAGAAAAAGGTGCTGCTTGCCAGTTGTGATATTTATCGGCCAGCCGCGATCGATCAGCTCGAAACCCTGGCCGGCCAGGTCAACGCCGGCTTTTTTCGCGCCGAGAGCACCGACAATGCTGTCCGTATCGCCGAGGAATCGCTGGAGCGGGCCAGGCGCAGCTTTGCCGATGTCCTGATTCTCGACACCGCCGGGCGGCTGGCGGTGGACGAGGCGATGATGGAAGAGATTCGCCGCGTTCACCAGGCCGTCAATGCGACTGAAGTCCTGTTTGTGGTTGACAGCATGACCGGTCAGGACGCGGCCAACACCGCCCGGGCTTTCCACGAGGCCCTTCCTCTGACCGGCGTCGTGTTGACCAAGACCGACGGCGACGCTCGCGGCGGCGCCGCCCTGTCGGTGCGACAGATCACCGGTGCCCCGATCAAGTTCCTGGGGACCGGAGAGAAACTCGACGGGCTGGAGCCGTTTCATCCTGATCGGCTGGCTTCACGGATCCTCGGCATGGGGGATGTGCTAAGCCTGGTCGAGGAGGTTGAGCGCAAAGTCGATCAGAAACAGGCACGCAAACTGGCGGCCAAGGTCGGCAAGGGTTCGCGCCGGTTTGGCATGGACGACCTGCGCGATCAGCTCAAGCAAATGGAAAATCTGGGCGGACTGGGTTCGCTGATGGACAAGTTGCCGGGGATGGGTCGGGTGCCCGAAGCGGCCAAGGCCCAGATGGACGACCGCCAGACCCGCCGGATGATCGCCATGGTCAATTCGATGACGCCCAAGGAACGTCGTTACCCCGACATCATCAAGGGCTCACGCAAGCGGCGGATCGCCGCCGGCTCCGGTGTACAGATCCAGGACGTCAACCGCCTGATCAAACAGCACAAGCAAATGCAGAAGATGATGAAGAAAGTGGGCAACAAGAGCTCAATGGCCAAGCTGATGAAACGCCTGCCCGGCGCCGGCGGTGGCAGCTTCCCCGGTGTGTAGATGCCCGGCGGGAGCCTCTGGATCAGTTTATCGGGGCGTGGCGTTTTCGTGATCGACCAGCCCGCGTTCGCGCAACAGGTGAGCTATATCGGGTTCACGGTCACGGAACGCGTTCCAGGATGCCATCGGTTCGCGCGCATTGCCGCGTGACAGGATTTCATCGCGTAGCCGCACTGCCAGTTCACGATTCATCAGACCGGTCTGCTCGAACGCGGCGAAGGCATCGGCGGCGAGCAGTTCCGCCCACAGACGGCGATAATCCTGTCCGCCGCGGCTACCGGCAAACAGGCTTTCGTAGCCATTGAATTGATGCCTTGGGGACAGCAGCGGCGGCAGGTCCATTTCCCGCTTGATTCGCTCCTCCATGGCCGCAAGGCCAATATCCTCGCCAACTTGCAATTGATGCCAGGCCAGATCGATTCGAGTAGCGGCAATTTGCTCAAGGGTATGCAAGCCGGCCAGCAGTTGTCGGGTTTGCTGCAGGGCCTGGATGCGCGGCTCGTCGATCAGCGCCCCGGTTTCGAAATGAAATGCATACAGTCGGAGCACTTCCGGCTTCAACGACCAGCGCTCAAGCAGCAGCGCCGGAAATTCGACGAAATCGGCCGGGACCTGTGCGCCTGAAAGCGAGCGGTAGCGGACGTCGGACAAAAGCGTGTGCAGAGCGTGGCCGAATTCGTGAAACAGGGTCTGGACTTCGTCAGGCCCCAGCAGGATGGGGTTGCCGGCGGTTGCCGGGGGAAAGTTGGCGACATTGGCGGCCACGGCGCCTACGCGCTCGCCATCGCTGTAGTGCTGATTCTGGTAAGTCGACATCCAGGCCCCACCAGCCTTGCCTTCGTTGTGCGGGTAATCCAGGTAGAGCACGCCCAGGTCTTCCCCATCAGCATCACGGACCTCGAAGCCCTGGACCTGGGGGTCCCATAGCGGCAAGTCACCTCGCTTATGAAAGGAGATGCCCCAAAGCCGATTGGCCAGGGCGAATGCGCCATCGCGCACCTGTTCGAGGGCGAACCATTGCCGGATATCGGATTCGTCCAGGCTGAGTTGCTGTTCATGGATTCGTTCAGCGTAGTACCACCAGTCCCAGGGCTCAGGCTGATCATTGATGCCGTCGGCCGCCATGGCGGCCCGGACCGCTTCCAGCTCGATATCGGCGGCGTCGCGGGCCGCCGTCTGCAGTTGGTCCAGCAGTCCGGCAATTAAATCCAGACTTCCAATGGTGCTGTCGTCCATCACCAAATCCTGGTGATGACGGTAGCCGAGCAAAGCCGCACGCTCGGCGCGGAGCCCGACGATCCGCCGGACCAGGTCGCCATTGTCCCGCTGCTGTCCGTATCGCATGCCGCTGGCTCGGCGTTGCCAGGCCTGGTAGAGCGTTTTGCGTAACTCCCTTTCCCGGCTGTGGCGCAGAAACGGAAACAGGCTGTGGCCATTGAGGGTGAAAACCCAACCTTCAGCATGGCCCCGATCCAGGGCATCGCGGGCGGCTCGAACAATAACCGCCTCCGGCAAGCCTTCGAGCCGGGCGGGGTCGTCGATAACCAATTCGAAGCGCTGGGTCTCATGTTGAAGGTTGGCGCGAAACAGGGCGGCCAGTTCGGCCAGTTCCTGGTTGATGGCCATCAGGCGGGTCTGATCGTCGGCCGTCAATCCGGCTCCGGCGCGGAGCATGCTGCGACGGGTTTCATCAAGCAGGCGTCGCTGCTCCGGATCAGTCAGACGATCACGGGCTTTGGCCACGGTTTCGACCCGTTCGAACAAGGCGCTGTCCGAGCGTACTGTATCGACATGGGCTCTCAGCCGGGTCGAAAACTCCCGGGCCATATCAAGCCATTCCGGCTGGTGGCGTACCTGGATCAGGCCGTGCAGGGTGGCGGCAAGACGTGACAGATCGGCGCCCGCAGCCTCCAGAGCTTCAATGGTGTTGGCAAAGCCGGCCAGGTCGGTGTTGTCGATGATGGCATCGACCCGGGCGCGATTGTCTTCGATAGCAGCATCAAGGGCGGGCAGAAAGTGCGCACGGTCAATGCGATGAAACGGCGGTGTCAGGTAGGCATCCAGCAAGGGATTGTCAGGCTGGCGCTGGCGCAGATCGTCGCGCCAGTCATCGGCATCGGTCACCTCGGGCGGGGCTGGCTCTGGCGTGTCTTCAGCCGGCTGACACGCGCTCAGGCCGAGTACGGCCAGAAGCAGGCCGAAAGTCAGGAGGCCGGGTCGGACGGCAGGCAAAACCTCTGGCGGCCGGCGACGTTGGTTCATCATGGAATCTGATTCATTCATAGCCCTGTTGATCATATCGCATCATTACGGGTCGGCTTTGTTGAACCTGCAATTTCGGGGTACTCTGAAGGCCACATCCAGTTGCGGAGCATGAAGGGCATGACGATTGACAGTTTGCTCGTTTTCGGCGCCACAGGAACCCAGGGTCATCCGGTTGTGGATGCCGCGCTGGAGTCAGGCCTTGCGGTCCGGGCCGCGACCCGCGCGCCCGATGACGCCGCCGAAAAGCTTTCTTCCCGGGTCGATATCGTCGAGGCCGATCTGGTCAACCCGGAAGCGGTCCGCGAGGCGATGGACGGGGTGGACGCGGTGTTCTTTCACCTGCCGATTCTGCCGGACGCCGCGCTCGCCCCGGCCATCATTGGCAATGTCATCAACGCCGCCGAACAGACTCGTCTCAAGCGCCTGGTTTTCACGACCGGCGGATACTGTGGCGACGACATGCCCGCCGGGGATTTCGTCAGCGGCATGCGCATGGTGAGTCAGGCCTTTCTGAGCAGCAGGGTCGATGCTGTTGTTTTGCGTCCGACGCTGTACCTGGCCAATCTCGTTTGGCCGCACATCATTCGTGAAATCCGCGACTATGGACGGCTGAGCTATCCTCCACTCAGCGTCAAGCGGCGCTTGAACTGGACCTCGACAGAAGATCAGGGCCGGATCGCGGTGGCCTGCATGCAGGCCGATGTCGTCGGCGAGGTGATCGATATCGCCAGCCCCGAGCCGTTGACCGGCCCGGAATTGTGCCGTCTGCTGGCCGGGGTTTACGGGCGTGAGGTCCATTTCGCGCCGCAGTCAATTGATGACTTTGCCGATACCCTGAGCCACATGTCAGGCAGTGCCCAGGTCGGCCGGGCCTTGTCGGCGTTGTACGCGGGAATAGAGCAGTTGCCGGGAGACGGACCGCTGGTGGACACCGATCGCCTCGAACAGCGGCTGGGTATCAGGCTGACACCGGTCAGCGAATGGGTGGATGAGCGCCTTGGTGCGCTGCTCGACCTCTACGGTTAGCGCTATTGGGCAGTATCAGGACACAACGATCACCGGGCATGTGGCGTGGCGCACCACCTTGTCGCTGACACTGCCCAGCAACAGCGCCTGGATCCGGCTCTGGCCGCGCCGGCCCATGATCAGCATGGGCTGGTCGCACTCGTTCAGGTAGCGCAGCAAGGCGTCGGCCGGATCACCGCCCAGCAAAACAGGCTCGATGTCGACTTGGCGTTGGCCGGCCCGCGCCAGGGCCTTGTCAAGCAGGCCCGCCGCAATTTCGAGTTCCGGGATGCCGTCGGCGGCTTGCTCGATCTTGCTCAGGTCAATTCGGCGGACGCCAGCCGACTGCAGGTCGCGGACGTTCGCCACATGAACCAGCCGGACAGGCAGTTTCAGCGCCTCGGCCAGTGTCAGCCCGTAATCCAGCGCCCGTCCGGCATTGCCGGCATCGTCGATGGCGATAACTACAGAGGTTCTCAGGAAATCCATTGATCGCTCCATTCAGCAACTGGGTCAGATTACTTTATCAACTCGATAAGGCGGGGAACTTGCGATCAGTCAAACAGCGACACCGGTGGTAAACCGGATTTTCAGATCGGGTCGGCGCTTTCTATTCGGCGCGCGTCCCAGGCTACGGTACAATGTGCGGCTTTGTTTTTACCTCCAATTTCACCAAGGATCCGAACCAATGAGTGGCGATATTGATATCCGCGCGGCCCAGCGCCCCGAAGCCGATTCCCTGCTGCAGGAAATTGCCAACTATGTCTGCACGGCCGAGATTGATTCCCCGGAAGCCTGGCAGACCGCCCATTACTGCCTGAAGGATTCCCTGGCCTGTGGCCTGCTGGCGCTGAAATTTCCGGAATGCGTCAAGTTGCTCGGACCGGTCGTTCCTGGTCTGACGCTGGAAGATGGCGCTCGCGTGCCGGGCACCTCGCATCGCCTGGATCCGGTACAGGCGGCATTCAATATCGGCGTGCTGGTTCGCTACCT
Organism: Wenzhouxiangella sp.; assembly: GCA_041744195.1. GTDB lineage: Bacteria > Pseudomonadota > Gammaproteobacteria > Xanthomonadales > Wenzhouxiangellaceae > Wenzhouxiangella. The sequence continues at coordinate 3,608 of JBGTLI010000329.1, read as the reverse complement.
GGACTTCAACGACACCTGGCTGGCTGCCGAGTGGGGCCATCCGTCCGACAATTTAGGCGCCATTCTCGCCGTGGCCGATTACGTGTCGCGCACCAACCGTGCGGCCGGCCGTGAGGAGTTGAGCATGGCCGATGTGCTGCAAGCCATGATTAAGGCGCATGAAATCCAGGGCGTGCTGGCTTTGAAAAACTCCTTCAACCGGGTCGGGCTGGATCATGTCCTGCTGGTGCGCGTGGCCTCCACAGCCGTTGTCACCCAGATGCTGGGAGGCACGCGCGAGGATGTGGTCAATGCGCTCAGCCAAGCATGGATCGACGGTGGCGCACTCAGAACCTACCGGCACGCTCCCAACACCGGTTCACGCAAGAGTTGGGCGGCCGGTGACGCCTGTCGTCGGGCGGTCCAGCTTGCACTGTTGACGATGAAGGGCGAAATCGGCTACCCGTCGGCCCTGACGGCCCGGGGCTGGGGCTTTCAGGATGTGTTGTTCAAGGGCCAGGAGGTAGTGCTGGAACGTGGGCTTGAAAGCTACGTGATGGAGAATATCCTGTTCAAGATTGCCTTTCCGGCCGAGTTCCATGCCCAGACTGCGGTCGAATGCGCGCTGAAACTGCATGGAGAGGTCAAGGACCGGTTGGACCAGGTCGAACGGATCGAACTTGAAACCCAGGAGGCGGCGGTTCGGATCATCGACAAGACCGGCCCGCTCGACAACTATGCTGACCGTGACCATTGCCTGCAGTACATGGTTGCCATTCCGTTGATCTTTGGCCAGTTGACCGCCGATTCCTACGCCGATTCGGTCGCCGCCGATCCGCGCATCGACGCGCTCCGATCTTTGATGACGGTCAAGGAAAATCCGCGCTTTACCGAAGAGTATTTCGATGCGGACAAGCGTGCCATTGGCAACTCCGTTCAGGTGTTTTTCAAGGACGGTTCAAGCACGGACAAGGTATCGATCGATTACCCGGTCGGTCACCGTCGTCGGCGCGACGAGGGTATTCCGCTGCTGGAAGACAAGTTCGAGCGCGCAGTTCGGGGGCAATTGTCTGCCCGCCAGGCCAGGACCATCATCGACACCTGTGCTGAATCCGAGTCATTGGCCCGAATGACGGTGCCGGAGTTCACTCGGCTGTGGTCGCTGGACTGAGGTCGCGGCGCGTCGTCCGTGGATGCGGAGCCGACTGAGCGTGGTTGCCACTCCGGCAGCCATGCTCAGCCCGGGCATTGTGTGGATCAGGGATTTTGCATGCGCTTGCGAGCGCTGCGAATGGCAAAGCCAATTACGGGCAAATGCGCGTATAAGGCGTGTCCGCTGTCCCAGAAATCCTGGTGAAGGACTGCCTGGCCTTGGGAATTGAATCTCAAATGGGTCATGCCGATTGACTTTGAGTGAATGGAGCGACCGGCGGCCCGCGTCTGAAAATCCATGGTCCAGCGCACGAAGACATCTCCGCCATCCTGGATCACTTGATCAATCTCGACATGGCTGTGTTCAAGTGCCGCCCCGGTTCCGAGCAGGTAGGTTATCAGGTCGTCGCGGCGGTGAAAGGTGTGGATAGTGTCGTTGAAGAACACCACATCGGCATAAAGATCAGTCAGTCGCTGTTCAAGGTCCGCGGCAGTGAGATCCTCGAAAGCGTGGGTGAAACGGGCGATACCCAGGTTGACACGAGTCCGGTCGCCTTCAAGCTGTTCCAGGGACTGGTGGTAGAGATTCGCATTCAACTCGGCGCTCATGTCACCTCCGCGCGCAATGCAGCCCACGACAATGGCGGCGACGGTTGTTGCGAGAATGACAATGGCGACTTCCTTTCGAAATCTCATGGCTGCCATTGTCGGGTGTCAGCAGTCAATCGTTGGTGAAGGGCGGTACCCCGCACCGAGTCTTCCTGTCGAACTGATCCGTATAACAATCGCCACCCGGGGGTCTATAATGGGCGATTAGCAGAATACCTTGCAAGGTGTGCGATGTCCGACGATGACAAGGATCCATTCGAAACATTCTCCTCCAACACCCTGAAGCGGGCCGAGGAAATGTGTGCCGGGCTTAGCTCAGGGCTGACTCTGGACCGGCGTGGCCGGTCGACGTTCTACCCGGGGGCAATCACCGACCTGGACGACACTCGTCGGCGCACCATTCCGGTCACCGTCGTCGAGACCGACGACCGACCCTGGTTTACGCTGCTCCTGAACGAGGCCTTGGGCGAATGCAAGAACGCCTTGCTGGTCTATCGCACGCCACCGTCGAAGGACATGAAATACGTCGGGCGTCACAAAGCAGCCGAGCCGGGCAAACGCGGCGAGGACGACAGCGGCCGATTCGTCACCCGATTTGAAATCCTGCGCGACGCCAGCAAGGGCTAAAGAGTAAAAAGCGGGCTTTGAAAGATCAGTGGCTTTGCTTGTTGCTCTCAAATCGCTTGAAGACAGTCAGGACGATCAACAGCAACCACAGGGTACACAGCAGGTCGATGGCGGTTGCCCCGTAGTAGATCCCGGACACGCCGATCAGGCGCGGCAGAAGCAGCATGACCGGCACGTAAAGCAGCAATTGGCGTGACACCGAAACCATGGTCGCCTTGGCCGGCTGCTCGATCGCCGGCAGTAGCGCCAGGGTGGTGAACACCAGCGGCAGGACGGGCAGGACCAACAGCAGCACCCGAAAATGATGCAGGTCGCCGGCCAGAAACTGCATGTCGGGCAGCATCAAGGCCAGGGTCTGTTCGGGAAACCCGGTCATCAATGCCCAGATGGGAACCATGATCAGCGCGCCTGCGCTGACAAAGGTCCAGTAGCTCCGGCGAACCCGCTGCCACTGGCCGGCGCCGTAATTGATGCCAGCGACCGGCTGGAAGGCGCGCATCAGGCCGAAAAGAGGCGTCAGCATGAAGATCAGTACCCGCCACGATGCCCCGAAAAAAGCGATGTCCGCTTCGTCGCCGATCCGCGCCAGCATGTTGAACACAACGATTGCCTGGACCAGGCCCATGGAACTCATGATCATGGCTGGCGTGCCCAGTTTGATGATTCGCTTGCGCAGCACGCTATGCAGGCCAAAGTATCGCGGATCGACCGGGTAGCTGGCGCGCCCAAGCGCGAAGCGCCGCCAGACCAGCCAGCCACCAATCACGCCACCGATGTTTGTCGCCCAGGCTGCGCCGGCCACACCCCAGTCAAACAAGCCGATGAAGATCGGCGTGAGGATGATGTTGGCGATCAGCCCGATGGCCATGTAGCCGGCCGCGAGCTTCATCTTGCCTTCGCCGCGAAGCAGCATGTTCAAGGTCATGCCGCCAATGGCGCCAATGCCCCCCAGGGCAGACGCACGCAGGTAGCTGGCGGCGATGGGGACCAGCTCATCGCGCGCGCCCATGCCGCGAACCAGGGTCTCGGCAAAAACGCCGCCGGCAGCCGCGTAGAACAACGACAGCACCGCGGCAATGGCCAGGGCCGTGCCGGGCAGGCGGCGCATCAGTTCACGATCGCCACGGCCGATGGCGATCGACAGGGCGACCCCGCCGCCGATCCCTGCCAGGGAACCGAGGCCCAGGGTCAGTTGGGTGAGGGGGTAGGCAAGAACAGTGCCGGCCAGTGCCTGGGCGCCA
>JBGTLI010000328.1:0-5326 GCA_041744195.1 Wenzhouxiangella sp. | reverse complement strand
GACCGTAGAATAGCCATGACCAACCAGCCGCCATTTCCCCAACCATCACCCCACCTTGAAAGGGTGCTGGCCTCAGCAGCCAAGCTGCAGCGGGCCGTCCCGGACGCGGTACTTGTCGGCGGTTCAGCGGCTGCGCTCTATGCCGGTCACCGAGAATCCACCGACCATGATCACGTGCTTGCCGATCTTGCCGAGCGATTTGAAGTGGTCCTGGAAGCACTCGAGGCGACCGAAGGCTGGGTAACCAACCGGGTACGGCCTGGCAAAATCATTCTCGGCGCCCTGGGTGATATAGAGGCCGGTGTCCGGCAACTGATCCGCAAAACGCCCCTTGAAACCTCGGTGATCCAATTAGCCACTGGCGATTCTCTCCAGGTCCCGACACTGGACGAAACAATCCGCGTCAAGGCATTCCTGATGGTCGTCAGAAACCAGACACGGGATTATCTGGATGTCGCAGCGCTCGCCGACGCGACTGGTATCGATCATGCTGCGGCCGTCATTGCAAGCATCGACGACTACTATGCCGACCAGCACCGTGGCGGAGACGGTGTCGCAAGCCAATGCACACGTCAGCTCTCAAGTCCGCAACCGGCCGATTCCCGCGTAACCCGCGAACTTTCCCACTACAAGGGGCTTTCCGAACGTTGGCATGAGTGGAGCGAAACCGTCGCCATTTGCAAAACAATCGCCGACAAAATGATGGAAATGCAATGACCCTCCAATTCCGAAACCTGGACGTGACCCCCGCCGCACCCGTCGAACAATGGCCCGTCGAGGGTGTGCTGGCCGCCCTCGAACGAGGCAGCCTGCAACACTGGCGCAAACTCGACCGGGCCATCCGGGACGACCCCTGGGGACCAGTCGCCAGGCGCGTCGAGTCGGCACTGCAGGCCAACCGACCCTACGGCGTGGCTGAACTCATGGAACGCTGCATCGCACGCGCTCGGGCCCTGGCCGAGCAAACCGAACGCGACCAGGTCGCACAACAAGTACGGCACTGCCTGGCAAGAAGTGGCCTGACAGCCCGCGACTTCGCCGAACGCATCGGCACCTCCCCCAGCCGACTCTCAACCTACCAATCCGGCAAAGTCACACCATCCGCCGCCCTGCTAATCCGCATGCAAAGAATCGCCCAACGAACTTAACAAACCCGGGTCCCCTTTCCCCTTTCCCCTTTCCCAATGCGCCCTATCCCACCAAACTCCCCCACTCTTTGTACCCACCCCAGCACCTTTTTCCAACCCGGCAGTCTCTAAACTCATGGGTGCTGGCAAACAAATCCGAATTCTTATCCTTATGCTGATCCTCGCGCCGTTGGCGGTCTGGACGCTGTTCGAACGTGATCCGCGGCCACAATGGGATCGGCCTCTGATCGTTGGCGTCTATCCTTATAACGTCAACAACACAGAGGCTGTAGATGAGTGGTTACAAGGCCTCGAAGTCAGCGCCTTCACCGAGGTCGAGCATTTCATGGCCACCCACGCCCGCGACAACGATCTGGGCCTGGACCAGCCTTTCGTCTTTCAACTGGCCAAACCGATCCGAACCGCACCACGCACCCCGCGACTGGACGCCAACCTGCTCGATCGCCTGCTTTGGGCGATCGACATGCGCTGGTGGCTGGTTCGGTTCGACCTGCAGGGCCTCGACCCCGACATCATCATCCTGGCCCGCTTCCAGGGCGCAGACGAACCCCCGTTCCGAATGTACTCGGTCGGCATGCCGCGTCCGCGCCTGGCCCTGGTCAGCCAGATTGCCGATGACCGAATGACCGACTACAACAACGTGATCCTCGCTCACGAACTGCTGCACACTGTTGGCGCCACCGACCTGTACGACCCCGGCACCCAGCGCCCGACCTATCCGGCCGGTTACGTCGAACCCCACCGGCTGCCACCCTATCCCCAACCCGCTGGAGAGCTGATGGCAATGCAAACACCACTGGCTCCAGGTGTGGCAAAAGAAATCCAACACCTGAATCAAGCCTCACTTGGCTCTAAGACGCTGCGAGAAATCGGCTGGTTGACTGAATAGCCAGAGCATGAGCGCCGGCAAGGCAAAAAAGCGGTAAATTTTTGACCAATTCGGACACCACTCGGCCAGAACGCAGCTAATTTAATCAAAAAAACCGTGATGTGCATCATATAAATCGCAACTAAAGCACAAGCCTAGCCCGAATTAAAGCGAGTATGGCCCGTAAATTGCATACTGATAGTCAATGAAAATAACTGTCTGGAAATTAACCAAATTGTCGGTTTTTGAAGCAGCACCTCAAGCCTTCTCTGTCTCAATTTGAGCTAAAAAACTGCCTATATGCGTCACATTGTGACAATCTAGGTCACATGCAAGCCCGCCTTTCCCTTCAGGCACGGTCATTCGGTTCGGTATCAAACCTGAATGCGAATCTGGATGCACGGACACCATCCACACCCCCGATCAGCATGGCACGAAATTTGCGTAATCCATGACAAGGGAGTACATGCTCCCCGGCCATTTTGGTCAAGTTTTTCCATCAAAACCGTAGGAGCATCAAATGAACAACATCCGCAAACAATCCGGCTTCACGCTCATCGAGCTGATGATCGTGATCGCCATCCTCGCCATCCTGATGGCCATTGCCATTCCGGCTTATCAGGATTACACCGTACGAGCGCAAATTTCGGAGTGCGTCAGCATCGCTGGAGGTGCCAAAACATTCGTGACCGAAACGGCATCCTCGAATGGAACGACAGTGCCTGCTATTGGAGCACCTGCCGCTGCGCAGTACACAGCTCCTGTGGCGACCACTAATTGCGGGGCAGTAGCTATTGACGGTAACGGCATTATCACCATTCCAGTGCTTGTCCCTGCTGCGGCGGGCAACAACCTGACTTTTACCCCTTTACAGGCCACTACGAACGACAACGTCCAGTGGACCTGCGCAGGGGGTGGTATCCCCAACAATCAGCTGCCAGCTGAGTGCCGAGCCGCTGCTGCTCCTTAATTATTTGCCCAGATCCTTTAGCTGAGCCATTCTGGAAACCCCCGCCCTGCGCGGGGGTTTTTTTTAGCCTGATGACTTGCGGAACATTGGCATGCATCTGACTCCAAAAATCGAACCATCCCAAGCCGAACGTTATCGCCCATGGTCTCTGGACCTGGCCCCTGAAGACTTCCAAGCCGCGCCCCATGGCTTTTTCCTGTTCACTTTGGGATTTTTCGCGGTCTTTCACTGGTTCTATGCGCTATGGTATCCCACGCCCGCCTACCCCAGCACCCATCTGATCGGCATTGCCGGGCTGACTCTGGCACTGTTTCCCCTGGCTCGGACGCCTCTGGTGATCCTGATTGGGGCCCTGGTGACCGATGCCGTGCTCCAGGCACCGGTATTCTCCAACCACACCATGCTAAAGAACTTCCTGTTGCTGGGGATGCTGGCCGCTGCCGTCGACACTGCGGTTCGACAGGCGTCCTGGGCGCACTTTCTTGGACGAGTAGCGATGGCCGGGCGCTGGCTTCTGGTGGGGATGTATTTCTACGGCGTCCTGCACAAAATCAATACTGGTTTCCTCGACCCGGAAGTGAGCTGCGCCGGGGCGCTGTGGCAAATGATGCCGTTCCCGGCATTCATCACCCACAACCTGTTCATCGAAATCACGGGCATCTGGGCCACCTTCATCTTCGAGGCGGCGATTGTGCTGCTGCTACTGATCCGCGCCACCCGCCACCTGGGCATTTTCTTCGGGATCAGCTTTCACGCCGTGCTGGCGCTAAGCGGCTTTGAGTTCTATCCAACCTTTTCGACCCTGACGATCGCCCTGCACTGCCTTTTTCTGCCGCCCTGGGCCCACCTGCGCATGGCCGAGGAACCCCGGGTGATCCACTGGTTAGGAAGGCTGCGCTCGCCGGGCGGGCTGGCGATGATTGGAATCGTGTTGGGGGTCCTGGTTGGCTACGCTTGGCTGGGCATGCTGGAAGCCGTGGCGCTGGGCTGGCTGGCACTGATTACACCATTCGCCTTTCTGGTGTTGCGCTTCGGGCGCGAGGAACTGGACCGCCCCCATGTCTACCCGGAAGACCAACGCTACAAGAGCGGCCCCGTTTTGCCGTTCAGACCTTACTGGGTTCCTGTACTGGTCGCCCTGTATATGTTCAACGGCGCCACGCCTTACCTGGGCCTGAAGACTGCCCAGTCATTCAACATGTTCGCCAATCTCAGGCTGGAAGGCGGGGTCAGCAACCACCTGGTATTCCCTGACCCGCCCGGGCCGTTCACCTACCTGGAGGACTTGGTGGAGATCACAGGAAGCCAGGGCGTGCCCTACTTCGTTTACATCCAGTCCAACGACCTGCGCCTAGTTTACTATGACTTCCTCAACCGCCTTGAACGCGCTGGGCCGAACGCACGTGTAAGCTACCGCTTGAACGGCGAGGTACACACCGACCTTACACCCGAGGATCTTGAAACCGAAATGGATCGCCTGCTGCATCCCCGCTGGTTCCGCGCCTGGTTTCACTTCGTGCCGGTCGATCTGACCGAGCCTAAACCGTGCGCGGGGGATCGCTAGCTCAGGGTTTCGACCCGGCTGCAGACCGATGAGAGTCACAATCGTCTACGATGGGAAATGTCCGGCCTGTTCACGCCTGGTCGCCGCGAGTCGGCTGCGGTCGCGCGCATCGAAACTTGAGCTCGTCGACGCGCGCACTGAATCACTGGATTCAATCCAGGGGAAAAATCTTTCCGGTTTGGATTTCAACGAGGGCTTCGCTGTCGTCGTTGACCAGGAAGTTCATCATGGCGCCCAAGCGGCGCATGTTCTGAGTTTGCTGACCGAACCCACCGGATTGGGCCACCGGCTTTTTCGCTGGCTGACACGAACTCCTGCGCGCAGCACACGATGGTATCCGCTTATGAAAGCCGGACGGCGCCTTCTTTTATTTGTCCTGCGCATACCTAGAATCAATACACGAAAGTCTTGAAACATAGCGATTCCTTTGCAAATTCGGGGTTTCCGGGCTAGCATTCAGGCATTAAGTAAACCAAGAGCCTCCTGATGTACGCCCAATCCACTCCCGCTATCCGCTTGTCGAACCTGGGTCGCAAACTGGTCGATGCCGGCCTGATGGCTGAAGAGCAGGCTATTGAGGCCATGGCCAAGGCCGCGGAGAAAGGCCGGACCTTTACCAGCCACCTCGTGCGAGAGAAGCTCATAGACGCAGTGGGCTTCGCCCATATTGCAGCGGAAGACTTCGGCATGGCACTGGTTGACCTTGCCGCAGTAGACCTGAAATACGCGCCACTGGACGTGGTCAAGGAAGAATTGCTGCGCAAGCACCTGGTGCT
>JBGTLI010000327.1:0-5943 GCA_041744195.1 Wenzhouxiangella sp. | reverse complement strand
CGGGGCTTGGCGTTGTGGCGCTGCCTGTACTGGCGCCTGGCGCTGGGGTGCTGCTCTGGCGGGCGCCTGACGGGCAGGAGGAGCCGGGCGTGCTGCCGGCGCTTCAATCCGTCTTGCTGCTGGTGCGGCCAATCGCGCCGGAGTTTGCTGGCTGGGCTGCGCCCGTTCAGGCGCAGGACGAGTGGCCTGACGCTGGCTCCGCTCCGGCGCAGGGGCTACTGTTCCCGTGGCCTCACGCTGGCGAACTGGCGCCTGCGGCTGCGCAGCAGAGCGGGACGGGCTTGTGACTTCGCCGGTCTGACGTCCGGCTCTGTCGTTCCGCCTAGCCTGCTGACGTTCAGCCAGGTTTTCCTGGACTTGACGCGCATCGCGGCTCGGCGTTGCCTGGCGCGGTCCGGCTTCACCAGCAGGAGCGCGCCCCGGGCCGGATGCACCGGTAACTGATCGTTCAGCCCGAGGGGCGGCTGCCCGCTCGGGGCTGCGTTGAGCTGTGCGCTCGCTGCTACCCCGGCGGGCCGCAGGTTGCGGGGCGCGTTCAGTGCCGCCGAGCGCTATATTCTCACGACGCTGCGCGGCCCAGTCGCGCTGGTTGCTGCGCTGCTGGGCGGAACGAACCGGCGCTGTGCGTTCACTGGCGCGGACGCTGCCGGAATCGCTTCGGCTGCGTTGCTGGACCAAGCGTTGACCCGATACACCCTGGTGATAGCTGACGCCACGACGGTGATGGGGGTCATGCTGCCAATGGCGTGCATCGCTGAAGCGCGCGACTTCGCGGCCCGAGCGAAAATGGCGATGCTGGTGATGATGGTGATGGTGATGGTGGACCACCACAACTTGACGTCGTGACCAATGGAACGAGCTAAAATAGAAGGCCGGTGCGACCCGATAAGCCGGACCCCAATAGAAAGCCACGCTTGGACGGTAACGCGGCGGGTGGCTCCAATAGACTGGCGGATAGCCCGACCACCACCAATGGCCATAGACCACGCGCGGGTCATAATACGGCACATAAACCACGCGGGTTCGGGCAGGCTCAATGTAGATGTACTGGGTTTCCCGAACCACCCGAACGTGTTCATTGGTCCTCAGATTGCCATTGGCGTACGCGCGAGCACGCAGAGCCTGGATCGTTTCGACCACCTGTTCTTCCTGAACCAGAAATGCATCGCCCAGACGGTGGGTCCACTCAAGATCCTCATCCAGACGGTTCAGCAACTCGGGAAAAGCCACCAATGCCATTACGCTCGGATCCCAATCCATTTTCTCGACGGCTGCCACAGCGTCTTCGCCGCTCAGGCCCGGGTTGGCTCGCGACCAGCGCGCTGCCTGGATGACCTCCAGTGGATAGGTGGCCGAAATAAGGACATGGGACAACACGGTGTCCGGATACAGCGCGACAGGCGCCAGCATCTGGTCCAGTTCGGCCTGGCTGAACCAGGGCTCATCGGCATGACTGTTGAAGGACAAGCCAAAGAGAAGGGCCAGCAACATCGCATTTAGTGTTTTCATATCGGTGTCTCCTTGGCGATCACAATGATCGCTGTAATGTCTTTTTACACCGATGCGCCTGAAGGCAAGCTGAACCAGTTGTTTGGCCGAAAATGAGGACGCTCGTTCGAAGCATCAAAAAAAGGGCAGGATTGACGCCCTGCCCCTTGCCAATACCCGCATCACTATCTGGCCACTCAGCTTGTCACTAGTGTTCGGATACTAGAGATCACGTGCGACACGGAATCCAACTCGCATATCGGTACTGCTGGCCGTGCTGGACAAGCGAAAGGCTGACCGCGACATAGCTGGCGTGCTTGACCACGACCCACCCTTGATGACGCGCCGGTCACAGCCTGGATTGACCCAGGCGGACCCGTCGCCCGGGGCTCGTACGAAGCTGTCGTGCCAGCAGTCTTTCGTCCATTGCATCACGTTGCCAGACATATCATAGAGCCCGAAGGGGTTGGGCTCGAAAGAGCCGACCGGGGCTGGACCCCAGTGACCATCGTTATATCGCCGAAAAGCCACGTTCCAGCGCGCGCTGGTTGGCGAGATGTCGCCATCTCCGGTCAAGTTTTCGACTACGTTACGCGGCGAGCCTTCGCCCCACCAGTACCGCGACTGGGTACCGGCACGTAGCGCGTATTCAAATTCGGCCTCCGATGGCAAACGATATTTGCGGCCGGTTTGTTCACCAAGCCATTCGGCAAAAGCCGCCGCATCGTTCCAGGAAACATGCACCACTGGCAGGTTGGCATCGGCGGGATCACCGACATAGTCCTGGCGCCAAGTGATATTGTTCTGACGATCCATCCGACCAGACCGGGGATCATAAATTCGTGAGGAACCGGATCGTTCGGCGTCGGTTAGATACCCTGTATCCTGAATGAACACCGAGAACTCGCCAACCGAAACTTCGGTTCGGCCCAGGGCGAAACCGCGTTCAAAGGTGACGCGGTGCCTCGGCCCCTCATTGCTGAACCTGTCGTCTTCGTTGTCAGGGGAACCCATCATGAAGCTGCCTGCCGGAATGACCACCATGGTAGGCCCTTCCCGGTTCATCCGATCCATCAAGTCAGCAAACACCTGGCCGGGCTCGAAACTGCCATAGATTCGGGCGTCGATCAGTGACGTCTGCAAGGCTTCAAGCCTGTCGCGCTCATAGCCCAGCGCAACCAGCTGAGTGATGCCCAACTCTGCTTCGTCAAAGCTTCCACCGTCAATGTCTGCAAGGACGGCACGATCCAGTTGCTGGAGGTAAAGCTCAAGAGCCTCCCGCACACTGTCACGAGCCTCCTTCAAGGCCTCCGGGGCGTCATGAATATCCTCGGCTTGAGCCAATAGACCTTCGGCGCCCTCGAAATCCAACTCCTCGGCCAAAATCTGCGCTTCGGCCAATACTGCCTGGTGGACATTGGCCAAACCGGCCTGGGCCTTTTCATTATTGGCCTCAAGCGCAAGAACCTGAAGATACAAATCGACAGCACTTTGACCAGGCGGTAATAAAAGGAGTCCGCCAGCCAGGGCCGCGTCGGCTTCGACAAGTGTCTGCGCAACCGACGCCCGCCGAGTGATCTCGGCGCGCACATTGGCGATGACGGGCCTGTCGGGAGAGAACTCAGCGATGACAGCGACCAACTGCTGAGCCAAACCAACGTTTCCGGCGCCCAGGGCTTCGCCAGCATCCGCTTCGACTTCATCCATCAGCGCTTCCAGCGCAGCACGGATTTCGGGATCCTGGGGCACGAAAGCTCTGCGGGTCAACAGCGTCTGCAGCCGCGCATCCTGATCTGGGTTCGGCAGACTGACTTCCGGCTGCCTTTCGACCTGCTGGGCCGGCATGTCTGGAATTTCCATCGACCATTCGTCTGCACCTTCGCCTACAACATCGCCCAGGCGACGAACTGCGCGGCGCTGACGCTCTTCTTCGACTGGCGCTGCCTCAGCTGACTCGACCTCTTCAGCGGGATCCTGCGCGTGCAGACCCATGGGCCAAGACAGTGCCATAATAAGTACCACAATGATGTATTTCATCAAAACCCCTTGCTTCGCTGGTGGGCGTCGTTATTAATATGCGGCTACAATACCGAGTTCACGAGCCTCAGATTTTTTCCCAAAATAGCCGATCCAAGTCGCGGTCACAACTCTCTTTCGTAAGCATTCATCCTAAATGACTGAAACACATTTGCATGTCGACCTGAGTTCGACCGAAATCCAATGTGCGGAATCCGCCGTACATGAAGCCCAAATGGTTGGACCGGATACCGCACTGGCTCAGCTAGTTTCGCTATGGTCACAAGCTACCACACTCGGGCTGGATACGGAATTTGTGCGTGAGCGGACTTTCTACCCACGCCCGGGTCTGGTCCAGCTCAGCAACGGCAAGGCAGCCTGGCTGCTCGACCCGATCGGCCGAGATGACTTTTTCTGTTTTGCCGAGATTCTTGATAATCGTAAGATTATCAAAGTTTTGCATAGCGTGGGGGAAGATCTGGAGATTTTCAGATTATTGACCGGCACCTTCCCCGATCCGCTGTTTGACACTCAGATCGCGGCGGCCATGCTTGGCATGCCCCTCCAGTGTCGATATGAAAACCTGGTCGAACAAACTTTCGGGGTTCATTTACCCGGCGGCCAGGCGCGCTCGGACTGGTGCCGACGGCCTCTGGCTGAGACCTTGCTTCACTACGCTGCCCAGGATGTGATCTGGTTGCCGCGCCTGCAAGAGGAACTCGCCGGGGCTTTGGAGGACGCAGGCCGCCTCGCATGGCTGGAGGAGGACTGCCGCCGCTTGATCCAGCGCGCTTCAGCAACCACGGAGACCTCACCACTATTAAGGGTCAAGGGCGCCGGTCGGCTCGATGATCGGGCGCTGGGTTGCCTTGAGCGGCTGGCAATCTGGCGCGAGGGACTGGCCCGCTCGCGCGATCTGCCGCGAGGTTTCGTGATACGCGACGAAGTTTTGATCGAACTGGCTGCACGCGCGCATGACCCGGAAGCCCGGGACCAGGCCCTGGCTGGCCTGCCCCAACCGGTCAAACGTCATTACGGCCAGGAACTAAGTGCATTGCTCGCAGAGAATGGCGACAACGACTTTTCCCGACCCGCGGAACTGATCGCCCCCGACGCCGAGCAGCGCGAGGCACTAAAGCAGGCCCAGGCAGCGGTCCGCCGAATCGCGGAAGATATGGCGCTCGACCCTGCCCTCATTGCCAGCAAGCGCGAACTGGCCAGATTGGTCCGAGGCGAATCCCCGGACTGGCTGAACGGCTGGCGCCGAGAAATCCTCGGCGATTTGCTCGCAAACCTCCCGGGCTAGCTGACCCCGGTCTGGTAGACTTTCCCCACATCCCTCTTTGCCCCGGTAGCTCAGCAGGATAGAGCAGCCGCCTCCTAAGCGGCAGGTCGCAGGTTCGAATCCTGCCCGGGGCGCCAATCAAAGAAAGCCGAAGCAAATATTCTCCAATCTAGATCGATGCTAGACAGGCGAAGGGATTCGAACCTGCGACAAATAACAATGAGGTTCGCATCCTGCGCCAGCAGGATCGCTGGAGCGCAGTGACAGCCCGAAGGGCAAGCGGCGACAGCCGCGCAGCAATCCTGCCCGGGGCGCCAATTAAGATGGTCGAAGCCGAAAAACTCGATGCCCAACCCGAACTCTCGGGCGAAGGGATTCGAACCTGCGACAATCAACAATAAGGTTCGCATCCTGCGCCAGCTTCACCTTTCACGGCCTCTCCGCACAAAACCCAACAAACCCCTCCAACCACCCCCGGACCTGCTCCCGCACCTTCTCATCCACACCCTCATCGCTCAGTTTCTCGTGTGCAGCCGAGATTCGCAAGTAGCCCGGGTAAAGGTATACACCCAACTGGCGCAGGGTAATCAAGGCGCCGGACTGGGCCAGTGCGGTACCCCAGGCACCCGGCGTCGCGCCGGCCAGGGCTGTCGGGCGGCTTGCGAAGGTGGGTTTCAGTTCGGATGGCGGTCGGGTCAGCCAGTCAAGCGCATTCTTGAGCACACCGGGCATCCCCGCGTTGTATTCAGGTGTCACCAGGATCAGTCCGTCGCTGGATTTGATCCGGGCGCGAAGCGCTTCGACCGCCTCCGGTATTCCCTCGCGTTGTTCGAGGTCACCGTCATACAGCGGGATCCCGTGCAAGGTTACCGATTGAACCGAGACTCCGCTCGGCGCAAGATCCGCCAGCTGTCGGACCAGCCGGGTATTGAAGGATTCTCGGCGCAAGCTGCCAGAAAGAGCAATGATTTTCATGAGCATACCTTTTAACGTTTGCGGTGGACGGGTGTAGCGTGTCTCGCGTCAATTACTTTGTCCGGTCGGCGACAATTAAAATGGCCGGTCGGTTAGTGTTTTTTCCTGCCTAGCACTTTTGTTCCTGTTTCTCCTTTTTCCTAGTGGATTGAGCTCGCTTTCGATAGCTTTCGCCGGTC
>JBGTLI010000326.1:0-5078 GCA_041744195.1 Wenzhouxiangella sp. | reverse complement strand
GACCGGCGAAAGCTATCGAAAGCGAGCTCAATCCACTAGGAAAAAGGAGAAACAGGAACAAAAGTGCTAGGCAGGAAAAAACTCTAACCGACCGGCCATTTTAATTGTCGCCGACCGGACAAAGTAATTGACGCGAGACACTGAGCATGCCTGATAGCCTGCTGAGCATGTTGCCTGGCCCTCGTGCCGGCATCAAAGGCATACGCGCCCAGGTTGACGCATTCGATCGCGCCCTGCTGATGACCGTACTAAAGCCGCGGGGCAGTGCGCCGGAAGTCCTTGCCGATCAGGCCCTGCGTTTCGCTCGCGGTGGCGGCGACCTGCTCAAGGACGACCAGAACCTGGTTGAATGCGATATTTCAAAATTTAGAACCCGCATCAGATTATGCTCAGACGCTATTGATAAAGCTGCGCAATTTACGGGGCGAAAGTGCCTGTATCTGCCTCACGTCGCCGGCAGCGGGGCGCATCTTGAACGCCAGCTGGAACTGGTCGCCGATTGTGGCCTGCCAGGCGTTGTCATCTGTACCTGGGTCATGGGCCTGGAAACCGCATCCAGCGCTGCCCATCGTCATGGCCTGATGTGGTTGGCCCATCCGGCCATGGCGGGCGTGTTCACCGAGTCAACCGATCGCGGCATTTCCACGGCCGTCCTGCTCGGCACGCTGGTCCGCCTGGCTGGCGCGGACATCAGCATCTTTCCCGGCACCGGCGGGCGCATCAGCTCCTGCCACGACGATGACCAGACAGCCACCTGCCGCGCCCTCACTGAGCCGTTGGGAAATTTCAAGGCCACCCTGCCCTGCACCGGCGGCGGTAAGAGCCTCGCCCAGGCTCCCGCAACGGCCCGTACCATTGGCCCTGATTGCGCAATCCTCGTCGGCGGCGACCTGCTCGCCCAGGGCGAGAACATGGAATCGGCGACACGGGAGACGGTTGAGGCGTTGGGAAGTGAGGCGCGCGGCGGGGCCGCTTGCCGGGAAGAGGGATAGAGGGGAGAAGGGAGAGGGAAAAGATGGTGCCCCTCATGGAACAAAAAATCAGGTTTACCACGGAGACACAGAGCTCACAGAGAAATGCATTGAAAAAACAATACGTTATTATGCTTTTCTCTGTGACCTCCGTGCCTCTGTGGTGAGGTTTTCTTGTTCCTTTCGCGATAACGGGTCCCGAAGCGGACTCGGACACTCTGTGGTGAACTGCACCTAGTGCCGGGTCTGGAGGATCCGGCCGCGCCCTTCGGCCTTGCCGCGATACATCAGCGCGTCGGCTTCGCGCACGATCTGGTCAACATCAGCCGGCGGATCAAAGAACGTGACGGCGCCGACGGTGACGCCTACGCCCCAGCGTTCGGCGATGTCATCACGAATGCTTCCGACCACCCGCTCAAGGACGACTCTGGCCTGCTCGACATCGGTGTCGGTCATGAGTATACCGAATTCGTCCCCGCCCAGCCGCGCGACCAGATCAGTCGGCCGCAAACCCTTTTCCATCAACGAGGCGGCCGTCCTGATCACGGTATCGCCTTCGGAATGGCCGAAACGGTCATTGACTTGCTTGAACTGGTCCAGATCGAGAAAAGCGACCGTGAATGGCCGCCCGTTACGCTCACTCATGAAAACGGCCCGTTGAACATATTCAGTGAACAGCCGTCTATTGGCGATCCCGGTCAGCGCATCCTGACAGGCCAGCGCCTGCTGGCGGATATGGGCCTGACGCAACTGATGAATCAGTTCATTAACCAGTAGAAAGAACGTCAGTCGGACGATCGAATTCCAGTAGGGGATCCACGCAGCCGAGTAGTCAGGCCCCGCCGTCACCTCCAGGTAACCCCCGGCAACAGCGCTCAGCACGGCAAACAACACCCCAGTCCGACGGGAAATGAGCGCGCTGGCGAACGACACCGGAACGAGGTAAAAAACAGCGAAACTGACTTCGCGCCCGGTGCCAATGTCGATGACCGCCATCAACACCAACAGAACAGCGGCGATCATCCAGCGTAGAGACAATGGCAATTGCGAAAGCCTGGAAATCAGTTGCGCAAGCAATGCGTCTTCGCCAGGCGGCGGCTCGACTTGCCTTTCTTCTTGACTTCGCTTGGTCCAAACCACCTTTGCCACCTGCATCTCAAAGATCAATGAACTGATTCTGGGCTCGTCAAAAGTGGAAAGCAATCCTCATCGGGAGTATCTCATGCAGTTTCTGCCGGTGCCAGTTCCGTCTAATTTCAAACGCCTATCCGATGTACGCATCGGCCTCGATTTCGACCAGCATCTCCGGGCTGATCAGGGCCCGAACTTCCACCATGCTGGTGGCCGGAAGGATCTCGCCAAAGAACTCCCCGTGTGCCCTTGCCACCGCTTCCCACTGACTGATATCCACCACATACATGCGTGTGCGTACAACCTGGGCCATGACCGCGCCGGCCTGGTGCAGGGCCGACTCGATGTTCTTCAAAGTCTGCACAGTCTGGAGGTAGGCGTCGCGCTGCCCGACGAGTACGTCATCCACGATCGCTGTGGTACCAGAGACATGTACATACGGCCCCACCCTCACCGCCCGAGAATATCCGGCCACCGGCTCCCATCGCGCGCCGGAGGAAAAGTTCTGTCTGTCCATGTCAATCTCCCGAGTCAGTCCAGCGAGGCGATGAACTGATTGGCCTGCTGGATGGAGGCGGTCATGGCTTCGATCAACTGCTGAGTTGCCCGTTCGATGTCAGCCAATTCCTCCCTGACCGTGGCAACTGCGAGCGAATTGAGATTGTGTTTCAGGAACAGCACCTGGTCCTGGAACACGCGGAGGACCGGCTCCATTGATTGCTCGGCGTGACGCATCGAGACCAACATGCGCTCATACCGATTTCTTGTGCTTTCCAGAATGGCCTGACTCCTGGCCTTCAGGTCGGGATCGGTGTAGAGATCAAGCTCATCCTCCCATTCAGCGAACAGATCACGCGCGACTCGCTCCACGGCATTGATGCGGTCGGTCACAGCCTCGGCGCGGCTGACGCTGCGACGAAACTCATTATCCAGGCGGTTGTAGGTTTGTTCAAGGTCGCCACCCTCGACTTGCACGGTTTCCCTGAAACGATCCAGCGCGGTGGCGAACTGCTCGCGGGCATTGTCCTGCGCGTCACGCGCGTTCTCGACCCGGCTCGCGAGAATATCGCGTTTTTCGACCCCGAATGCCTCCATGGTGCGATACCGAACGCTTTGGCATCCGCTTGTCGCTACCAGTGCGATAGCAAGAAAACAAAACACCATCAAGCGCAGCTGACCGGCCCTGCGACCTTGTCCGTGATACTCTAGGCGGTTCACACGTAACCCAAGGAAACCCATGCAAATCTCCGAAAACAGTGTCGTTGCCATCGAATATACACTGATTGACGATCAGGGCCAGGTCATTGACACCTCGGACGGTCGTGAGCCGCTGGTCTATCTGCACGGTCACAGCAATATCATCCCCGGCCTTGAGCAGGCAATCGAAGGCCAGGAGCCTGGTGCTGAGCTCGAAGTCACCGTGCCCCCCGAAGACGGCTATGGCCCCTACCGTGACGAACTGGTTCAGGATGTGCCGCGCGAAGCGTTTGCTGGCGTCGACAAGGTCGAGCCCGGCATGAGCTTCCGCGCCGAATCAAATTCCGGCCCCATGACCGTTCTGGTTCGGGAAGTGGGTGAGGAGACCGTGACCGTGGACGGCAATCACGTGCTGGCCGGCAAAGTACTGAACTTCAAGGTCGCAGTAAAGAGCGTGCGCGAAGCGACGCCGGAGGAGATCAGCCAGGGTGCTGCCGCAGCCGCCTGATTTTTAACCGCTCGAACCTGTGGCGGCAAAGTCTTTTTGCCGCCCGATCCCTCCAATATGCCTGCCGTTAAAGCATCAGTCCGCTAATATACCGGCTGATGGTAGCGGGGACGATCTATGGATGACAGCCAACCGAAATGGCATGCCCTGACTGGCGATGAAACGCTGGGCAAGCTGACGTCCAGCAATCGCGGCCTGAGCAGCGATCAGGCGCGTGCCTTGCTCGACATTCACGGCCCCAATCGCCTGCCCGTTGCCCGCCATCGATCCGCCCTGCTGCGATTTTTGATTCAATTTCACAACGTTTTGATTTATGTGCTGATCGCAGCCGGCCTGCTTGCCGGCTTGCTCGGGCACATGATTGACGCGGCCGTCATCTTCGCCGTGGTGCTGATCAATGCCGCAATTGGTTTTGTCCAGGAGGGCAAGGCCGAACGGGCGATGGAAGCGATCGGCCAGATGCTAGCGCTCAGGGCACGGGTTCGTCGCGATGACAAGTGGCAGACCATTGAAGCCGAAGAGCTGGTTCCTGGCGATCTCATCAAGGTCGGCGCCGGCGACCGTGTGCCGGCCGATATCCGTTTGATCGAACCGCACGGCCTGCGAGTCGACCAGGCCGCGCTGACCGGAGAGTCGCTGCCAGTGGGTAAGGACGCCGAGCCGGTTGACGAAGATGCCGAGCTGGCGGATCGCCGCTCGATGATCTATTCGGGCTCGATGACCACCAACGGCCAGGCCATTGGCGTGGTCGTCGTCACCGGCAGCAACACCGAGCTGGGTCGGATCAGCGGCATGCTTGAGCAGGTTCAGACCCTGACTACACCATTGCTGCGCAAGATCAACCGCTTTGCCAAGTTGCTGACCGTGATCATCCTGGTCGCCACAATAATAGTCATCGGGCTGAGCGCCCTGGTCCACGACCTGCCCTTGTCAGAGGGTCTGCTGGCCGGTATCGCCCTGGCTGTGGCCGCCATCCCCGAGGGCCTGCCGGCGATCATCACCATCACGCTGGCCATCGGTGTACAACAGATGGCATCACGCCAGGCGGTGATTCGTCGCCTGCCAGCCGTCGAAACGCTGGGCTCGGTCGATATCATCTGCTCCGACAAGACCGGCACCCTGACTCGCAATGAATTGAAGGTTCGGGCGGTCGCCCTGGTCAGCGGCACCACTCACCCTGAAAACGAAGCATTCGACGGTCCGGCGGCCCGGGCGCTGATGCGCGCCGGCGTATTGTGCAACGATTTCGAGCCCGGCCATGAAGGCGGTGA
>JBGTLI010000325.1:0-5166 GCA_041744195.1 Wenzhouxiangella sp. | reverse complement strand
CTGGGCGCTGAACTCAAAATTGCCGTTCTGGAACCTGTTCAGTGCATGGGCATCTTCAAATACCAGGATCTGGGTGTAGCTCTGGGCACCAAGCTGCGCGCCGACGGTTCCCTGGCTCAAATCGGTATAACCGATCGCTGTACCATTCCTGTAGACGATGCCACGGCCATAGGCGCCGCCAACACCGATGCCGCCTTTGCCAACGGTCGGGAATACCGCGAAGCCGGGTGCATTCCGGATGATTGAATCAAAACCTGTGTTGTCAGATCGGGCCTTGATCAGCGCTGAATCTGCATCCCGCATCAGTTCATTTCTGTCATCTACAGTACGGGGTGCCGTAGAGCAGGCAGTCAGGAACGCAATGCCCAGGACCGAAATCAACAGGCCATAGGCATACGTGGTGATGGGAGTTCTCTTGCCTGGAGTAAACATGCTTGATACCTCAAATGGTGCTCGAAGTGAGCACACGAACACCATGATAGGCGAACTTTCGTTGCGTGACTGTGCGCTGGCGTACCAACCAAAGGCTTCCCCAACTGGCAGGTCTGCCCTTTCCGGGCTGGTCCGCATGTCATACATGCGACGGGCCAGGCTTGCTGAACACCAGGTACCCGCCTACCTGGTGTTCGGACGGGATCAGATTGAGGATTATGTTCAGCTACGGCGTGAACGTGTGAGTTCGCTGAACCGATCACTGGAGTCCCACGTGGTGGAACTGGTGCCACATGCTGTTTATTGATTGCGTCTAGAAATTCAGCGTCAAGGCCAGATCCTGGGTGTCCCGTACTACGCAGCGGGCCGAACTACTTGCGTGGTGGGTCGCTATCCCGGGATAGATGCCGATGCTTGGCAATCGACTCGATTAATGCCGATGCAATCTCGGCCGCTTCTGAGCTTTCTGCCAGCAGGATGCCCGACTGTTGATCCCCGGCTGATCCGACGCCTGCGATTTCCATGAGCTGCTTGCCGGCGCCAAAGGCGAGAATCGTTTTGCAGTGCCTGAACAGGTCTTTGACAAACTCCGTCGTGTGTCCGTTAGCCGCGAGCACCTGGATCGCCGAATTGCCATCAGGCAGCACCAGCGCATCAAAAAGCACTGATGGGGAATTCTCCATCGACTTGTTCGCCTCGATACTCTCACCAGTGTCACTGACGAACAGTCCCACTCGTGGCCCCACGAAATGAACCACTGCACCGGCTTCGGCCAGCGCAGCATGAACTGCAACAAGCGAGGCATGATGGACGCCATCCTCAACCAGGACGGCAACCTGGCGTGTGCGAATACCGCGCTCGCCAGGCAGCGCCATCAGCGACAGGGCCGGGGAAGCGGTCACTTCCGGTGGCGCGGGATCAATGACAGCCTTCGGCATTGCATCGGGCACTGCCATGCCCAGCCCCCTTGCGACTTCTGCAGCCAGATCAACTGATACGTTTACCAGTGAGGATAGCATTCGCTCACGAATGGCCGGTATGCCGACCTTGCTCAACTCAAAGCGGAATGCGGCGGCAATATGGGCCTTCTCGACAGGCGTCTGGCTGTTGTAAAACAAGGTGGCCTGAGCATAGTGCTCGGCGAATTTCTCCGGCTTGCCGCGGACCTTATCGTCCGCAATCGGCTCGGGGAAGGATACGAAACCGGCTGATCCGGCCTGGAAGGGACAGCCGCCAGCCATCGAATTGGGCTCGTACGCCACGCGGCCGCGATGCAGCGCCTGACGGTGCATGCCGTCGCGCTGGTTGTTTTGCACCGGCGCAAGCGGCGTATTGATCGGAATCTCGTGGAAATTCGGGCCGCCGAGCCGCGTAATCTGGGTGTCCACGTAGGAATGAATTCGACCTGCCAGCAGTGGATCGTTCGAAAAGTCGATGCCCGGAATGATGTGTGCCGTACAAAAAGCGACCTGCTCGGTTTCTGCGAAGAAATTGTCAGGATTGCGATTGAGAACCATGCGCCCGACGGGTTTGACCGGCACCAGTTCCTCCGGCACGATCTTGGTTGAGTCGAGCACATCGAAGCTGAAGCCATCGGCTTGTTCCTCGGTGAATATCTGCAGCCCCAGCTCCCATTCCGGGAACTCGCCCGACTCGATCGCTTCCCACAAGTCCCGTCGATGAAAATCGGGATCCGCGCCGGATATCTTTACGGCCTCATCCCACAGAAGTGAATGGGTGCCCTGGAGCGGCTTCCAGTGAAACTTGCAGAAGACCGATTCACCCTGCTCGTTGACCAGGCGGAACGTATGCACACCGAAGCCCTGCATCATTCGATAGCTGCGTGGAATCCCGCGATCCGACATCACCCACATCAGTATGTGAGTGGACTCGGGCATCAGGGAGACAAAGTCCCAGAAGGTGTCATGTGCAGACGCGGCTTGCGGCATACCATGGTGCGGCTCCGGTTTCACGGCGTGGACCAGATCAGGAAACTTCATCGAATCCTGAATAAAAAACACCGGGATGTTGTTTCCCACCAGGTCCCAGTTGCCCTCGTCGGTATAGAACTTCACCGCAAAGCCACGCACGTCACGCGCCGTGTCTTTCGAACCACGTTCGCCGACCACCGTGGAGAAGCGTACGAATACGGGCGTGACCTTGCCCTTTTCGGCAAAGGGCGCGGCGCGGGTGTACTTGGTCAATTCGTCATAGGCTTCGAAGAATCCGTGCGCCCCCGAGCCGCGCGCATGGACGATGCGTTCGGGAATGCGTTCATGATCGAAATGCGTAAGTTTTTCACGCAGAATGAAATCTTCGAGTAGTGATGGGCCACGCAGTCCGGCTTTCAAGCTGTTCTGATTATCAGCAATTCGAACACCCTGGTTGGTTGTTAGCGGCTGATCGCTGGCATCGACCCTGACTCGATCGAGCGGAGCAACAGTCGGGTTGGTCCCAAGCTGCACGGCGCCGCCGGTTTTGCCGGTTTCGGTTCCCTCAGTCGCCGTGCTCGCGGTGAGCTCGCTGGAGTCCGGGTCTACTGTCGCTCCCGGCGGCGGCGCCACGGCATTGTCGTGACCGTGTTCGAGCGGCTTGTTTTCGTTGTGGGGCATCGCTGCGGTAAAGACGTCACTCGCGCTGGCTTGCTCTGCGACAACGTCGTTGGTTCTTGAGTACGCCGTTGGCATGCTGAGCGGCTGCGACCGACTTATCGCCCCTGCTTTTTGCTGGCGACGATCGAGCAGATTTCTTCTTTTTACCCATGGAACTTCTCCGGGGGGAAGGAGGTGTGGACATTCGAGTGGCTGCTTGTGGCAACTGGCCGATATTGATTTTCATGCCGACGAGGTGATTTGTCCGTACGCTAACTAACGCCCACGACAATTCGGCCTTTTCGGCACCATTCCTCGGGGCGCCTGCTGCCGTGGGGGTGCGTGCCGGTTAATTCGACTGCGGCACGGGTGTGACCTGAAAACTGCCGGCCACCAAGCTGAAATCGGACCGGAAAGGCGAACCCCAAGCGGAAAGATCAGCTAATGAAGGCGATCACCTGGTCTAACGGGGCCTTTAAATATTGTGTGTCCTGGTTTTTTGACCTCCTGGTTTTTTTCCGCTTTTGTCGTCCTTTTGTTTCGCGGCCACTAGCGACGAAGAGTCCCAAGCCTGCGTAAGCCCTGCTGGGCAATATAGGTTATGTCGTCATGATCCGCTGGGCCCGATGCAAATTCACCGCTGGCAAAAAGGTTGACCTCTGTCTGGTTGCGCGACGTCTCGTCAGCAATATTGTCGGACACGCGCCAAGCCAGGACGAAGTCATCACGATAGGGTGCGACGGCAGGAGCGCTGCGCGTGCGCACCCACTCATTAATCACCATGCGTCGTCGGAACACGTAAGGATCGTCAGGGCCGGAACCGGTCGTTCGGGGGAGGGAGACGCGCACGAAGTGCATCTGATGGTACCCTTGTGACGACTCACCTTCTGACTGGCGAAAGTAAACAAGATAGCGTCCTTCGCCCCCGGCTCTATCGCTGCCGTCGAAGGCGATCTCAGGCCGATCGAGGCTGCGCGCGGGGGCGTCGGCGAGCCACCTGCCTCTTTCAGCAGCAAAGCGTGTCCCAGTGAGCCGTATCGGGCGGAGTCTGAGCCGGTCAGGATTGCCCCCGTCGTTTTCGCTGGTCAGAAGTATTATCTGGCCCGTCCGACTATTGAAGGTGGCTCCAGGTGGGCCCGCAGAGGTCAAAGGATAGCTATCTGCCCCCAAGATGGCTCGCTCGTCTCCCAGGCTGAGACGCGAGCCCAATGCAACAGAACGCGCTGACAACTGCTTGCTGTCGGGATCCCACAAAATCACTTCGGCGCCTGAAGCCGAGCCCACCAGTACTATCTCGCGATGCGCTCCGATTGAGATAGATCTCATTCTGCCCTCAAGACGACCATCGCTTGCAACGCGAAACATACCCAGCTGTGCGGTGCCGAAAGCCGACGGCGCTGCGATCAGCATTCCACCTTCTACAGCCAGGGCAGTCGGGCTGCCGGTGACAACCGCGGACCTGACAAGAGTTCCTGTGTTGAGAATCTCGCGATCGCGCAACGTGGTGGTTACTAGCGTCGCGGGCGTGTTGAGCGAAGGCCCAGTGCCAGCGTAGTTGCGCGAATTCACTCGGGGTATCAAGCTGCGGACAACGACGAAGTGGCTACCTGCAGAGGCCACAGCTACGTTTCCATGCGTGTGGCCGACATGATTGTATCTGCCAACACCCAGTGCATACCCGTCGTTGATGTCGGCGGAGATGCCGCGTTCTCCATGCACCCCGTTGCGATTCCAATCGACCGAGGCACTGCCGTTGTCGACACGCTGAACATCGAAATTATAGGGATCGGTCGTTAGGAATTCGAGTTGCTCCCGCGTGAAGGGGAGGATTTCGTTGAGGTTGCGCTCATCAAGCCGCAAAGATGAGAAACGCCCGTCCGAGAAGCGGATTTGGTTCGGGTCCCCCCCGACGCCAAAGTTGTAGTCATAGTTCATGAGGCTGACATACAGAGGGCTTTGCCCATCAGAGCCAGGCGGCGTATGACCTAATCCGAGTTGATGGCCTAGTGTAGTGTCGGAAATAGATTAATGAGATAGAAGGGCTTCACGTGCACGTCCGACCTTAGCGAGGATGTCATTGGCTGTTTTGGTCCAGACGAACGGCTTGCTATTAGCATTGTGTGATTCGATGAACTCATAGATT
>JBGTLI010000324.1:0-7540 GCA_041744195.1 Wenzhouxiangella sp. | reverse complement strand
CATGCTGGTCGAACTCAACCGCGATGAAAACAACCGGGTGGCGCCAAGCGAAATCGAGCGGCGCTGGCGTGAGGAAGTCGGCGATTTGCCAGGCGTGCGCGGCTTGCGCATCGGTGGCGCAGGCGGCCCAGGCGGCGATGGCCCGGATCTCAGTTTTCAGTTGGTTGGCCGCGACCTCAACCAGTTGCAGGCCGCGGCCGCCGATCTGGAGCAACGCATCCGGTCCTACAACGGCACCTATGACGTCCGCAACTCCTTCGAAGGCGGGGTTCGCGAACTGCAATTGCAGATCCGGCCCGAGGCCGAGGCCCTGGGCCTGAGCCAGCAGGATCTGGCCCGCCAGGTCCGCCAGGCCTTTTTTGGCGAGGAGGTGCAGCGAATCCAGCGCGGCCAGGATGATGTACGGGTGATGGTGCGCTACCCGGAAGAGCAACGGCGCTCAGAAGGCTACCTTGAAGCCATGCGTATCCGCACGGCTGATGGCCAGGCGGTGCCATTCGGGGCTGTGGCGGATATCCAGGTTGGGTCGAGCCCGTCCAGCATCCGCCGATTCGATCGCGAGCGCTCGATCAGCGTCTCAGCCCGAGTTGACAAGGACATCGCCGAGCCGGGAAGGATTTCGAGTGAATTGCGCGAAACCCACCTGCCCGCCATCCTTGCCAGTTACCCGGATGTTCGATATCGGTTGGCCGGCGCAACCCGCAGCCAGCAGGAACTGATGGCCGACCTCACGCGCGGCCTGCTTTTGGCGCTGTTTTTGATCTATGCCCTGATCGCAATCCCGTTGCGCTCCTACTTGCAGCCCCTGCTGATCATGTCGGTGATCCCGTTCGGCATGATCGGGGCCGTGTTTGGTCATTGGGTGCTGGGCATCCCGATCAGCATGCTCAGCCTGTTCGGCATCATTGCCCTGGCCGGCGTCGTGGTCAACGACAGCCTGATCCTGGTCGACTTCGTCAATCGCAACCGGCGCGCCGGCGAAAGCCGAATCGATGCCGCCATCAAGGCCACCCGGGCCCGATTCCGCGCCATCATCCTGACCTCCATGACCACCTTCCTCGGGCTGGCACCAATCATCTTCTTCGAAACCAGCCTCCAGGCCAAGATCGTCATCCCGATGGCCACCTCGCTGGCCTTCGGCATCGTCTTCGCCACCATCATCACCCTCGGCCTGATCCCGATCCTCTACCTGATCGGCGACGATGTGGTGCGTCTGAGCCAGCGAGCTCTTGGTCGGGAACGTCACGGTATGGTAGGGGCTCAGAGGTGAAAGGTTGAAAGGTGAAAGGTGAAAGGAAAAGACCTCTCGCTTTTACCTTTTACCTTTTACCTTTTACCTTTTACCTTTTACCTTTTAACTTTTACCTTTTACCTTTTACCTTTTTACCTCTCACCGCCGTGTCCCAAAGAGCCAGTCGCAGATCGGGTACGTGATATTGAAATTCGCATGCGCCATCAGCTCCTGGCGGTGATGGCTGTGGTGGAGGCGGCGCAGGCGGCGGAGGAAGGGGGTTTTCAGGATGCGTGAGTGTTCCGGCAGGTGGTAGGCCAGATGCAGGAGTTCGTAGTTGAGGTAGTAGCCGAAGGCGACGATGACGAACAGGTAGGCGACGTTGACGCTGGTCAGCCAGGCCAGCAGCAGGGCCAGCGGCACGGCGAAGGCGCCGAAATAGAACACCATGAGGACGGCAGGGAACAGCACGACCTTGCAATCGCGCCAACCGTCGAGGGCCATGTGCTCGTCGGTGAAAAAGCGATGGTGCTGGCCGGCGTGGCGCTTGTAGATCAGGCCCAGGCCCTTGACCTTGCGGTGCATGACCCAGCGGTGACCGGCATATTCGACCAGGTTGGCATACAGGAAAGCCAGCGGCAGGGTAAGCCATTCGACCGGGCGCACGTTGTCGAGCTGGCCGACGGCCAGGGCGATGCCGCCCAGGCTGAAGATCACCGCAAAGGCCAGGTGGGCCTTGCCGGAGTACCACGGGCCGATATGCTGGCTGCGAAACCGACTTCGGTAGTCAACGTTACTGGTGTCAGAATCACTCATACAAAGAGATTGCCAGCATGCGGCGTTGGAGGCAAGGGGGAAGACAATTGAAAACAATCGCCGTCAGCCGCGTCCGTTTCAAGCATACTTGGCGTGTCCCCGACTATTCTGCAACCAATGAATCGACCTTCAGCGCTTTCCGGTCAATCCGTTTCATTAGTGCTCGGTTCCGGCGGCGCCCGGGGCCTGGCGCATATTGGCGTCATCCGTCGTTTGGAGGAATCCGGCGCAAGGATCGAGGCGATTGCGGGCTGCTCGATGGGCGCGCTCGTCGGCGGTATTTACGCGGCCGGAAAACTGGACGATTATCAGGAGTGGGTTTCAAGCCTTGAGCAAACCGACGTTTTGTCCCTGATTGACTGGACACTGTCGGGTGGGGGGCTGATCAAGGGGCGCAAGATCATCGCCAAGCTCTCGGAACTGGTCGGCGAGTTGAACATTGAAGACCTAGATATCGATTTCACCGCGGTGACCGTGGATATTGATCAGGGGCGCGAAATCTGGCTGGATCGCGGCCCATTGTTCGACGCCATCCGCGCCTCAATTGCCATACCGGGTATTTTTACTCCGCATCGCTACATGGGCCGCACGCTGGTCGACGGTGGCCTGTTGAACCCGATCCCGGTCGCACCCACGCTCCGGTGCATGACCGATTTGACGGTGGTCGTGGATGTCAACGGGCCGTTCGATCCCGAGCTCACGAAAGTTGAAAAAGAGCAAAAAGAAGGCATTTCAAGTGGGATCGTGGGCAAATTGAAAGAGTTCATGGACAGTTTTTCCGGCGATAGCAGTCCGACCGAAACTCAACCCGGCCTGTTGGCGGTCATGATGCGATCCCTGGATACAATGGAATCCGCCCTGACCCGTCAGCATCTGGCGACCTATCAGCCTGACCTGATCGTTCGCATTCCCAAGAATGCCTGCATGGTGCACGAGTTTCACCACGCCAGGAACGTGATTGAGCTGGGTTCCGAATTGGCCGACAAGGCTTTCAGCGAATACCGTCCCGCAGGCCCGCTGTCGCGAAAGGAACAATAAAAGCTCACCACAGAGGCACAGAGTCACAGAGAAAAGCAGGATAAACTATTGGTTTTAAACTCTATTCCCCCTGTGGCCTCTCTGCCTCCGTAGTGAAATCAGTGGTGAAATCAGATTTTGTTCCATGAGAGGCAAGGAGGTCACAGAGAAAAGAAAGATGAAATATTGCTTTTATAACTTATTCCCTCTGTGCACTCTGTGCCTCCGTGGTAAACCTGTTTTTTTCTCCATGAGAGTAGCAGTAATGGAAAATGACAACGAAACACTGTTCGACGAGGCCGCTGACGCCGTGGTTGACCTCGGTAACAGCCTGACGGAACAAAGCCCGGATGCAGATCCGTGGGCGTTGGCGGACGGTTTGATTGCCGGTGCCGTTCATTACTGGCTGTATGCCCATCAGCCGCAGGATTTTCCCAACGACGATGACTTGATGAGTTCACGCGAACGGATCGAGGAACTGGTGCGCCTGGTGATGGAATCGGCCGAGGAAAGCGAATACCTGCACTCGCCAATGGACAACGACGTGGGGCGCGCCTAGTGGGCTAAGGGGCTCAAGGCTCAAGGCTCAAGGCTCAAGGCTCAAGGCTCAAGGCTCAAGGCTCAAGGCTCAAGGCTCAAGGCTCAAGGCTCAAGGCTCAAGGCTCAAGGCTCAAGGCTCAAGGCGGAAGGCGGAAGGCGGAAGGCGGAAGGAAGCTCGCGCAGAGACGCGGAGGCGCAGAGAAAAACAAGAAGTGCTTTTCTATTTCCCTGCGTCCCTGCGCCTCTGCGCGATGCGCTGTTTCCTTATTTTGGGTTGGGCCTGAGTAGTCGTGCGCCCAGAACTCTACTTCCGGTCGGCCTCGCGGATGGCGCGGAATTCGTTGCCGGGGTACCAGTTCGGCCACTGGTCGCCATCGGCCACTTCGCGTCCAACCACGTACAACAGTTCCAGGTCCTGGGCGACGCCGCGCAGATCCCAGTCGGGATTGAATTCGTCGGCCGGCTTGTGATACTGGTTCGCGCGGTAGTCCTGAGCTTGCGCCAGACCGTACTCACGGCCTTTTTCACTGTGGACCACCCCACCCTTGGCATACAGAGCCGGAATGCCGGCACGGGCGAAATTGAAGTGATCCGAGCGATAGAAGAACCCGGCTTCCGGCGTCGGCTCGCGGACAACTTCACGCCCCTGGGCAGACACGGCGCGGGCCAGAATCTCTTCCAGCTCGGAAGAACCGAAGCCGACAACCACCACGTCATCGGTCGGACCGATCAAGGTCATGGCATCCATGTTGATGGCCGCTGCGGTCTGGCCGGCCGGGAACACCGGATTGTTGACGTAATAGCGTGAACCCAGCAACCCGTATTCTTCCAGGGTGACGGCCAAAAACAGGACGGTGCGCTCGGGTTGACCGGCTTGCTGGTACAGGCGCGCAATTTCCAGCAGGGCAGCCGTTCCGGAGGCGTTGTCGACGGCGCCATTGTAAATACCGGCCGAGCCGGGAATCGCCAAATTGCGACCCAGATGGTCCCAGTGACCCAAGTACACGACGGCTTCATCCGGTCGGGTGGTGCCGGGAATGGCGGCCAGCACGTTGTATGACATGCCTTCGCGTACGCTGTTACGGACACTGGCCGTAGCCTGTCCACCGAGACTGACCGCGGTGAAGGCGTTGGATTCGGCACGACCCTTCTCGCTGTCAAAATCGAGGTCGGCGCGGGCGAACAGGTCACGCGCGGCATCCACGGTAATCCAGCCCTCCAGGGCCATGACCGGATCATTGCCCGCCTCGCCCAGCTCGAACTGGGCGCCTGACCAGGAGTTGATCACCACTTCCCAGCCGTAGGAGGCCGGCTCGGTCTCATGCACGATCAGGGCGGCGGCGGCGCCCTGGCGGGCCGCCTCTTCGTACTTGTAGGTCCAGCGACCGTAATAGGTCATGGCATTGCCATTGAAAAGATCCGGGTCGCCTGTGGCATAACCCGGGTCATTGACCAGCATGACAACCGTCTTGCCGGCGACATCCAGGCCGGCATAATCGTTCCATTCGTACTCCGGCGCGACGATGCCGTAGCCGACAAACACCAGTTCGGAACTCTCGACGCCATGCGGGGTATTGCCCAGACGTCGCGATCCGATGATCATCTGTTCGGGGTAGGTCAACTCGAACGACTCACCCTGGCCCTCGATCACCAGTTCACTGCGGGCTTCATTGGTCATCTCCACCATCGGCACCGGCTGCAGGTAGCTGTCGCCGTAGCCTGGCGCCAGACCCAATTCGGCAAATTCCCGAACGAGGTAGTTCAATGTCAGCCGCTCGCCACGCGTACCCGGCGCGCGACCTTCAAATTCATCGGAAGCCAGCCTGGCCAGATGGACCGCGTAGCGTTCGGTATCAATGCCAATGGCCGGAACCTCCGGCAAACCGCCCGCATCCACCGCAGGTCGTTCAACCACAGCCGAGCCGACTTCGTCGGCAGACTGGCACCCGACCAGCGTCAGCACGGACGCCAAGCCCAGCAACAAGAAAATATTGCGCATATTGATCCTTCGAAATCGTCAGTGAAGAGACGAGGATTGTAACTGACTGAGCCCGCTATTGAACGTGCCTGCCTCGCCAAGGCAGACAGCCATCAAGCTCGACCGCGCAAGGCCAGACTAAAGCACACCTGCTTCGAAGGCTTTCAGGACGGCCCGGGTCCGATCCCGCACGCCCATTTTCGACAGCACGTTGGACACGTGATTCTTGACTGTCCCTTCAGCCACGCTCAGCGCGTCGGCAATTTCCTTGTTCGAGTAACCACCGGCCATGAGGCGGAGGATTTCGGTCTCGCGCTCGGTCAGTGGGTCGGGCTGCTCCAGGCTGCTGAAACGGGTTCGGACCTTGCCGAGCCCCTTGAGCAGGCGTTGGGTGACCGCCGGTTTGACGATAGTCCTGCCTTCGGCAACGGTACGCACCGCGCTCAGCAGCTCTTCCAGCGCCACGTCCTTCAGCAGGAAGCCGCGCGCGCCGGCGCGAATGCCGCTGAGCACCAGTTCATCGTCATCAAAGGTGGTCAGGATGATCGTTGGCGGCAACTCCTGCTGTCGTGACAGTTCCAGCAGCACGTCGAGGCCGTTCTTCCCCGGCATCTGCATATCCAGCAAGAGCACGTCCGGGGCAATCTGCGGCACCGTTTTTATCGCAATTTCGCCGTCGGCGGCCTCGCCGACCACTTCGATATCGTCCGACAGCTCCAGCAGGGAGCGCACACCCTGGCGGACCAGCGTTTGATCGTCAACCAGCATGACTCTGATCATGTCGCGCCTTCCCGTGGCATCCAGGCCCGGATCTGGAATCCGACGCCGGGACGCGTTGCAATATCAAGCCGGCCGCCAAGCTCCTTGAGTCGTTCCCGCATACCGTTCAATCCGTTCCCAAGCAGCAGATCATTCGCCCCCTGACCGTCATCGCGAGCCCGCAAGGCCAGACCGTCTTCCCCGGTGTCCAGTGAAATCCAGAGGTTTTGCGCCGATGCATGTCGAGCCGTGTTGGTGACGACTTCCTGAGCACACCGTAGCAGTATCTGCGCTCGTTTGGGGTCGGTCAGGGACAAAGACTCAGGGATATCGAGATGAACTTTCAAATCGGGCACGCCCTCTGCCAGCATCTCCAGCGCTTCACGCAGGTCGACCTGGTCGCCCTGGCGCATGTCGCTGACCACCTCCCGCACGTCGCTCAGCAGAAGGCGCGCGATCGACCCGGCCTGATCGACATGTTCCTTGCCTTTGCCATCAGTGACGTGACTGGCCACTTCCAGGTTCAGACTCAGCGCCGTCAGATGATGACCAACCAAGTCGTGCAATTCACGCGAAATCCGCACACGCTCGGCAATCCGGGTGTTCTCCGCCAATAGCGACTGAGTGGCGCGCAATTCCGAGTTGACCCGACGCAGTTCGCTGCGAGCCTGCATTTGCTTGAGCGCAAGTAAAGATGCAATGAAGGGAAACAGGGTCAGTCCGAGGTTCATGAGCACAAAAACCAAAGCCAGGATCCAGCTTCCATCAGGCGTAAAGATCGCCAGAACGCCAAACGCTAGTGCCAGCACAATCACCCACGCCACTCCGCAAAAAACGGGCAGCAGCCACGGCAGCATGGCGGCGACCACCATCGCCAGCAAGCTCCCGATGCCGGACCGGGTGAAGTAACTCACAGCAAAAGCCGAAACCGACATGACGAACAGCACCAGAAACCGACGCCACAACGGGCTGCGCCGCTGCAGGCGGACTGTTGGATGCAGCAAGGCCAGCAGAAAAAGGATCGCGGCCGACCACCAGCCGACAATAGCCTCGGTGGAGGGCGCTTCGCTGGTGAGCAACGGCAGCAAGGCCAGGGGAATGGCCGCCAGCAGCCAGATCAGCAGGCCAAAATAGCGCAACCAGTCCACTGGCTGCAGCTCGACCAGCTGGAAAACGCGTTTAATCCTTTTGACTCTCAT
>JBGTLI010000323.1:0-2538 GCA_041744195.1 Wenzhouxiangella sp. | reverse complement strand
GGTGTAATAGCGGCGCAGCCAGGCACGCCGGTCATCAGACCAGTCCTTGAGGTATTCCAGCGCAGCCTTCGGGAACAATGCCTCGCCCCGGCTTTCCCGGATGTGAGCCAGGTGGTCCTCCAGGCGACTGCTCAGCTCCCCCTCGGCTACGGCCCGCACATTGGGTTCGATGAAAGCCCGCTGAAAGAAACTGACCACCATCGGCGCATGATCAGCCTGTAGCAATCGCCAGCCGGCATGCGCCTCGCGCAGGTTGTGCAGTTCATCGAAATCCATTGGCCGATTCTACCGCCTTTGCCGATGGTCGGACGTCGGTGCTGGGAGGTCGCAAGTCGGAACGGAAAGACGCCCTTCTATTCCCCGGTATCTGCTACGGGGAAGGCCAATAGACAGCCTCACCGGGATTCTGTGTGCTGGTAGGCACGGTAAGTAACTCAAGCGGAGTCTTCAGGCCAGGAAGGACTGATAAAGTCGGAAATCAGAACTCGGAGGTGTTATCCCAGGCTTGGCCCGGGATACAGTGTGTTGGCCTTCGCACCCAGCACACTAAGCAGGATTCGCTCGATCACGACACTCCCTCTTGAATTGTTGAACTCAGGCAGGATCACTGGAATGCCTGGCCGGTCCAAGTCAGTTGGATGTGGGAGGTCCGAGGTCGTCGGCGTTAGCGCCTTTGCCCAAAAAAAACGCCCCGGCGAGAACCGGGGCGTCAGGCTAGTTCCAGTAGCCGTGTCAGTTGGTCACAAGAGTCAAACCATAGCTATTGAGCATCGGATTAAGACGCTGAAACCAAGTGCGGCGTTGGTTCTGCGGGATGCCACAGTTGGTGCCATCGTTGCCCAACGCACCACCCGAGGTCACACCCTGGGCCTGATTTGCCGTGGCAACCCACGAGCCACCCGAATCACCTTGGCCGGCACAGGCATTGGATTCGCGTAGGCCATAGACCATGCCACTGCCGTAGTTGACCGAGACGTTGTTGCGTGTCAGCGTGCCGCAGCGCCAGCCGGTGCGGAAACCGGAGCGACAGACCGCAGCGCCAATCGGTGCTTCACTGCTGCCAGTCACAGCGTAGGTCGAGCTGCCGCTATAGAGCCAGACCAGGTTGAAAAGATTGTCGCTTTGCCGAACATTGGCCCATGCGGCATCGGAGCCGGGGAAATTGCTTTGCTGGACATGTCCAACGGCCACACCACCAATGCGAACAAGCGTTCCGGCCCCGCCGCAATGGCCAGCGGTGACAAATCCCTTAGTCGTTCCCTGGCGCACTGCAAAGCCGATCGAGCAGTTGTTGTATCGGAACCCGCCGACTACGTTTGCCAGGGTGGAAGGCTCATGCTTGGAGACTTCGAAATCCAGCATATCGAGGTCAACCTTGCTGGCAGCAAAGAAGTCCAGTGCTCGTGTCGACACATCGGTCGCGGTTACCACGACCACCCGGTTGGAAGGCAAGTCAATGCCCCAGGAATGGATGCCGGCCAGCTCCCGCGCCAGGGGTTTTGCCGCCGCGTCATTGAAGGAATCGACGGTGCGCTCAAGTTCGTTCAAACTGAAGCGGACCTCGCGCAATTCCGGGCCGTCGGCGTCACGGCCAATACCGAGTCGAGCGGCGGCCGCTTGCGTCGCAGCCATGGAAGTCGTGGCTACAACGAGGCGGGGCACGCCGTTCCTGTCCCTTGCAATCCAGGTCCCGCCATAGTGCTCGCCAAATTCCTCTTCGGCCCGAGCGATCATCGAACCCGCCTGGCGCTCAATGCGAAGGATTTCCTGAAACTCGGCAGGCGAGAGACCAAGATCGCGCTCAATGGCCTCGACCATCTCCGCCGGAAGCGCAGTGGAATCCTGCGGTTTCTGATCGCGACTGTCATCGACAGCGACGGCACTGACGGAAAGGAAGAAAGCGGAAATGAACAAAAAAAGACCGGCTTTGTGCCAGCTCCAAACTGGTGCATTTTTCATGATTAACCCTCGTTCACATTGACCCCTTGCGTAGCTGTAGCTGGCTACAGACATCCATGTCTCGACTTATCCTAACACGCACCAGAAAGGCGATGCAAATCCGGCGAACTCCCGCTATACCCTGACCTTTGATCACTAGTGTCGTGTCAGGAATTGATTGAACCTTGAACCCTTTTTAAGGCAAAACAGTCACCGCCACCCGACCCAGATCGCCGGCCCGAACCTGCTCGATTTCCTGATCAATATCTTCGCGCCGGGCCTGAAGTTCGGCAATCCGGACTGTTGGATCTGTCTCGGTGCCGAGAGTGATGTGCTGGAGCAGGTCAAACACCGTCATCAGCCGCGATTCAGCGCCGATGAAGCCGGGCTGCTCCAATCCGCTGAGCCAGCGAATGGCATTCTCGGCTGCTGGCGTCAGATCATAATGGGCTTCGTCAGTGTCAGTGGTGTAATAGCGGCGCAGCCAGGCACGCCGGTCATCAGACCAGTCCTTGAGGTATTCCAGCGCAGCCTTCGGGAACAATGCCTCGCCCCGGCTTTCCCGGATGTGAGCCAGGTGGTCCTCCAGGCGACTGCTCA
>JBGTLI010000322.1:0-5887 GCA_041744195.1 Wenzhouxiangella sp. | reverse complement strand
CGAACTCATGCGCATGCCGGACGGCAGCGGCAGCGGTTCGACGAAGTAATTGATGTCGTCGCCGTCGGCGTCGAAGGCGGCGAACTGGAAGCGGGTGGTGCGGCCCAGCGGCGCGATGAGTTGGTCCGGACTTTGCCATTCGGGCGGCGTGGTTCCGGCGACAGTGCCGACGGTGAGAACGTAGCTTTGTTCGTCGCGCAGATCGGTGGTGTCGACCACGGCCACAGTGACTGGATAATCGCCGACATTTGCCGGGGTCCAGGTCAGCCGTCCATTTTGAGCATCGATGCGCATGCCGACCGGACCTTCGACCAGTTCGAAGCGCTCAATGTCGTCATCCTCTGCGACCACCGGGTAGACATACAACTGGTCAATGGTTGCCTCCAGCGACGGATCGGAGATGATCCGCGGCGGCTGTTCAGCTTCCTCGCCGGGCAGCAGCACGCGCAGGTTCCAGGCCTGGCGCGCTTCGGCGCCGGCCGAATCATGCACCACCAGTTCGACCGGGTGCGCGCCCGGCGGTGACGCGCCCGGCCATGCGATCTGCCCTGTTGCCGGATTGATGGTCATTCTGCGCGGCGCGGTGTCGAGGGCAAAACTCAGCGGGCCGTCGCCGGAATGGGCGACTTCGGGCTGATAGTCATAGCGTTGGCCAACACGTACGTGCGATGGTGGCAGTGAAACGATAATCAGCCCTTCGCCGTCGGCCAGTAGCTGGATGGCGCCGGGGGTTGCGCCGGGGGTGGCCAACTGGTCTGGCGCCGAAGGGATCGGCTGCGTCTCCGACGCTTCAAAGGCGTCGGCGAAAGTCGTCTCATCCGGACCCGAATCGGCCAGCGACAAGGTCGCCGCACGCCCGAACAGTCCCAACCCGATAACCAGGCTTGCGAACAGCAGCGCACTCCAAAGCCATGCGCTGCGCTTGTCGGCCGACTCCCTCATGATTGATCCCCGTGTTTCATTGTGTATTCCCAACTGCTGAAACCCGTTGCCGGACTGGATTCGGACGCATTACTGAACATGATCGAAGCCAGCTACGTCGAGCTGGTATCGCTGATCAGCACGCCTATCGAAATTTCTTTATAGCCAGCATCGCAAAGTAAGTTGCTAGATATGAAATATAGATACCGACATGATATTGCCGCTCTAGCATCCAGGCTTTGGAAAATGCCCATATGTCGAGAAGAGGAACCCCCTCTTCACTCGCCAGGCTCAGCACTGAACTTACAATCCCTACAGAACCAAAAATAAAAGCAAGTAAAAAAATACCGCTCAGCGCATCAAACATTTGCTTGCGCTGCAGGCTTACAGCAAGAATAATTAAACAGCCAATCAAGATGCCAATTGCCGTCCATGTTGTTTTCACGGGAATCAAGGTCAGGACAAGCGAAGCAAGAAAAAATGATGCCATCATTACGCACCATTTCAACAAACACAGCATATCCTTTACGGACATCCGCAATCATCACCTTTGAGTAGAGCCCTGGTAGCACTCTCCCCGGAGATTCCGGTAGTTGTTCCACTTACAACTTGCTGCTGAATCAATCGCTGTGAATTGGGTCCAAAATTCCTCCTGTTTCTGGGCGTCATAAGGCGCGGCTGGAAACCGGGAGCAGGAAAAAATCTTGCGCCTATCCGATTCCCAATTGGGCCAAGGGCAGTTCCTACCGCAGTAGGAATGAACTCGGGTCTGGAACCAGCCATTAACTGATCGGTAACGCTGCCTGCCAACCCACTCGCCGCGCCTGCCAACACTGGATTACCTCCAGTAGCCACTCCGACTCCCAGACCTACCGCAGTCCCTACTGCACCGCTCACAAAACCTCTTCCGAATGCACCGAAAGTCCCTCTGGAGAAACCGCATTGCGCAGTATGAAAACCTGCTTGGATAATTCCATTCACCAACCCTCCGGCGACGGGAATCAGTAGTGCCAGTGGAATTTCACCGGTAGCGTCGAAAAACCTAACAGGATTCGCCCTGCTATAAGTGAATGCATTCGTCTCACCGGAAAGCAATCCAATCGGATCGCCTTGAATATAGCGTCCGATTGCAGGGTTGTAATCCCTTAAATAATTGTAATGAAGACCGGACTCCTCATCAAAATACTGCCCGGGAAACCTCAAATTGAATAAAAGCCCGCCAGAAGGATCCGCATCACCGAATGCTTCTCCTTCCCAGCGCCAGATCATCATTTCGCTCTGATTGGTAACCAGCCTTGGCGTATGTAGATGATCGGCGTGTACGTACAGAAGCTCTTCGCCGGATATAACAACAGCTATTGGTTGCATATCCAAATAAATATATTCTTTTTCGAAATTTCCCTGGCTATCGCTTTCAGCGAGCAGAGTAATGCCTAAATCATAATGGAAATTAATGATATTTGAGCCAACTGCTTTTTGCACTCGCTGACCTTGAGCATTGTATGAATACTTAGCAAGAATATCACCATCTTCCAAGTATCGAATCATTCGATTGGCCTGGCTATACTCGAATGCTCGATTCGGAATTTCAGAAACCTCGGATGAAATAATCTGTTTATCAATTTCAATCATCCGGTTCGTTCCGGGCTGATAACTGTATACCTCATTGTGCTCAAGACCATCATTTCGGACTAAACGATTATCGTTCAAGTCATAATCGAATTTCCAAAGCTCACCATTATTGTTAATGCCCTGCTCGATCAGGCGCTCTAATGCATCGTATTCATAGGACGTGTCTTCATTGCTCTCCTTATCAATCAAAACCACGTTTCCAGTTAAATCATATTGATACGACCGCTCATCAATGGTAATAGCTGTGGAATCCACTAACACTTGCTTGATAATCTGCCCTTGCAAATCGTACTCGCGGGTTTCGGATAAGCCATTTCCAAAATCAGCCGCCACAATCAAATCATCAGCACGGTACTTGATATCCGATAAGACTGTACGCATTGCACCATCCAATTCCACGCTGATTTCAATTACGCGACCCAGCGCATCCCGTTCGTATTCGACCCTGCGACCTGAAGGATAGACAATAGCAACTAGACGCTCTTCTGCGTCGTATTCATATTCCGTAACATATTGAGAGTCTTGCTCGGTTCTTATGTGTCTGACAATATTGCCAAAACCATCCAAGCCGAATTCTTGAGTCCTCTGGGCTTCTTCGATCCTGCACAAACGACCAATTCCATTGGCGCAGTTATCATAAACATGAGCTATATCTTCTCCCGACTCCGGGAAAACAACTGTCAATAAACGGTTAAGTGCATCATAGCCCATGGTCCGGGTAATGCCACGGGCATCTGTGGATTGGATCAGATTATCGGCTAAATCATAGCTAAAGTTAACCGTACCTCGGTCCGGGCTTTGCTCCTTGATCACGCGTGCCAGCGTATCGTGCTCCAATAACGTAGAAACACCATTAGCATCGATCAAGCGCTCTATTTGATCCTGTAAATTGTAGCTTAAGTTGATAATTCCATCGAGAGAATCAGTCTCACGGATCAAGCGCTCAACTGGATCGTAGTCATAGACGGTGATACGTCCGTTTGGATCGATTTGACCAGTAAGATTGCCTTCACCATCGTACGTAAATCGATAAATCGTTTCAGCACCCTGCGCATGAGGGCTACGTATCTCTAGCAAACGATCACGCTCATCATAATCTTGAGCAACCATGAGTGCTGTACTTCCATCCGCATTGAATACAGCACCGTGAATCAGATTACCGCGCGCATCATAGCTAAATTCCGTTCGCTGCCCAACATTATCGCGCATCTCTAAAATACGGCCTTCCGAATCGTAGATCAAATCGATTCTTGCGCCGGCGGGAGTCAACATGGTAATCATATTTCCAGCAGAGTCGTAGTCGAACTCCCATTGTCGGCTCGCCCCATCCGACGCGACTTCTGTTTCGCGTACGAGCCGACCATGCGAATCGTAACTGAATGTTGATACCATTCCGTTGAAATCACTGCGTTGAGTGATCAAACCTCGCTCGTTGTACTGCTGGACAATCCTGTGACCATATGGATTTTCTATGCGGAC
The DNA here is from genome assembly GCA_041744195.1 of Wenzhouxiangella sp. Taxonomy (GTDB): domain Bacteria; phylum Pseudomonadota; class Gammaproteobacteria; order Xanthomonadales; family Wenzhouxiangellaceae; genus Wenzhouxiangella. The sequence goes on along the minus strand of JBGTLI010000322.1, from coordinate 1,855 downwards.
AAGATTGCCGCGCTCATCACGATCAAACCGAGTTGTATGGCCATTGGGATCAGTAATTGATGTGAGTTGATTAAACTCATCATACGTGGCCGTTACCGTTGCCCCATTAGTCTCATGGCGTTGACTAAGAAGATTTCCACGATTATCGAAGGTACGGGTTACGATGGAGCCATCGCTATGGATGGTCCGGACCGGATTGCTGGCATTGTCACGTTCACTTCGAGAGACGCGCCCAACCGCGTCGCTTCGAGCAATAACGCGCCCTCGTTGATCGGTTTTCACCCGTGTCAAATGCCCATTCCCGTCGAACAACAGCGCTTCGACATTGTCGGTCGTAACCGCTTGGGCGGGATCTTCCGCAGTGCCGTTGCCGGTCTCGGGGTCGATCAGGCCGACCAGCGCGGTGGCGCGGCTGGTGGCGGTGGAGCCGTCGGGGCGGTGCGCGGCTTCGAGCCTTCCGAACTGGTTGTACTGGTATTCGGTAGTCAAGCCGCGCTGGTTGGTGTGGGCGATGATGCGGCCCTTCGGTGCATCGTAGGCGAACGTCCTCACCCCGCCGTCGGGTTCGACGATCCGGGTCAGGTTGCCGAAGGCGTCGTGCTCGAATGCGGTCGTTCTGCCGGCCGGGTCGGTGATGGCGGTCAGTTTGCCGGCGAAGTAGTCGAATGTGGTTTGCAGACCGACCGGGTCGGTGATGGTGGTCAACCGGCCTCGCGCGTCGTATTCGTAGGTCGTGGTGTTGCCGTTGCGATCGGTTTCGGCGAGTTGACGGCCGTCAACGTCGTAGATTTTGATCAGTCCGTCGGGAAAACGCCGTTCGTACCCGCCGGCCGTGGCGACCAGTTCGGTGAAGTCCCCGTCCGGGGTGATGAAGCCACCGGCATCGTCGGGGCGGAACAGGGTGGCCTGCGACGATCCGTCCATGATCATGCGGTCATCGGCCGGGCCGTAGCCGATGAACTCCAACCCCCGCACGTGCCAGCCGGCCCCGAACGGACTGTCGGCCAGGTTGATCAACGCCAGCTTACCGCCGACGGTGGTGGTTCGGCTGCCGAAGCCGCCGGGCACCGAACTGGTGACTTCGAGTTCGAAGTCGTACACTTCGGTGGGGCAGCCGGTGGCGTCGAACTGGATCGCGCCCTGGGCGGTCTCAGCGCTGCCTTGCCAATGGAACTCGGGCGAGAACGTCACCCCGCCCACGTTCAGGCTGGCCGCGCTACTGGCCGGACCGCTGATGCTGAAGATCGCGTTGCCCTGCTGGAAGCGGACGATAGGGAACGCGTGCGCGGTGATGTGGTTGTAGCTCAAGGTCACACCGCGGGCTTGGCCCAGGGACCGGTATTCTGGAATGCTGTGGGCGATGTTCAGACTGCCTTCGGTCAACCCAACGGTCGAACCGCATTCGCAGTCCTCCTCGTCGGGGTCGTCGGGGTTGCCGTCTTCCACCTCGGGCGGACCGAACACAATGCCATGCCACGAGTTGGCTACCACCACCCCGCCGATGGAATCGACCGTCTGGCCGTCGGCCGAGACTTTGGCTTCGCCGAATTTAATGAACTCGCCGCTGTCGTGGTCGAGGCCGAAGATGTCCATCTTTGTCCCCGGCAGCAGTTGGTTGACGTTGGGGAAGCTGACTGGGACGGGCTCATCGTAGATCACGCCGAACGGCTGCATGGCGACGTAGACGGAAAAATCCAGTTCCCGTGGCAGCGGCTGCGGGCTTAAGGCGTTGTCCGGGATGTCGGTGATGTGGATCATGCCGTCGAACAGCTCGCCGGTGTCTTCCCAACGCGCGGTGCCCGGCGGGATGGTGAGGGTGACTTCGGCGAAGGTCTCGCCGCCCTTCTCGACCGGT
>JBGTLI010000321.1:0-2682 GCA_041744195.1 Wenzhouxiangella sp. | reverse complement strand
GACCCCTTATGCGATCATTCCACGCAATGAAATGCCGCAGGTCATCAATCCGCCCTGGGGTTACCTTGCCAATGCCAACAACGATCCGGTCGGTACCACGCTGGATGGCAACCCCCTGAACCAGTTGCGTCCGGGCGGCAACGGCCTGTATTACCTCAATACCGGCTACGCCGACCTGAGAATGGGTCGAATCGATCGCGTTCTGCAGGACTTGGTCGCCCAGGGCAATGTCACGATCGACGACATGAAAGCCCTGCAGGCCAATAACGAACTGCTTGACGCCGAGTTGCTGCTTCCGCATCTTCTGCAGGCGTACAGCAATGCTGGCGATGAAGGCGCATGGCCCGGCCTGGTGGCGTTGGCTGGCGATCCACGCATTGAAGAGGCCATGGGTCGACTGGCAGCCTGGAATTTTTCGACACCAACCGGAGTTCCAGGCGGCTTCGACCCAGGCGGCGACCCGACCGGCAACAGCGTGCCGACCGGGCAGCAGATCGCCGACAGTATCGCAGCGACAATTTACAGCGTCTGGCGCGGTGAAGTGATCGCCAACACCATCGACGGTACCCTGACCGCAGTTGGGCTGGGGGGCGAATTGCCCGGCGCCAAGACCGCATGGCGTGCATTGGTCAACCAGCTTCGCCTGTTCCCGCTGACCCAGGGCCAGGCCGCCTCAGGGTTGACCTATTTCAATGTGCCCGACGCGCCTGATCCAGCCACGGCCCGTGATACGGTCTTGCTGGCGTCGTTGCAGGGCGCGCTTGATCGCCTGGCATCGGATGATTTTGCTGCCGCATTCGGCAACTCGACCAACCAGGACGATTACCGCTGGGGCCGTCTGCACCGAATCGTCTTTAACCATCCCCTCAACACCGCCCCATTCAACATCCCGCCGGCAGGTGGGTTCGCCAATGTTGATGAGGGTCTGCCAGGCGTTGCCCGGGCAGGTGGTTTCGAGGCGGTTGACGCCTCCAGTCACAGCGCCCGCGCTCGCGGCGTCAACAGCTTCATGTTCGGCAGCGGCCCGGCACGCCGACAGGTGGCCGAATTGACGCCTGCAGGCCCCCAGGCCGAGGAAATCATTCCGGGTGGGCGGAGTGGCGTCTTCTTCAGCCCGCTGTACGCCAACCAGCTCCGCCTCTGGCTGGTCAACGATTACCTGCCATTGAACATCGGCGAAACTGACGCCGAGAACGCCGCAGCTCAGATTCGAGTGTTCTCTCCGCAGTAAAACACAACAGAAAGTCGCAACAGATAAGCCCGCGTTCACCGCGGGCTTACTTTTAGGTGCCTGTGTAGATCAAGCCTTCCCGCAAGTGGGCCACACCGGTCCACTACAGCAAGCCGGAATTCGTCTATCCTTCAGCCATCGGGGCAGGCGGCGAGTGGTGTCCATGCCCGCTTCACCGAGCTCGGCTGCGCTGGCTGTTGCAGCAACCGGGGCTTGATTTGTTGCTAAAAAGGGCTATGATTAGCAACATAATGGCCAGGAAAAAAACCGGAAAAAGCATTGAGGATTCGATACTTAGGCGATTCAGGGCGCGCGGACGTGGCGCAGCAATGACGCCAAGTGACTTCTTGGACCTCGCCGACCGCCGGGTGATTGCTGTCGCGCTGTCACGCTTGGTCAAGGCCGGGCGCTTGAGGCGTCCCAGCCGCGGTGTATATGTCTACCCCAAGCAAAGCGAGCTATTGGGCGAACTGGCACCCACTCCGGAGGAAATCGTAAAGGCGATCAGCCGGGCGGGCGGGGAGCGAATTCAAGCCACAGGCGCTTTTGCAGCCAACCTACTCGGCTTGAGCGATCAGGTGCCGGCCAAGGTGGTCTATTTGACGGATGGCCACAGCCGCAAGCTGCAAGTGCGGAATTTACTGATCGAGCTGCGCCAGGCTTCAGCTCGGAGATTGGCTATCGCCGGCCGCGTCAGCGGCACAGTGGCCGAAGCCTTGCGCCACCTGCGAAAGGATCAGGTGGATGATCGGGTCGTCGAACAGCTTCGGAGCCGCTTGAGTGAGTCCGATAAAGATCAGCTGCTGAAAGACATCAAGCGGGTCCCGGCATGGATTGGTGAGATTTTCCGTTCGCTCGCCGGTGCGAAGCCTAACGGCAACCCACGTGCCGGTGGCTCATGAGTGCAGTCCTCAATCTATCGACCGAGCAGCGCAGTGAACTGTTCACCCAGGCCGGAGTCGAGCTTGGCTTACCCGCGTTTTATGTGGAAAAATATTTCTGGGAGCGAAGAGCTTGTCGAACAGTCGTTCGCGATCAAATATTCCCGCTTATTGAGAACCAAGTCGAGGAGTTGGGAGGTGGCGCGAGTGCGCGGTTGGTTGAGATCGATCAAGCGCGAGACCCTTTCATTGTTGAGGTTGAGTACCCACGCGTCGATTTAGGCCCTGGCAGAGGCTATCAGCGGCCTCTGGTCAAAGTCGAGCTCAGCGGCAGAGCCGATTCCTGGCCCGAGGACAGCCGCTCGATTGCGCCTTATGTCGCACAGGCGTCCCTGTGTGTCAACATCTAACCCAACAGTAACCCTTCGTTTTTATCTGTAACATTCAGGGTGCTGAGGGAGTGAGATGTATGAATAATTCTAACGAAGTGCCGACCGATCCGCGCCTGGAGAAGCGCACACGCCGTCGATTCAGTGGCGCAGAGAAGTTGCGCCTTCTGAAAGAGGCTGA
>JBGTLI010000320.1:0-2852 GCA_041744195.1 Wenzhouxiangella sp. | reverse complement strand
AATGCAGGCTTCCAGCGCGGGCGGGTTGAGGCTGAGGGTGAAGGTCGGATCACCGACGATACAGTTGTAGCAGGCCAGGGCAAAATCCTGGCTGGGGTCTCCAGGATCATATGGGTTGAGCGCATCGCCGGACAGGTCAGCGGCCATCACGGTGAGGTTGATCGCGCCGCCGTGTTGGGCCGGGCTCAGGAAAACGCCTTCGAGATTGTTGCGGTCATCCGGGCTGCCGCCGGTGGCCGACCAGCCGTCTGCGCCAATGACGTTGCCAAAATAGGTCTGGCCGTCGGCTTCCACGACCAGGTCGAGATCATTGACCCAGGCCGGTGTGGTGCCGCCCATGCCATGGCCGGGCGCATCGGTCCAGGCCAGCATGATGCGGATCGGCTGGCTGGGATCAACCGCGTTCAGGCCAATGGTCCAATCCTGGCCTGCGGCCGTGAACACGGTTTCCTGGTCAACCATGAACACTTCCAGGCCGTGATTCATGACCAGGTCCAGATCCAGCCGCCCGTAGCCCTGGAAGCGGTCCGGCCGATGGCCCATGATGCCGCCGTCAGCATTCTGGTTGCCGACCAGATCCTGGGCGGCGGCGGAAAACACGGCCTTCGTCAGCGCCGGTGACGGGTTCTGACCGACTTCGGCGATGTACTTTTCAGCCCATACGGCCACGGCGCCGGACACGACCGGGGAGGCCATGGAGGTGCCACAAAAGTTGGCCGAGTGGGCGGTGTCGGAGCCGGAGCTTGTGCTGTCGGTATTACATCCCGGAGCGACGATGTGCGGTATGCGTCGGCCATCGCAGGCATTGCCGTGCGCGGAATTGGGCGACACCCGGAAGATATTCGGCATCTGGGTACTATTGGTATTTTGCAGTGAGGTCGAACCGACCGCGAACAGATTCTTGGCCTCGTCTGGAGAGGCGACCGATGACGGTGCGCAGGCGCCGAACGAGTCGCCATTGCCGTTCATGATCGACCACACCGCCAGCACCGGCTGGTGGCCGGGCGTGGCCGGGTCGGCATCGCGCGAAATAAAGTCGATCTGCTGGGTGGGGATGTCGTAGCCCTGAGGTGTTCCGGTCGGCCCCCAGGAGTTATTGGTCAGCAGAGCGCCGGACAGGGCCGACTCGCGATAAATCTTGAGCATGCCGTCCGGAATCATGCTGCCGGGTCCAGCACCGGTAAAACCGGAAAAACGCTGCTGTATGATATTTGCTCCCGGCGCCACGCCCTGGCCGCGCAAAAAACCCGCGGCGTCGGTGATACCGGTTGCGCCGGTTCCTGCCACGGCGCCGGCCACATGCGTCCCGTGGCCATCGTTCGCGCTCGTGCAACTGGTCGGGCTGTCGCCGGAAGGCACGCAGGGCACGATGCGACTGGCCAGGTCGATATGGCTGGTGCGAACACCGCCATCGACAACGCCGACGGTGACGCCTGCGCCGTCGTAGCCGGTGTCATTCAGCCAGTCGACATAGCCAGGGAAGACCACGCCCGAACCGTCATAGTTGCCGACCACGGACTGGTTGCTCATCTCGCCCCGCGGCCCGGTTTCGGGCCGGATGTACTGAACCGTGTAGATGCCGGCCACTTCGGCCAGCGCGGTGTATTGATTGCCCGGTGCGTCCATGTGGACGATATTGAAGTGTCGGTTCAATGGCGTGATGCTGTGCACCTGGGCGAAACGGCTGATCTCGGACGCCAGTTCGCGCTCATCGACATGGGCGCTGGCCAAGGCCATGGTGGCGCGTGGTTGAGCATCGAAGCCGCGCAGATGGGGCTGGACTTTCCAGCCCGGCTGCAGGGCGCCGGCCCAGCGCACGCGGGTCAACCCACGTGCGGCGTTGACTTGCGGGCCGGTGCCCCAGACGTAGTAGCTGAACGGATGCACGGGCTGGACGACCTCCAGGCCCGTGGCGCGCAGTGCCCGCACCCAGCCCGGACGTACCGGGCCGTCGAACTGAACCAGGTACCAGCCGGCCTCGGCCGCGGTTCGCGGACTGTGCAGCGGCTCGACCAGATCTTTGGGATCGAACGTTTCGCCACCGAGGGTCATCAGGAACGGATTGTCGGAAACGCTGACCCGAACACCCTGGTTCTTCATTCTGGCGGCTTCTGCCGCACTGACTTCACCCCACAGGAAGGTGCCGTAGTCTTCCAGGCTGCTGGCGCCCCGGTCCATGGCCGCAACTTCCTGGTCGGTGGCCGCGTGATGAATGCGAACCCAGACCTGATCGGAGGCGAAGGTGAGCGGAGTGGCGGCCAGCAGCCAGGCCGAAAACATCAGCACGGCGCTGCACCGCAGCAGGGCAGGGGTGGTTACAGTCATGTCGGGGTATGCCTTTTCTTTTTAGTATCAGGGGCTATGGTTTGCCCGCCTATCCCCCCTGAACAAGCCGTCTGCACGGCCTGTCTTCCCTCGCGGCGAGCACTTTTTGTCTACTTCGTTTTCAGCGAAGCATGGGCGGATACTACCCGACCCGAGAACAGATTGCACTCATAAACAGGCCAATCACGTGACGAATATCACGCTTTAGACGGTCGTGACTTTCGGGCCATCTGGGTTGGCCGAAGATGTAGTATCTTGTGCCGATTCTGTTGTCGCCCCCAAGCGGGGAGAGAACGGAGCATTTCAAATACTGTTAATGGGAAGGTATCGCAATGCGCACATTTCGGGTCCGGCTGATGCTGGTCATGTTCTTCATGCTGGTCGCAGGCCAGGTTCTTGCCAACACAAAAATGCTCCGGTTTCCGGACCTGCATGATGATCGCGTCGTGTTCAGTTACGGCGGCGATTTATGGGCTGCGCCAGCTTCCGGCGGCACAGCCTATCGTTTGACCAGTCACCCTGGGCTC
>JBGTLI010000319.1:0-2306 GCA_041744195.1 Wenzhouxiangella sp. | reverse complement strand
TCGCCTGCGGGAGGTAATCGCCGATCCGGATCGCCCGGGTGCCCAGGCCGAGCGTGACCCGCATCGCAACCCCTATGAAACGCTGACCTTTTTCGGAATCCGGCCCGACATGACCGTGATCGAGTTGTCGCCCGGCGGTGGCTGGTACACCGAGATACTGGCGCCGTATCTCAAGGACGAAGGTCGCTATATCGGCGCCCACTGGAACCTGGACGGCGATGTGCCTGATTTCTATCGTTCTATTCGTGGCCAGTATGAAGAGCGTGTGGCTGATGCCGAGCGCTTCGGCCAGATCGAAATTATTGATTTCGATCCGCCGGAACTGGCTCGGCTGGGTGAGCCGGGTTCGGCGGACCTGGTTTTGACTTTCCGCAACGTGCATAGCTGGAAACGGGCCGACACCTTCAGGGACGTGGCTCGTGCGGTTCATGCCGTGCTCAAGCCCGGCGGTGTATTTGGCGTCGTCAGTCATCGCCTGCCGGAAGACCATGAAGCCGACCCTGATTACGAAAGCGGCTACGTCAAGCAAAGCGCCGTTGTGGCCGTGCTCGAATCCGAAGGCTTCCGGCTTGCCGACAGCTCCGAGGTCAATGCGAACCCGGCCGACACCGCCGACCACCCAAGCGGCGTCTGGAGCCTGCCGCCTTCTGTGCGCGACGGGGAAGAGACGGCTGAGCACTACCGGGCCATCGGCGAGAGCGATCGCTTCACCCTCAAGTTCGTCAAGCGCTAGTAGCATAGGGACTCGGGGCGCTGCCCCGAGTCCCCCGCCTTTCACCTTTCACCTTTTACCTTCTTTTAAGCGACAATCTCCGCCCATGACTGAACTCAAAACCGTGAACGGGGAATTCGAACAGGTTCCCCTGCGCACCTATGCTGAGCGCGCCTATCTCGATTACGCCATGTACGTGGTGCTCGACCGGGCCTTGCCGCATGTCGGCGATGGCCTCAAGCCCGTGCAGCGCAGGATCATCTACGCCATGAGTGAGCTGGGGCTGTCAGCCGCCTCCAGGCACAAGAAATCGGCCCGTACCGTAGGTGATGTCATCGGCAAGTTCCATCCGCACGGTGATTCGGCCTGTTATGAGGCCATGGTGTTGATGGCCCAGCCGTTTTCCTACCGCTATCCATTGGTCGACGGCCAGGGCAACTTCGGCTCCCCCGACGACCCGAAATCCTTTGCCGCCATGCGCTATACGGAATCGCGCCTGGCTGCCTACGCCCGGACCCTGCTGGCAGAGTTGGATCAGGGCACGGCCGACTGGGTGCCCAACTTCGACGGCACGCTAAAGGAACCCAAGCTGCTGCCTGCCCGTCTGCCCAACCTGCTGCTCAATGGTGGTCAGGGCATTGCCGTGGGCATGGCGACCGATATTCCGCCCCACAACCTCAACGAGGTGGTCGCGGCCTGCGTGCGCCTGCTGGAAAAGCCGAAAACCACCGTCGCCGAGCTGTGTGAGCACGTCCTGGCACCTGACTTTCCCACCGGCGGTGAAATCATCAGCACGCCTGCCGACCTGCTGGCCATTTACGAAACCGGTCACGGCGGGGTTCGACAACGTGCGGTCTGGGAGCGTGAGGGCGAGGAGATCATAGTCACCGCGCTGCCCCACCAGGTTTCACCGTCGAAAATACTCGAGCAGATCGCCGCCCAGATGCAGGCGAAGAAACTGCCCATGGTGGCCGATCTGCGCGACGAGTCCGACCACGAGCACCCGACCCGGCTGGTGATCATGCCGCGCAGCAACCGGGTGGATCACGATGCCTTGATGGACCACCTGTTTGCCACCACCGACCTGGAAAAGTCGATCCGGGTCAATTTCAATGTGATCGGCAACAACGGACGCCCTGGCGTGCGCAACCTGCGCGAGCTGTTGCTCGAGTGGCTGGATTATCGTCGTCAGACCGTCACGCGGCGGCTTGAGCACCGGCTCGATCAGGTAGTCGACCGGCTGCATATTCTCGAAGGCTTGCTGATCGCCTACCTGAATATCGACGAGGTGATTCATATCATCCGCACCGAAGACAAGCCCAAGCCGGTCATGATGGAGCGGTTTGGCTTGTCCGGCACCCAGGCCGAAGCCATTCTGGAACTAAAGCTGCGCCACCTGGCAAAGCTGGAGGAGTTCAGGATTACCGGCGAAAAGGATGAGCTCGAGGCCGAACGCAAAGGGCTTGAGACGCTGCTCGGCTCGTCCAAAAAGCTGACCCGCCTGATTCGTGACGAGTTACTGGAAGATGCCGAAAAATATGGAGACGCGCGACGTTCGCGTATCGTCCAGCGTCAGGCCGCCCAGGCGTTGCGG
>JBGTLI010000318.1:0-2295 GCA_041744195.1 Wenzhouxiangella sp. | reverse complement strand
GGCGCGCAAAGCTGGGCCGTCCACGCCGACGGCTGGGTGCTGGGCCACGCCAACCCGCCACTTCCGGCGCGGCATGCAGTTCTGCCTGCCCAGGACCAGCCGTCCTGGCTCGGCACGATGATGTTCGAAAGCCTGCTCAGCGGTCGCCTGCCCATCGGCCAGGACAGGGACAGTGAGACCACGCGCCTGACAGGGCCCGAAGTTGGCGCCGCCGAGCCGGTGGTGCGCTGGACCACGCGCAGCGACGACCCCGGCATCCTTCTGGCCGTCAGCGCGCCGGTGGTGATTGATGGCGATTTGGTCGGTTCGGTCGTGCTCGGGCGCGATGCGGATGAGTTGCTGGTCAAATCCAATCGCGCTGTCATGCGCCTTGTAGGAGTCAGCCTGGTCACGCTGATCCTGGTAGCCCTTGTGCTGCTTGGCTTCGCCACGGTGCTGTCAGAACGAATTCGGCGTCTCCGCAACATTGCCGAACAGGCCGTGGGACCTGATGGTCGGGTGCGCCAGACCCTGACGCCCTCATGGGCACCAGACGAACTCGGCGACCTGGGACGCAGCGTCTCGATGTTGCTCGATCGTCTGCGCGAACATCAGACCTACCTGCGCACCCTGGCCGACAAGCTCGCCCATGAACTGCGCACCCCCCTGGCCCTCATCCGTTCCTCACTCGACAATCTTGAACATGCAAGTGACCCTGACGACATCAGCCGCTACTGCCAGCGAGCCAGCGAAGGCAGCGCCCGACTGAACCGAATCTTCCAGGCCATGAGCCAGGCCGGCCGGATCGAGGAAAGCATTCAGCGTGAAGAGCGCGAGCCGTTCGATCTGGCCGCCCTGCTCGAAAATTATGCCGAGGGGCGTCGACAGGCCTGTCCGCAACGCCGGTTCAAGCTGAGGACAGCGGTCAGGCCAGGCGCACTAATCAACGGTTCAGCCGATCTGTTCGCCCAACTGCTCGACAAACTGATCGACAACGCCATCGACTTCAGCCCAGCGGGGGGACAAATCGAAATCCGGCTGACAGAAAGAAATGGTTTGCTGGTGCTCGAGATCGACAACGAGGGCCCGCCCCTGCCCGACGGCGCCAGCAACTGCCTGTTCGATTCCATGGTGACCAAACGCAAGGGCAAGTCCGAGCAGGTCCATCTCGGCCTCGGCCTCTACATCGCCCGGCTGATTGCCGAGTACCACCACGGCGCGATCAGGGCCAGCAATACCGGGCAAGGCGTGCGGATTCGGGTGGAGTTACCGAAAAGATGAAAAAGGGTTCAGGCTCAAGGCTCAAGGCTCAAGGCTCAAGGTTTCCGGTTTCCGGTTTCCGGTTTCTGACCACTGACCACTGACCACTGACCACTGACCACTGACTTCCGTCTCCCGTCTTCTGACGCACCGACGCACCGACCTCCCGGCCTTCCTCAGCTCTTGCCAGGCTTGAGACGCCTCGTCCCGTGCCCGGCTTTTCGCTGCGCACGGGTCTGCACAGGTCGCTTGCGTGGTGGGGCGTCGCCACTGGTGGACCCGGCTTCTTCCGCCGTAGCCGGTTTGTCCGGGCTCGGCTTGGCCTTGTCGCCGTGGAACCTGGCGGGCTTACCGGCGAATGGCTTGTCCTGCCCCCCGGCATGCGGCTTTGATTTCGATTTCGGGGCATATGACTTCGACTTCTCTCCCGGCGCGGACTTGCCGCGGTGAGGCTTGGCGCCGGCGCGTGAATAGGGCTTGCTATCGCCACTACCGCGCTTGGGGCGACTGTCCTGGTCCGGGCGAGCGGTTCGCTTTTCAAAACCACCCGGACGACGACCGGCTCCACGGTCGGCCTCAATCTGAAGCGCCTGACCGGCCACGCGTACCTTGGCCAGGTGATTGAGCACCGCCTTGTCCAGATCGGCGGGCAGATCGACCAGGCTGAAGCTGTCCTGGATGCTGACCCGACCAATCAGATTGGCGTCCAGGTTGGCTTCATTGGCAATGGCACCGACGATGTTGCCAGGCTTAACGCCATGGGCATGCCCAACCTCGATCCGGTAGGCGATCTTGTTGCTGTCGTCAGACTCGCGGCGCGGTGGCCGCGGTGGTCGTTCTCCGCGTTCAGCACGCTCGAAGCGGCCGGGCTTGTCGCGCCGACCATGAGAGGATTCTCGTTCCGGCGGGGCACGGTATTCGCGCTCGCTGAGCAGCAGATCGTCACCACCGCGCAACAGCCGCGCCATCGCGGCGGCAATATCCACCATCTCCGCGCCGGTTTCGGCCTGACAGGCCTTGGCCACCTCACGGTAGATATCCAGCTCTTCGGTTTCC
>JBGTLI010000317.1:0-4157 GCA_041744195.1 Wenzhouxiangella sp. | reverse complement strand
GATCTCGTCAGCGGTCTGGCGGCCTGCAGCGGCAGCGCGCTCTGCGGCAAGGCGTTGCTGCTCGGCTTCTTCGGCAGCCCGACGTTGTGCTTCGGCGCGTTCCGCAGCTGCCCGCTGTTCTGCCACGCGCCGGGCCTCAGCCTGTTCGGCTGCCCGTCGCTCGGCCTCGGCCCGTTGCGCTGCGGCCTGACGTTCGGCCTCGGCCCGTTCTGCTGCGGCCTGACGTTCAGCTTCGCGCTGCTCTGCTGCTGCCCGTTCAGCACTTTCAGATTCAAAACGGTCCGCCATTGCCGCAGATTCCGACTCGGCCGGCTCTTCGACCACCGGTGCTGAGCCGCAAGCGACCAGGGCGGCCGCTACAACAAGGGCAGCGAAGATCCGAACCTTTGTGTATTTGAAATAATCCATGCTAATAGACCTCCGCATTAGAACGAGTAGCTGACCGAGCCCGAGATGAAGTCCCGGTCGCCGAGCAGATTGTTGATGCCGCCACCGAAGAAACTGGTATAGGCAAAGTCGACCCGCCAGCGGGCCTGGTAGTCGAATCCGAGCCCGGCGGTGACTTGTTTGCGGCCCTTGATGAAGTTGCCACCCGGCCCCGGCGTCACGCCCTGGACATCGTGATTAAACGCCAGGCGCGGACTCATGTTCCACGCCGTACCAAACACGTTGTTGTAGGTTGGAACGACCGCAACGCGATAACCCCAACTAAAGGCGGTGGCGAAGCCATCCGCGGTGGTCACCGGATTTCGCAGGTTGCCACCTGTAACGATAGAGGGTCCGCCGCCGGTGTCTGTGCCTGGCCCTTCGAAGCGCAACACGCTTCGATCCGGCAGGTCCCAGACGTGGGTGGCGCCGAATTCACCGATCAGGACGACCTGATCAGCCCTGACCCAGTTGTTCGGTCCAACCAGGTTGGTTACCGTCATTTGGGCCTGAGAGACCTCACGGCGTTCGTAACCGCGGATGAACTCACCGGGAGCGAACTCGCCTAGTTGACTCCGAAAGCGCAAGGCCTCTTCGGGGATCAATGGATTGAGTGGTGAGAGCCCGGCAAACAGCAATTCGACATCGTCGACCTGCAACGGCAAATTGTCACGGTAGCTGACTTCACCACCGATTGACCAACCACCGACCGTGGTATTGAAACTGGCGCCGAACAGGTTGATGTCTTCCGGATACTCGACGACCACCTGCCCGGTGGATACAGCAGGACTGGTTACAGCCACGCCGGAGAGCAGGGGAACCCGACTGTGATAGCGCAAATAGTAAAGTCCGAATTCCGTGTCATTCAGCCAGGGCGCGAAATAGCGCGTTGCAATTCCCCACTGGCCGCCGTTGCGTGCGTTTCGATTTTGACCGCGCGGAAAGGCGGCACTGCAGCCGGCCGCCACCAGCGCGGGTGGCAGATCAAGATCGGAAGCCCCGAAATTGCCTTGCCCGCACACAGGGTCGAATAGGTCGGGGTTCCGCACTGGCTGCGGCACGAGGCCGAAATTCAGCATCGCGAAGCGGCCACCGGCCGTGGCGAAGTCGTTGGTCGCAAAGAAGGTGCCCGAGGGCTCGGCCTCGACCGCGTCCCACTCAAACATGGCCACGGCTTCGACCGACAGGTTGCGCGTCAGGTCAATGCTGCCCCAGGCCATGTTCAATGGCAGGAAGGCATCACGCAGCTCGGCACCGGCAGTCCGCAAAGCGGTGATATCAACCGGGTTGATCACGTTGATCCCGCCCGCCAGGAAGGTGCTTTCGCCCCAACTGACCACCTGGCGCCCCAGTCGCAGAGAAAGGGTCCGGTCGGCGACATCAAAGTCGCCGTAAACGTAGGCATCCAGCAGACGGCCACGCTGACCGACCCGGTCTTGCGCGCCGCTCGGCAGCACATCCTTGTTGTTCAGGGTAAAGTCGTGGAAGAAGTTGCCCCGAACAAACGCGCCGTAGTTCCTGAAGCGGATGTCCGCTTCGGAAGTGATGCGCGCGACATTGAAGATCGGATCCCACTTGTCGAAGTTGAGATTACCGTCATCAGAGTTAACTGAAAAACGGCCCGGGGCTTCAATCTGCTGCTGTATTGGCAACTGGGAGACAAACGGGTTCAGGTTGGCCTTGCCGACCAGATCGTCGTCGCGGCTCTGAGCCCGGAGACCGAGGCCGTAAGAAACAGTCGTGTCGATATTGATGGACAGGTCACCACGGCTGAGCTCGAGGGCTTGCACCTGATTGGCCGACAGGGCCAGACCAATGGCGCAGGCAAGCAGCGAGGGACGCAGATTGCGGCTCGGCCGACGATTCTGAGGTTTTTGATGTTTCATGCTTGTTCTCCCTTTTAGTCGTCGGTCTGGATAAGAGACGGATTGCCGATCACCACCGTTGAGCCGCCGGAGGCCACCATACTTGCGGCCTGGCCCTGCATTTCGGCAGTGGCTGCGGATGAAGCGGCCGGACTGAGCAGCGAGCCATGGTCGCCCGCGATCATGCGAACGGCGCCGCGGATCCCCATCGGATCCTGAGTGGTTTCGGTAATGGGGTCGAGCCCCATGACGCGGATCAGCGGCTCAGTGCCCGCCAGAGGGAATCCGGGCACCGAGTTGGGAATCACTGCGTCCCCGGCGACCTGCTGCAGCAGCACGCTGTTGGTCAGCGCGGTTGTTGCGCCCCAGTTCACAGGATCGGCCGAATCAACTACGGTCTGGGCAATCAGCAGAAACTGGAAGTATTCCGGCGAAAATGGCTCGACACCGGCAGCTTGCAGACCGGCGCGAATGCGAGGTCCGAAGGTTTCCGATCCGTGCAGCAGGTAGGCGATGTTGCCACCCGGCACGGAGAGCACACCATTGCTGACCGTGGGCTCGACGGCCAGGAAGGGAATGCCGGCCATGGCGCCGAGGGACATTCCGACAAAATTGATATTGGATCCGTCCAGGTCCCCGAGACCATCGCCGTTGAGATCGATGAACGGAACATTGAGCGCCAGCACGGAAAGGTCGGCCTGGGCCTGGCGCAGGTTGTCACGCGAGGTCAGCAGACTTTGCAGGTTGATGAACCAGGCACCCGAAGGATCGATGTTGCCGTCCGGACCAGGAGCGCCAGTCTGGTTGTTTTGAAAATCCAGGTCGAAAGTGCGTTCGTTGGCAATCGGCGCGAACGGCGTGTTGCCTACGTAGAGCGGACTGGTCACATCGGTAATGCCATGCAAGGGCTGGTCGATGGCGATGACCGCAAAGCCAATTGAGGCCATAGTATCGGCAATGGCCAGCATATTGGTCCGGTTACCGGTGATGCCGTGCTGGAAAATGACGACCGGCCAGCCGGAGGCCGGGCGGACCTGACCGGAATTGGAATTGGGAACGGTCATCAATACCGGCACCCTCTGACGATCAGTTTCAACCGGGAACGGGTTGGCTACTGTGATATTGGTCGAAGTGGGATCCAGCCCGAGGCCGTCGAACGGCGGTATGTAGGCACCGGGCGCAGCGCGCCAAAACTGGTTCAGCGGCGCCGTGGGATTGCCCGTTGTCGGCACACCCAGATAATAGGGTACTTCCATGATGCCGAGATAAAGATCAGCGATGCCCGGTGAGGCACCCGGCGGCAATACATCGGCTGTGGTCAGACATACGCCCGGGGCCAGGCAGGCCTGAGCGATCTGACTCGAAGTGGGCTGAGCCACCGAACGCAGCAGACTGAGGACCGGCGTGACCGACTGGGTCGTTGCGGTAAATGACAGAACAATATTGTCGCGATTGACGCCAGCCGAGGCGGCAGCGGCTTCCTGTGCATTGGTCAACTGGCGCAGCGGCTCAAGTGCTTGCGCCGTGGCATCGGGGAGCAGCGGATCAGTACTGACGCCGCCCGCGGTCACCAGTGGCTCGGTGCGCTGAGTGATAAAATAAGTCTGGGCCGGCGTAGCCGGGTTGCCTTGCAGGTCACGAATGCCATTGGTGACGACGGCCATGTAGCCGGTCATCTGGTCCAGCGGTCTCAGCGGGACGATGGCGACGGTCCGGCCGTTTGGGTCGGTCGGGGTTGCCGCGGCCACGTAGTCCTGGCCTGGAACCAGTTCGCGATTGACGCCCTGGACCGCAATGGTGCCGAAGACAAACTGAACCTCGAACAGACGAACCGAACTGCCCGGCACGACAGTCGCCGGGTCAACC
>JBGTLI010000316.1:0-9296 GCA_041744195.1 Wenzhouxiangella sp. | reverse complement strand
CCTTTGTTACCCTAGTCGCTTAACAAAAATCAAACGGTCGTCCAGCGCGCCGCAAGTTCTTGCATTCTGCGCTGGAAAGATGCGTCCATCGTTCGACTTCGTCCTTGCAGGCGTACACGTTCGAACGACTGGATAGTCCCCATGGACGCATCGACCTGAATCAACTTATCAAAATCCAAAATAGGGAGAATGACCAGTGCATAGAGCTAACAAGCTCCATCGGGCCATTGTGTGCGCATTGACCGCAGGCATGGCCACGACTTCGACTCTGGCTGCGGCCGATCAGGATAGGGATGAACGCGAGCGCCGTCCGCTCGATCGCATCGTGGTGACCGCGACCCGTTCAGGCGCCGAGGAGGGCCAGAACGTGGCTCTCGCGGTGGATGCGATGGGCGAAGACGAGTTGCGCCAGCGGCGCGTTGGCAATCTGGACGATATCATCAAGGCACAGCCCAAGCTCTCGTTCGCTGGTCGTGGCCCCGGTCAGGCGACCGTTTTTTTGCGCGGTATGGCGATTCAGCCGATCACGGTTCTGCTGTCGGCGGCACAGGGGTCTTCGCCCAATGTCGCCATCTATCTGGACGAGCAGCCGGTGAGCGCTCCGGGTCGCAACCTGGATGTCTATACCACTGACCTGGAGCGTGTCGAGGTGCTTCCCGGCCCGCAGGGGACGCTGTTCGGCGCCAGTTCTCAGGCCGGCACCTTGCGCTACATCACCAACAAGCCGGACTTCGGCGGCTTTGACGCCGGCTTTACCGGCGATTTCTCCTGGACCCGAAAGGGCGATCCCAGCCAGGGCTTCGAGGGATTCATGAATATCCCGGTCAATGACCGGTTCGCTGCCCGGGTGGCGTTCTACAATATTCACCGCGGCGGCTACATCGATAATGTTGAAGGCAGCTTCACGCTGGACCCGGAGGTCAATCCGTTGTCATCGGTTGATCTGGGCGAAGGCACGGTCTATACCGAGGCGACAAACTCGGCCCTGGTCGAGGATAATTTCAATGATTCCCAGTACCGCGGTTTCCGCCTCAGTGGCCTGTACCGGATCAGCGACGATTGGAGTCTGATGGTTCAGAACACCTATCAGGAGCTTGAGGCCGATGGCGTGTTCGACTACGACCCGGAAGTCGGCGACCTGCAGGTCACGCGCTTTTTCCCCGATACGCTGGAAGACAACTTCAACCAGTTGACCTGGACTCTGGAGGGCCGCATTGGCGCCCTGCAGGCCATCTACACCGGCGGTTATCTGACCCGCAGCGTCGAGCAATCGGTGGACTATACCGGGTATAACAATGTTGGCGCCTTCATCGCCTATTACACCTGCACCTATTCCAATCCCGACTACATTGTCAATTACGGGATCTCGCCGGATGTCATCACCGAGAATCGCGAATGCCTGGACCCGACCAAGGGCACCCGAATCTTTCAGGATCACGAAAGGCATACCCACGAGTTCCGCATCATCACGCCGCAGGAAAATCGCGTGCGTTTCCAGGGCGGTATTTTCTATGACAACCTGACGATTGAAACGCAGGATGAATTCCACTACTTCGCGAATATGGCGCCCGGCGCATTGGGCTTTATTCCGAATTCGCCGATGCCGGATGCTCGCAACATCAATGACGCGACGCGACCGGCGTCGGTTGCCTTCTTCAACGACATCACGCGTGAAGAGGAGCAATGGGCTGTCTTCGGCGAAGTGAGCTACGACTTCATTCCCGGGTTGTTGACCGGTACGCTGGGCCTGCGCTACTACGAGATCGACTCGTTCTTCACGGGCTCGTCGAACTTTGCCGACGGCATCTTTCAAGGCCAACCGGGTATCGGCGTGACGCCCCAGGGCCGTGGTCGCAACTACGACTTTTCGGGCGGGCATAGTCGTGATCCATTGCAGCAGTCCGACTGGGTGCCCAAGGTCACCCTGGCCTATACGCCGAGCGCGAACGTGTTGTTCTATGCCACATACTCGGAAGGGTTCCGACCCGGTGGTTTCAACCGCGGCGGTGGCCTGGCGTCGGTCAACCCGGACTTCCCCACGGTGTCGACCACGTATGAGACCGACGATGTGATCAATTACGAACTCGGTTGGAAGTCCACCTTGTTCGATGGCACCCTGCGCTTCAACGGTAACGTTTACTTTATCGACTGGACCGACATGCAGGTTTCGCGTTTTGATCCGCAGAATGTCTCCATTCTGACCTTTATCGAGAACGCGGCCGATTCGGAAATTCTCGGCGTGGAGACCGACTTTGCCTGGCGTGTGACCGACGGCTTCACGCTGCACGGGGCGCTGTCATACAACGACACCAAGCTGACCAGCACGGATGCCGAGGCGATCGAACTGGCGCCCGTGGGCAGCAAATTGCCGCTGGTGCCAACCTGGCAGGCGGCGTTCCGGGGGCGCTATGAGTGGTTCCTGGACGGCAAATGGATGGACTATGCCTTTGTTCAGGCTTCGACCCGCTATGCCAGTTCATCGTTCAGCTCGCTGGTGCTTGAGGAACGAGTCAAGCAGAGCAGTTATGTCATCACTGATGTGTCGGCCGGCTTTACGCGTGGGGCATGGAGCCTGGAGGGTTACATCGAAAACCTGACTGATAAGCGGGCCGACCTGTTCATCAACAATCAGGACAACTTTGACCGCATCACCACCAACCGGCCCCAGACCGTGGGCCTGCGCCTCAGTTACCGACACTCGGGCTTGTAGGACAATTGTGGTTAACAGTGGTCAACGCTGTGAGTTACGAGCCTGGTGATAGCATCTGCATCACCTGAAACCAGGGGTGTGGAAGACGCCTGGTTGAAGCAGGTTCAAACACACATGCGCCGCGGCAATTTCGCCGCGGCGCTGTCTCTTCTGGATGAGACACCTGAGCGGTCATCGGCCGAGTGTTTGTATCTGCGTGCTGTCTGCCAGCGCTATCTCGGTCGGCTGGAGAAGGCACTGGAAACGCTGTCTCTGCTGCGTGAAAGCGCCCCCGACCATGCCCGGGCCTGGCAGGAAACAGGGCACACTCAGCGCAAACTTAAGAATGGACAAGCGGCGCTCTCGGCCTATCGGGAGGCGGTCAGGCTCAATTCGGCGCTGGTTGCGAGCTGGCGGGCCTTGACGGAGCTGGAGGGAGAAGTTGGCAGTGCACAACGGGCCGAACTCGCTGCCCGCCAGGTCAAGCGCCTGTCCGAGCTGCCGAAAGAGCTGGTCAGCGTCATCAGTCTGATCCACGAGGGGCGATTGTACAAGGCGGAAAAAATTTGCAGGGCTTTCCTGCAAGCCAATCCCAGCCATGTGGAAGGCATGCGTCTTTTGGCTGAGCTTGGCCTGCGGCTGAATGTGCTCGACGATGCCGAGTTTCTGCTGGAAAGTGCGCTGGAGTTCGAGCCCGACAACGCCTTTGTCCGGTTCGATTACGTCACCGTGCTGGCGCGGCGTCAGAAGTTCGCAGCGGCGCTGGAACAGGCGGCCCGGTTGCGGCAGGGGCAGCCGGGCAATCCGAGCTTCGAAATGGCCTATGCCAACCAGTGCATGGCGGTTGGCGACTTCGACCAGGCCCTGACAATCTACGACCAGGTTCTGGAACAATTGCCGGATCACGCCGGTGTTCACCTCAGCCGTGGCCATGCGTTGAAAACCATCGGCGACAGTGATGGCGCCGTGGCCGCCTACCGCGCCGCCAGCCAGGCACGAGCCGAATTCGGCGATGCCTGGTGGAGCCTGGCCAACCTGAAGACTTATCGATTCGGCCCGGCGGAGCTGGACCTGATGCGTGAGCAGGAGGCCCGGAAGGATATTTCCAGGGTCGACCGGTACCATTTGTGTTTCGCGCTGGGCAAGGCGTTGGAGGATCTGGCTGAATATGCTGAATCCTTCGCATACTATCAACGTGGCAATGAACTCAAAGGTGCGGAGTTGAGCTACGACCCGGAACGGATCAGCCAGGAGATGGCAGCCCAGAAACGGGTCTGTACGCCTGCCTTCTTTGCCGATCGTGAATCAGTGGGCTACCCGGCGCCGGACCCGATCTTTGTTGTCGGGCTGCCGCGTGCCGGCTCTACCCTGATCGAACAGATTCTGGCTTCCCATTCACAGGTGGACGGGACGCTGGAACTGCCGAATGTGCTGGCGCTGGTCCACCGTCTCAATGGTCGGCAAAAACTGGATGAAACGCCGCGCTATCCGGGAATTCTGGATCAGCTCGATCATCAACGTTTTGCCGAGTTCGGGCAAGCCTACATCGAAGACACGCGCATGCATCGTCAGGGCGCGCCGCGTTTCATTGACAAGATGCCCAATAACTTTCGCCATATCGGTTTGATCGCAACGCTGCTGCCCCGCGCACGGATCATTGATGCCAGACGACACCCCATGGCTTGCTGTTTCAGTGGCTTCAAGCAGCTTTTCGCCGAAGGTCAGGAGTTCAGCTACAGCCTGGAACATATTGGACGCTACTATCGCGAGTATGTGCGCCTGATGGATCACTGGGATCATGTTTTACCGGGCCGCATCCTGCGGGTGCGGTATGAAGATGTGATCGGCGATCTCGAGGGTCAGGTGAACAGGATGCTCGATTTTCTGAATCTACCGTTCGAGCCCGCGTGTCTGGAGTTCCACAAGACCCGCCGTTCAGTTCGCACGGCCAGCGCCGAACAGGTGCGACAACCGATCAATCAATCGGGTCTCGACCTCTGGCAGCATTACGTGCAATGGCTTGGGCCGCTCGAGAGTGAATTGCGTTCGTTGCCAGCCAACGAGTTTGGGCAGACTTGAGGAAACCGGCTTATGAACGAACTCACAATCAATGACGAAAACCAGGATGAGCAGGAGATCGAGGAGCTGGAAAAGGTCTATGAAACTGATTACCAGTTGGGCCAGGACAATGTTCGCTGGCGGGGTCTTGATCTGCACAACCCGGTATTTCTGGTCAGCGCGACGCTGATACTCGTTTTCGTACTGATTTCGCTGGTTGCTCCGGAGGCAGCCAATGAGAACCTGACTGCCACGCGGGTCTGGATCGGTTTGAAATTCGACTGGCTGTTTTTGTCAGTCGGCAATCTCTTCGTGTTGTGCTGTCTGCTGCTGATCATCCTGCCATACGGCAGGATCAGGATTGGCGGTGAGGAGGCCAAGCCGGACTTTTCGCTGTTGTCATGGTTCTCGATGCTGTTTGCCGCCGGCATGGGCATTGGCCTGATGTTCTGGAGCGTGGCCGAACCGGTCGGTTATTTCACCGAGTGGGGCGTCCAGGCTGGTTGGGGCGGGACGCCGCTGAATATCGGCGGGGGGGATTCGAACGCGGCCCTGGGCGCGACCATGTATCACTGGGGCCTGCATCCCTGGGCTATTTACGGCATTGTCGCCCTGGCCCTGGCGTTCTTTGCCTACAACAAGGGCCTGCCCCTGACCATCCGCTCCACCTTTTATCCCTTGTTGGGTGATCGCGTCTGGGGGCCGGTCGGGCATGTGATCGATATCCTGGCCGTGCTGGCCACCCTGTTCGGCTTGGTCGCATCGCTGGGGTTGGGCGCCCAGCAGGCAGCCGGCGGCGTGGAGTTTCTGTTCGGCATCAAATCCAACCTGGCCACCCAGATCATCATCATCTCCGGCGTGACCGCGATCGCGCTGATTTCGGTACTTCGCGGCATCCATGGTGGTATCCGGGTGCTCAGCAATATGAACATGATCCTGGCCATTGTGTTGTTGTTGTTCGTCATCATCGCCGGTGGTCTGATGGCGTTTTTCGCCAATTTCGGCACCGCCGTGGCCGGCTATGCCCAATACATACTTCCCTTGAGCAACCCGTTGGGGCGGGAGGACGACGCCTTCTATCATGGCTGGACGATTTTCTTCTGGGCCTGGTGGATTTCCTGGTCGCCGTTTGTCGGGATGTTCATCGCGCGCGTGTCACGTGGCCG
This sequence comes from Wenzhouxiangella sp., assembly GCA_041744195.1. Lineage (GTDB taxonomy): Bacteria > Pseudomonadota > Gammaproteobacteria > Xanthomonadales > Wenzhouxiangellaceae > Wenzhouxiangella. The sequence continues at coordinate 3,383 of JBGTLI010000316.1, read as the reverse complement.
CACCGTGCGTGAGTTTCTGACCGCCGTTTTGATCGTGCCGGTGGTCGTGACCGCCATCTGGATGAGCGCATTTGGAGGCGGTGGCCTGGACCAGGTCAGGGGCGAAGTCGGTGAATTGGCCGGCGGCATCGGGGATTACTCGTTGGCCCTGTTTCAGATGTTGGAGAACCTGCCATTTTCCACCATCACCTCGGCGCTGGCCGTGATTCTGGTGCTGGTTTTTTTCATCACCTCCTCGGACTCCGCGTCGCTGGTGATCGATTCCATCACCTCCGGTGGCAAGGTGGATGCGCCAATCAGTCAGCGCGTATTCTGGGTGGTCATCCAGGGCCTGGTCGCGGCCGTGATGCTCGCCATTGGCGGGGCAGCGTCGCTGCAAGCGCTTCAGGCTGGCGCGGTCAGCACCGGACTGCCCTTTACCATCATCCTGCTACTGATCTGTGTCAGCCTGTTCAAGGGGCTGGCCCACGAGAAGCGCTTGCTGGAGTTGCAGACTGAATAGTGGCAAATTCTGGATCCTTTTCTATCGCGTTCATTTTCAATGATGCACGTCACTGGGGACGCTTTCAAGCAGTCGACATCCCGCAGTCCGCGGCAAACGTAGGATTTCAGTTGTCGTCGAATAGTTGACAAGCGAAGGGGGGTAGATAAGCTCGGCTAATAACAGTTTTGTCTAGGCGCAGAGGGATTCAATGAAAATTTGGCTTTTAAAGCTCTTACTGCTTGTTATTCTGACGTTTTTCTCATTCGGCGCGAACGGACAACAACACAACTTCGGTTTGTACGTTAAAGTTGCTGTTGAAGGTGATGAGGCAATCTATGAGCGTGTCTGGAGCATGTATGAACCAGAGGTAAACAACGAACCCATTTTGCCAACCGACATTCATTACGTCCCTCCCACTCTCCCGGAATGCAACCCGGATACGGGTATCTGTAATGAACTGCAAGGCTCACCCGGCGAGACGCAGGAATCACGCAGTATAAGTATTACCGGAGGGGCGCAGGACAGGATCAGGATATCTTGTGGCCCGCTGTGCAACCAGATGTCCGGCTTTATGTTCAGGTTATCATTTGCTTTCCAAGGCGGGGGAGGAGGCCTGGGCGACTTCGATGGCGAGAATTTTCTGCGAGAGGCTTTGGAGTCACATTTTGAGGGATTATGTGATAACGCTGAGTTCGTTTCTGACATTCCCCTGACCGAGGAACAGCGGCAGGCCCTTTTCAGCTTTCTGAACGGCCCAGCAGCTCAGGCGCTGTGGAATGCGAGTAACTTTAGGCTGCTTACCCGCGAACGAAGAGAGCAGGCGGGGTTTCTGCTCCCTGATGGAACCTTTCAACTTGCTAATGTAGTGCAGAATGGGCCATGCCATGTTCAGATCTCGGATACTCCGGGCTCTTGGCCGGACGGCACTATAGTAGTACATACGCACCCCTGGGCTCGGGGAGAGTTTTTGGAGGCTTGTGGAGATCCTGGTCGCTACCAGAATGTTGCTAGCAATCGCGATCGTACGGCAGTGGGGTTCCACCTCGACGATGTGAACGGGATCGGCCTGATTCTGGATGCCGACGGTTTCATTCTTTTCACCCCCACGGCTGACAGCGAATTCCACGAGGGCAGTTGCGGATTTATGAGGACTCAACCATGAAGAAGCTAAAGGATTTTGGTATCTGGGTTTTAATCTTGATGATGCCTTTTGGTGTGTCTTTCAGTCAGGACTCCAAACAGATTTTCAAGGAGACCTTTAGTCCGAGACATACCAATCTGATTTGCCCCCCAGACTACCGGACAGCGCAAGAGCAGCTTGAATGGTATCTCGAAGGTTCTAATTGGGTTATCGGGCCAGACCTTAAACATTTGATCAAGGACTTCGACCTACAGGAGTTTTCAATTGTTGAGTTTGAAGTGCTGCGTGACGAATATGAATCGCGTGAGTGTGAGTGTCTGAATGTAGAATTTTCTAGACTGATAAACCAGCGAATTCAGATGTTTGAAGGTGTCGATCCGGAGTATCTATATGACATTTCTTACTATAGAGCCCAAGGTTTTTATTTTGTAGTCATAGGTGGTGGGATTCTCATTCAGGAAGATCCCCGGAATCCGGAAGTCGAAGCATTCCACGGAGGACATGCTGCGGGCAAAGTATTCATATTTGACAAAGACTGGAATCAGGTTTATAGCCGGCAGATTAGAGAGATGATCGAAAGAGGAGAGATCAAAATGATTGAAGATAAAGCGCGTGAATGATCAAGCCTGATTCAATCGAGCAAAAAGTTTGCGGAGTGCCGGAGTTTGAGTAAGCCCGCAAAAGGGCGCAAGACGGGAAGTTCTCACCGGTTTCCGGCGCCCTGGTGTCGGCTTTCTCGTCATCAGGTCATTCCCGGCAAGAATATCGGACGGACGATATCGGGAAATTTGACTTTGATGTTGAACCTGGAAAATGGTTTATTCAGGTGCGATCCCCGGAATCACAAGTCCAGGTAATCCGTGAAGTGCATGCTGATTACGCACCGATTTACCTTTCAGCGATCATTCTGGATGAACAGATGCCTTCCAAACTTGCTGTCCGGATTCCCGTGAATTTTGACAGATTAAGCTCTGTGCCGATCACCAAGATGCCGAGGTATCCTCACGATTTGGAATGGGTCAATCTGATTGTCACTGATAACGAAACGTACCGAGGTTCAGGTTACGTCAATAACACGGTTACCGGAAACTATATTGGATATAACTCGTCCGGTTACCCCGTTTCCCGGTGACCGTGACTCACGATGAACCGTTTGATTTCGTTGGCGCATTTTTTGGTGTTGCCTGGCCGCAAGCAGAGGGTGAAACCCTCGATGTTCGCGCCTGGCGAGGTGAGAAGTTAGTGGGAGAGGAAGAGTTTTCGCTTTCCGCCATGGGGCCATTCTGGTGAAGCCGACTATCGTCAAATTACTCGAATTGAGTTTGCTACGCGCCACTTTTGGCAGTTCGTAATGGATGAGCCTGTGTTCAGATTCTCTGAGCGATAGACCTTCCTGAGTACGGAGTCGTAAATTCGGTAAGATTTACGTCACGTTCGGCAGATCATTAAACAATTCGACTGAGGCACACCAGCGCTGAATCGGTTTGGTGATCCTTGCTTTCGCTGGTTTCACCGAACTTCAGCCGCGCCGCTGGTGGCGTTGCCCAGGTCGGTGTTGAACGCATCATGGTTGCTTGCGGGCAGTTCCAGGCTGAGCTCGACGCCCGTGCTGTTGTTGTGTTCGTCGAGTTTGAGTGCCTGGTGGCGGTCGAGTAGCTGGTGGATCAGGGCGATTGTTTCAAACGGAACACGGATATTCAGGCGGGTTGTTTCAATGATGGGTTCGGTCAGTTAGTTGCCGTCGAATAGTTGACAAGC
>JBGTLI010000315.1:0-15654 GCA_041744195.1 Wenzhouxiangella sp. | reverse complement strand
TCACGGGTTCGCCTCAGGAGGCTTCGACAGCCGGGTTACCCCAGACCGCCGCTCCTTCAGCTACCATGTCGAACGGATAACTACATGGACGATCTCCTTTCAGATCGCAGGGTGAACCAGGCTTTGCCTGGCGCACCAGAGACACAGAGAAAAGCATAAAAAGTCTACTTACTTTTAAAGTCTATTCCCTCTGTGTTCTCTGTGCCTCTGTGGTGAACCCCAAAGCCGTTTTGGCGCCAGGCTTCGTAGAGGACGATGGCCACGGCGTTACTGAGATTGATACTGCGGGCGCCGGGAATTTGCGGAATCTTTAGTCGTTGCACTGACGGGATCGATGCCAGGACCTCATCCGGCAGGCCGCGTGTTTCCGGTCCAAACAGCAGCGCATCACCGGCCTGGTAAGACCACTCGGAATAGCAGTTTTCCGCCTTGGTCGTAAACGCCAGGCAACGACGATCGCCCAGGTGTTGGCGGCAGGCCGCCAGGTTGGCGTGGCGAAATACCTTGGCCTGGTCGCGGTAATCCAGACCCGCCCGGCGCAAACGCCGGTCATCCAGCGCAAACCCCAGAGGCTCGACCAGATGGAGCATTGCCGGCGCGTTGGCGCAAAGACGCATGATATTGCCCGTATTCGGAGGAATTTCGGGCTCGAACAGTACGATTTCGAACATCTTTTCTGCACTCAGGGTCTCAGGGTTGACCTGCGCACGGCCAGGGCCTTTGGCGGCAACTGGCTTGATTCAGTCGCGGTTACGGCGTACCATAGCACTTGGCACAAGATATTGTGCCTGGCGGCAGTAACGGGCACAACAGGTTGTAGGGAATTCACTTAACAACCTGTGCATAACTTGCAAACATGCATGAACTAACAAGAGGTTGCGGTATGAGCGTTTCGGCAGAAGCCCTGACAGCGGCACTACCGGATATCGCCTTTCAGGAGGCGTCACTTGATATCTGGGACAAAAAATATCGCCTGAAGTCGAAAACGGGGGAATACATCGACGAGGAGATTGACGACACCTACAAGCGGGTAGCGAAAGCACTGGCCGAGGTCGAACAGACCCCTGAGTCACGTCAGCTCTGGTACCGGGAGTTTCTCTGGGCCTTGCGACGCGGCGCTATCCCGGCCGGGCGCATCACTTCCAATGCCGGTGCGCTGGACCACAAGCCGGCGACCTCCACGATCAACTGCACGGTCTCGGGCACCATTGGCGATTCCATGCACGACATCCTGGGCAAGGTTCACGAAGCCGGGCTGACCCTGAAAGCCGGCTGCGGCATCGGCTACGAATTTTCCACCCTGCGCCCCAAGGGCGCCTATGTGTCGGGGGCTGGCGCCTATACCTCCGGGCCGCTGTCGTTCATGGATATCTACGACAAAATGTGCTTTACCGTCTCATCTGCTGGCGGACGGCGTGGGGCTCAGATGGCGACATTCGATATTTCGCACCCTGATGTGGCCGATTTTATTCGCGCCAAGCGCGAAAACGGTGTGCTCAGGCAGTTCAACTGTTCCCTGCTGATCACCGACGACTTCATCAAGGCCGTCAAGGACGACACCGACTGGCCACTGTCGTTTCCCATGCTGGAAAGCGAGGCCGGTGATATCGACCTGAATGACCCGACCCGGGTGGTCTGGCGTGACTGGCCAATCTCTGCCGGGTACGTCAGCAACGAAGAGGGCCTGGTCGCCTGCCGGATCTACAAGACCGTTCCTGCCAAGCGCCTTTGGAACATGATCATGGCCTCGACTTACGACTTTGCTGAACCTGGCTTTGTCCTCGTGGACCGGATCAACGAACAGAACAACAACTGGTGGTGCGAGAACATCCGCGCGACCAACCCCTGTGTTACCGCCGATACCTGGGTGCAGACGAGCGCCGGACCGCGCCAGGTCAGAGATCTGGTCGGCCGTCCGTTTTCCGCCATCGTGGATGGCAACGTCCACGCCTCTGGTAGCGAAGGCTTCTTCAAGACGGCTACCAAGCCCGTGGTGCGGCTCGCGACCGCGGAAGGCTACGAGTTGAAACTGACTCGTGACCATCGTGTGCGACGGGTGAACGCCTTTACTCGATACCGCACCGATACCGAGTGGTGTGCGGCCGGCAACCTCCAGCCGGGCGATCGTGTGCTGCTCAATAACCACCGTGAAGCGCCCGAGTGGGCCGGTGCCCTGAACGAGGATGAAGGTTATTTGCTGGGCCTGCTGGTTGGTGATGGCACGCTCAATCAGGACAAAGCCGTGTTGTCGGTATGGCAGGACGTCGCAGTGGTCAATGCACCAGACAGCGTTTCAGGCGCACGCTCGATCATGGAAGCGGCCGAGACTGCAGCTCGATCACTTCCGCATCGCGCAGATTTCTCCGGCTGGATTCCGGTGCCCGGGCGCAATGAGTTCCGGTTGACCACCTCGGCCATCAGTGAGCTGGCCGCTTGCATGGGCATGGCGCCTGGAAACAAGGCCATCACGTTCCGGCTGGAGCAGGCTTCCAGCGCCGGCTATCGTGGCTTCCTGCGTGGTTTCTTCGACGCTGACGGCAGCGTGCAGGGCAACCAGACCAAGGACGTGAGCATTCGCCTGGCCCAGTCTGATCTTGACCGACTCAAGAGCGTTCAGCGCATGCTGCTGCGCTTAGGGATTGCATCGAAGATCTACACCGACCGCAGCCAGGCGTCTCCCCAGTTGTTGCCGGACGGCAAAGGCGGCATGCGCGAATATCCGATCCAGCCTCAGCACGAACTCGTCATCAGCGGCGAAAACCTGCAGCGCTTCTGCGATGTAATCGGTTTTGCCGACGTTTGCAAGCAGGCGGTACTGGAAGATCATCTGTCCAGATATTCCCGCAAGCTCAATCGCGAGCGCTTCGTCGCCCGTGTGACCAGCGTCGAGGATCACGGTATTGAAGACGTTTTCGATGTGCAGATTCCAGGCATCAACACCTTTGACGCCAATGGCCTGCACGCCCACAATTGCGGCGAGCAGCCGCTGCCGGCCTATGGTGCCTGCCTGCTGGGTTCGGTCAACCTGACTCGATTCGTTAATGAGCCATTCACCGATCAGGCCCGTTTCAATTGGGACGAGTACCGGCGCACGGTCAAGATCTTTACCCGCATGCTCGACAACGTGGTTGAAATCAACGGGCTTCCGCTGGAGCAACAGCGGCGCGAGATCGAAAACAAGCGTCGTCATGGCATGGGCTTTCTGGGCTTGGGCTCGGCCTTGACCATGTTGGGCATGAAGTATGGTCAGCCCGATTCGCTGGAGTTTACCGAGCAGGCCGCACGCGAGATGGCAGTGGCCGGCTGGGAGGTTGGCCTGGAGCTTTCTGCAGAGAAGGGCCCGGCTCCAATCATGCTGGAGGAGTTCGAGGTAACACCTCAGATGCTCCGCCTGCGTCCGGAAATGAAGCGCGATGGTTACAAGCCTGGCGACCGGGTTGCAGGACGAGTTCTGCATGCCCGCTACAGCCGTTACATGCAAAAGATTGCAGAGGTTGCCCCTGATCTGGTTGACCAGTTGGCAGAGCAGGGCGCGCGCTTTACCCACCACACCTCGATTGCGCCGACCGGCACGATTTCGCTGTCCCTGGCCAACAACGCGTCCAATGGCATCGAGCCAAGCTTTGCTCACCATTACAACCGTAACGTGATTCGCGAGGGCCGCAAGAGCAAGGAAAAGGTCAGCGTGTATTCCTACGAGTTGCTCGCCTACCGCACCCTGGTCAACCCCGGCGCCATGCCCTTCAGCGAAGATGAATCCGAGCAGTTGCCGGATTATTTCATTACCGCGGAGTCTGTTACTCCCAAGGCTCACGTCGCGATTCAGGCCGCCGCCCAAAAATGGATCGATTCGTCGATTTCAAAAACGGCCAACGTCCCAACCGACTATCCCTACGAAGACTTCAAGGACATTTACCTGTTTGCCTGGGAGCAGGGCCTGAAAGGGTGCACGACATTCCGTTTCAATCCGCAGGCGTTTCAGGGGGTGCTGGTGACCGAAAAAGACCTGGAGTCGACGACCTATGCCTTTGAGCTTGAGGACGGCACCACCGTGGAGCTGAAAGGGAATGAAGAGGTCGAATACGACGGCGAGACCCACACTGCGGCCAATTTGTTTGACGCCCTCAAAGAGGGCTACTACGGGAAGTTCTGACCATGACTGTACGAATTGACAAGAAAATCGTTGGTTACCAGGTGCGGGACAAGAAACCCGCCGAAAAAACCGGCCCCAAAAAGGCCGAGATCATCCGCATGCACGAAAAGCTCGAGCGTCCGGAAGGCATGGAGTGTCTTGAGGGTTCGACCTACAAGATCCGCACGCCGCTGGATGATCATGCCCTCTATGTCACGATCAACGACATCATCCTCAACGCCGACACCGAGCATGAGCAGCGCCGGCCCTTCGAGATCTTCATCAACTCGAAGAACATGGACCATTTCCAATGGATCGTGGCGTTGACCCGGGTGATGTCGGCTGTTTTCAGAAAAGGCGGTGATGTGACTTTCCTGGCCGAGGAGTTGCAGGCTGTCTTCGATCCAAAGGGCGGCTATTTCAAGCCCGGCGGACGTTTCGTGCCCTCGATCGTGGCTGACATCGGCGCGGTGATCGAGCATCACCTGCGACGGATCGGCATGCTCGAGCCGGAAGAACTCAGCGAGCAGCAGCTGCTGATGCTCAAGCGCAAGCAGGCCGAAGTCGAGGCGCGGGATCTGAAGGAAGCCGAAAAAAAAAACCTGACTGACAGCGGCAGAATCAAGCAGCCGGCTGCGAGCCTGAAAGAAAGCCTGGAAGAGTCGAGCTATCCAGCCTCGGCCTCCCTGTGCTATAAATGCCATACCAAGGCGATGGTATTGCTCGATGGCTGTCAGACCTGTCTGGCTTGCGGCTATTCCAAATGCGGATAGGCAAGTGTGGATAAGCAAGCGTGGATAGGCAAGCGTGGATAGGCAAGTGCGCTTAAACAATTGCGGATAGACCCTTTGGCGGGGTTGGCAGCCATTTGACTCAACCGGGGCGAGGTTTCCAACCTTGACCTGCATCAATTCCATCAGCGGAGAAACCGGCCAGACTTAAAGATCAATCGATCAGGGAAAGGCGTGATGGCGTTCAAGCGAATCCTGCTTCCACTCGATGGCTCCAATGAAGCCGAATCGGCCTTGCCGCATGCGGCCCACCTGGCCAAAGCCTTCAATGCCGGCCTTGTCCTGTTCCATGCCCTCGAATCCTCCGCCGTCAGCCTGACCGAAAGTGTCGATTGGCGAATTCGCAAGGCTGAGGCATCCCGCTACCTGCACAGCCTGGCCGCATCCCCTGCGCTGGAAGGAGTCAGCTCAACCGTCGAATTGAGCGAGGGCCGACCGGCTGAATCCATTTTGCGGGCGACGACCGACCTGGATATCGACCTGGTCGTTCTTTCAGCATTTGGCGCCAGCGGCAGAACCAGCTTTCCCTTTGGCGGCACTGTCCTCAAGGTCCTTTCCACCTCCGGCGTCGCGGTGGCCATCATCCGTCAGCTCGATGGCCTGGAAACCGACAGCAGTTACCGACGCATCCTGGTTCCTCTGGACGGCACCCGCCAGGCTGAGCAGGGTTTGCAATTGGCCGACGAGGTGGTGGGCAGCGAAGATGCCGAAATCATCCTCTTGTACGTGGCCGCAGCGCCCGTGATGCCTCGCCGGCTGTCCTTGACGGAGTCCGAGCAGAAGCTGCACGACGAAGTGGTCGCGGCCAATATTCGTGCCGGCCGGCGCTACCTGGCCGACCTGATCCGCCAACGGGGGAACGACCCCAGGTTCATTTCCAGGCTGGAAGTCAGTGCCAATCCGGCCCAATGCATCAGCAAGCTCATCAATACCGAAAAGATCGACTTGCTGATCATTGCCAGCGCGGATCCATCGGCCAGCTCCGGATTGAGTCGAACCCGGGTTGGAGAGTGCCTGCCGCGGGCCAGCCAGCTACCGGTGGTCGTGCTCAATGGTGGAGCCAGGGGATAAGTTGCCCATGTCCAACGGCTCGCTCGATCCGACCCTGGAAGGATTGGCGCACGAAGCGGCCAAGGGCCTGAGCTCCCGGTGGCGAGTCGAACTGGCGCAACGGCGTGTCCGGGCGCTCAAGCGGCGGGTGTTGCGGGTCTACCAGGGCCTGGAGGCCGGGTTGACGGAGGCCCATCTGGCGACCCGTGCCCAGGAGTGGCTGCTCGATAATCGTCATGTCATCGAGGATGCCCTGGAGGCGCTGGAAGGCAACCTGCCGGATCGCTACCTGCGCCGGTTGCCGCGACTGGCCGAAGCTCCCGACACGCACAGGCTGCATGTCGAAGCGCTCGCCCGCCGGCTGCTGGAGGCCGGCGAGCTGCCTATTGACCTGGAGTGGGTCACGCAGCAAGTGGATCTCTACCAGGAACACGTCATTCTCACCATCGGGGAACTCTGGGCATTGCCAGGCCTGCTCGGTCTGACCGTGATCGACCAATTGATCACCGAGGCCGAAGCCGTGGTCGAGGCGGGCAACAACCAGGACGATACTGGTGCTGGTGCTGCGCCTGAGTCCGAGCGGACAACCCGGATCGCCGGCCTGGTCATCAGCCTGCGCAATGTCGATGCCTACGATTGGCATCGCTTTTTCGAACGTGTCAGTCGCGTCGAGCGCTGCCTGAACGAAGACCCGAACCAGGCTTATGCCAACATGGAGTTCGAGTCGCGCAATCGCTACCGCAACGTCGTCGAAACCCTGGCTCGCGGTAGCCACCTGGACGAAGCGCAGATTGCACGGCAGGCCGTGGAGCTCTCAGGGCAGGGTGCGGTCGATGACCCGCGCAAGACACATGTCGGCTACTACCTGATCGGCCGCGGACGGCGGACGCTGGAACAGCGAGTCGAATTCAAGCCGGCCATCGGCCAGTTGTTCGCCCGCTTTGCCGACCGCCGACCCGGCTGGCTCTACTTCAGCACCCTTTTTCTACTCGCGCTGCTGCCATTGCTGGCCCTGGCCGCGGTGCTGCACCATGGTGGCGTTGAGCCAGGGCCCATGGTGTTGATACTCGCTCTTGTCGCCTTGCCATCGACGGGTCTGGCGGTGGCCCTTCTCAACGGCCTGATGATCTGGCTGGTGCCGCCCCGAACACTGGCGCGCATGGACTTCGAAAACGGCATTCCCCAGGCGTACCGAACCGCGGTCGTCAATCCGGTGCTGGTGACCGACACAGTCGATGTCGACCACATATTCGAACGCCTGGAAGCCAATTACCTCAGCAATCCCGACCCGCAACTGACCTATGCCGTCCTGGCCGACCTGCCCGATGCGGATCAGGAAGAAAAAAGCGATGCCGATCAGGCCCTGCTGGATCAGGCCAGCGCCCGCATCGAAGAGCTGTCACAAAAGCACGGTCAGGGCAGATTCCTGTTCCTGTGCCGCTACCGCCAATGGAACCCGTCCGAGGGCCGCTGGATGGGATGGGAGCGCAAGCGCGGCAAGCTGATGGAGTTCAATCGCCTGCTCGATGGTGCGACCGATACCAGCTACGACGTCTTCTATGGTGACCAAGGCGCGTTTGATGGCGTGCGTTTCGTCATTACCCTTGATGCCGATACCCGCATGCTGCCGGGCACGGCCTCGCGCCTGGTCGGAACCATGGCCCATCCGCTCAGCCAGGCCATCCTGGATCCGGCCACCGGCAAGCTGAAGGCCGGCTACAGCATCATCCAGCCCAGGCTGGAGATCGACCCGGAAAGCACCATCGTCACGCCCTTCAACCACGTCTTTTCCGGTGACAACACAATCGATCTCTATACCCATGCCAGCTCCGATGTCTACCATGACCTGTTTGGCGAGGGCGTGTTCACCGGCAAGGGAATCTACGATTGGCGGGCGATCGAACATACGCTCAGCGGCCGGATTCCGGAAAACACGGTCCTGAGCCACGACCTGCTCGAGGGCGTACACGGCCGGGTTGGGCTGGCGACCGACCTCATGCTGCTGGAGCAGTTTCCGCCGAACAGCGCCACCTACATGCGCCGCTTGCATCGCTGGGTACGCGGTGACTGGCAATTGCTGCCGTGGCTGTTCCGGCGTGTACGCCAGGAAGATGGCAGCCTGGCCCGCAACCCGGTCAAGTGGTTCCATCGCTGGAAGATCATCGACAACCTGCGCCGAAGCCTGATGCCGCCAGCAACCCTGGCCTTGCTGCTGCTGGCCTGGCTGAACTGGCTGCCCGGCTCCGCCCTGGCCTGGACCATCGCCATCGCCGCACTGGCCGCCGCACCCTTGCTCGCCGACCTGCTGGGCCTTGCTACGCGTGTCGTCAGCCGACCTGCCGCGTCCCCCGCACTGGTGCTCAATGCACCGCCCAGCCTGTTGCGCCATGTCGAACACTGGCTGATCAGCTTGGTGCTCCTGCCTTATCAGACCAATGTCCTGCTCGACGCCATCTTTCGAACCCTGATTCGGCTCGGCGTGACGCGACAGAATTTACTCGAATGGACAACCGCGGCCCACGCTCATCGTCGCATGACCGGTCATGCCCGGCTGATTGGGCTGGTTCGCGAGCTATGGGCATCCCCGGTACTTGCCGTTGTGGCAGCCCTGTTGATCGGCCTGATCAACCCTTCGGCGCTTCCCGTCGCAGCACCCTTCCTGCTGGCCTGGCTCCTGGCCCCGCTGGTGATGACCTGGCTGGACCGGCCGCTGGGCCGCGCGCCAGAGAAACTGACGGCTGCCGACCAGCAATTTCTGCGCGCTACGGCGCGCCGTACCTGGTTGTTCTTTGAACGCTTCGTCAACCCGGACAACCACTGGCTGCCGCCTGATAATTTCCAGGAGGACCCACGCGTCTACCTGGCGCGGCGAACCTCTCCGACCAATATCGGGATGGGCCTGAACGCGGCCCTGGCCGCCCATGATTTCGGCTGGATGGATATTCAATCACTCACCGCCTGGCTGGACAACAGTATGGAACGGATGGCCGAACTCGAGCGCCATCGCGGCCATTGGCTCAACTGGTACGAGCTCGAAAACCTCAAGCCGCTGCACCCGCGCTATGTCTCGACGGTGGACAGCGGCAACCTGGCTGCCGCGCTGCTGGTGGTGGCGCGAGGGCTGGACGAACAGGCCACCCAGCCACTGTCGCCTGAGCGGCTGATTCGGGGTCTGGCCGATACGCTCCTGGTCATCCGGGAAACCCTGGACGCACTTCCTGGTGGGACGAAACACGAGGCAGTACTGAATCCGATACTGACCATGCTCGACAAACTCAGCGAGGAGCTATGCCAGTGCGATGTACTGGACGGTCAGGCGCTGCTGCTCGACTGGCGGCAGTACAAGCACAAAAGGCTGACCGACACGCTGCTGCAGTTGACCGAGCAAGCCGAGGTCGAACTGACCAAGGAAGCACTGCACCGGCTGCGGGTGTGGCTGGCAGAGCTGGACCGCCAGCTTCGCCGCATCGATCGACACATTGAACAATTATTGCCGTGGCTGCCCGACTTGTCCGTGCTCGGCGCCAAAGACCTGAGCCAGATGCGAACCCATGCCGCCTGGCGTGAACTCGAACCGTGCCTGGTGGAAGACTGGACGCTGTCCGGCGCTGCCCGCTGTCGGCAGCGCGCACTTGAACTGATCACGACCCTTCACTCAGGTTCCGGCGCTTCATCAGAGCTGCCCGAGCCCGTCATCGGCATCCTGGAAGCATTGCCGGGGAAACTTGACCAGGCCGTCGCCAAGGCGAACGACGTTCTGCTCGATCTTGGGCGAATCAGCCGACTCGCCGATCACTGGGTCGCCGAAATGGACTTCACCTTCCTCTACGACCGCACACGCCACCTGTTTCGCATCGGCTTCGATGCCAGCAGCGCCACGCTGGACCCGAACCACTACGACCTGCTGGCCTCTGAGGCAAGGCTAGCCAGCCTGATTGCCATATCGAAGCACGATGTCCCGCTGCGCCACTGGATGTACCTGGGCCGGCCATACCGGCGGCTGGGTGGCCGCAGCATCCTGATGTCCTGGGGGGCGACGCTGTTCGAGTACCTGATGCCGGGTCTTTACACCCGAACGCCGGAGCGCAGCCTGATCGACAAGGCCTGTCGCCAGGCGATCAGGCTGCACAAGGATTTCGGTGATCGCCGCGACCTGCCCTGGGGCACGTCGGAATCGGGCTATTACCAACTCGATGAGCAGCGTCATTACCAGTACCGCAGTTTCGGTGTGCCGCTGCTGGGTTTCCGGCGCGATCTGGGCGACCGGCTGGTCGTAGCACCTTATGCCTCGATCATGGCCTTGCCATTCAGTCCCGGCGATGTGCTGGCCAATCTTTACAAACTGCGTGATGCAAAGGCACTGGGGCTATATGGCTTTCACGAGGCCGTGGATTATGGCCGGCGGGAAAAACTGACGGTCCACCGCCCGCGCGTGGTGCGCTCGTGGATGAGCCATCACCAGGGCATGGCGCTGCTGGCGATCGATAATTACCTCAACGATGATGCGATGGTGCGCCGCTTCCATGCCGAACCGTCCCTGAGTGGCGCCTCGATCCTGCTTCATGAACGCGTGCCGAGGACCCCGCCGCCGCTGAAAGTGAGCCGGCAGCCTCGAATCGGACCGTCGGCCCGGGTGGCGCCAGGCCCAACGCTCTGGCCCGTGGATCCTACTGCCGATGTGCCCCAACATGCCTTGCTGTCGAATGGCCATTACAGCGTGCTGATTGATGCCAATGGGAATGGTGGTTCAAGCTGGGACCATATCGCGCTGACGCGCTGGCGGGCCGACCGGACGGTTGTCGATGGCGGGCAATCGCTGGTGATCAAGGACATTGACAGCGGGCAGAGGCTGGCTTCCGGCCGCGCCCCGGCAGGCGACGACCCGACCAATGTCGAGACCAGCTTCGGCCCCCATCGGGTCGTGATCCAGCGCCGCGGACATGGCCTGATGAGCCGGATGGAAGTGGCCATCGCCTCCCAGCATGACATCGAGGCGCGCAAGCTGACCATCAATAACGAGACCGACCGGCCGCGTCGACTGCTGGTGGCCTCTCATGCCGAACTGGCGATGGCCGGCGCCGGAGAATTTGAACGCCACCCGGCCTTCTCGCGCCTGTTCGTGGAAAGCCAATACCTGGAGGCCGAGCACACCCTGCTGTTTCGCCGGCGCCCGCGCAGCAGCGCCGAAAAACCCCTGTATTTCGCCCACGCGTTCGTTCGGCCGACGACCCCTGATGCCAGATTCGGCTGGGATACCGACCGCGGCAGCTTTCTCGGACGTGGCGGCCATTCGGCAGATCCTGAAGGGGGAGATCCTGAAGGTCTGCGCGCCGGCGCCGACAGGCTGGCCCGACGCTCAGGCGCCGTGCTCGATCCGGTCATGGCAGCGGCGCTGGAGTTCACGATCGAACCCTATGGACAGGTTGAGCTGGCAGTCTTAAGTGGCGTCAGCCGGTCACGACGCGAACTGCTGGCCAACATGCGTTTCTACCACTCCATGGGGCGGGTCGCCTGGCTGTTCGAACAGGCCTACATGCAAACCGCGCAGGAATTCCACAACTTGAGAATTGATCCGGATGAAGGGGCCGACATCATGCGCCTGCTGTCGGCACTGTTGCTGCCTGAGCCCGGCTGGCGGCAATTGCCTGAAACACTGCCAACCGAGCCGATCCAGTCACTGCTGTTCGCGCGCGGCATCTCGGGTGACTGGCCCCTGATCCTGCTCCGCTTGCATGACGGCGGCGAACCGGTCCGGATCGAGCGCCTGCTCAAGGCGCATACCTGGCTGGGTGGGCGCCAGTGGCGCTCCGACCTGGTGATCATCGATGAGGGGGCAGGGGGGTACGGCCAGCCGAGTCGTGACTATCTGCGCAACCAGATTGATGAAATCCGCTCGCGCACCTTTCGCAGCCTCGTCGGTACCGTAACCCTGATTTCCGGGCGCGAACTCGGCGCCGATCACCGCCTCGCGCTGGAACACGCTGCCAGCGTCGTGCTTGATGCGCAGACTGCCTCAATCGGTGATCAACTCAGCGACCTGCCTTCCCAGCCAGCGCTGCCCACCGTCAGTCTGCAACCGCGCGAGTGGCAGCTGCTGCCGTTGCCCGAAGCACCGGAGCTGATCTTTGAAAATGGTTTCGGCGGCTTCGACCGTGATCGGCGCGAATATGTCATCCAGACACCCAAGGGCGTCCTGCCGCCAGCACCTTGGAGCAATGTGCTGGCCAATGCGCATTTCGGCTGCCTGGTCAGCAGCAATGGCAGCAGTTGCACCTGGGCCCATAACGCCAGCGAGAGCCGGATCTCGCCGTGGATGAATGATCCGGTCAGTGAGCCGTCCGGGGAAGTGCTTTACCTGAGAGATGAAGAAACCAACGAGGTTTGGACGCCGACCCCGGGACCGATGCCGGCCAATGGCGATAACGATAGCGATAGCGATAACGATAGCGACAGCAATGACAATAGCGACGATTGTGATGACGAGAGTGATGACGAGAGTAATTACAGAATTCGCCATGGCCTCGGCTACACCGTATTCCAGCATGGCAGCAAGGCGCTCGAACAGGAGCTGCGCATCCATGTCGACGCCGACATGCCGGTCAAGGTCTGCCGCCTGAGCCTGACCAATCGCAGCGACTGGGTCAGAAGGATAACGGCCACGTATTATCTCGAATGGGTGCTCGGCACCAATCGGCTCGACCACGCCCATCACCTGCAAAGCGAGGTTGATGTCGAGCGCGCTGCCATTACCGCATTCAACCCGTTCAGCCCGCGTAGTGGCCAGGCCCGGGCCTTCATCGCCGCCAGCCGGCCACTGCATGGCTTTACCACCTGTCGCCGCGATTTCCTTGGCCCGGGGGGCAGCACCCGCAATCCGGCCGCGTTGCGCCGAATCGGCTTGAGCGGCCGTCAGCAGAAAGGCAGTGATCCCTGTGGCGTCATCCAGGTCCATTTCGACCTGCCGCCCGGCGAAACCCAATCGGTTGATTTTCTCATCGGGCAGGGCAGAGACCTGGCCGAGGCCCAGCTGCTGATCCAGACTTTCCGCCGCCCCGGCGCGACCGATGCCAGCCACAATGATGCTGTTGCGCGCCTGCGCGATTTTCTCTCGCCGGTCCAGGTTCGCACCCCCGAGCCGGCCATGGACCTGATGCTCAATGACTGGTTGCCGTACCAGGCACTGATGGGTCGGATCTGGGGGCGGACTGGCTACTACCAGTCCAGCGGCGCCTTCGGCTTTCGAGATCAGCTCCAGGACATGCTGGCCATGCTCTGGTACAAGCCGGAGATGGTGCGCGCCCATTTGCTCACCGCGGCCAGCCGTCAGTTCATCGAAGGCGATGTCCTGCACTGGTGGCACGAAATGCCGCTGCGCGGCGTTCGTACCCGCTGCTCCGACGACTTGCTCTGGCTGCCTTACGCAGTCGCCCATTACGTTCAAACCACGGGCGAAAAGTCAGTCCTAGATGAGCAGGTGCCCTATCTGGATGGCGCGCCGCTACCTCCGGATGAAAGCGAGCGCTATGCCGAATTTCCCGTATCCGCCCGCACCGAATCGCTGTTTGAACACTGCCGGCGAGCCCTGGACCGCGCCTCCACGGTGGGGCCGCATGGCCTGCCAACCATCGGCAATGGCGACTGGAACGACGGCATGAACCGGGTCAGCCTGACCGGCCGCGGCGAAAGCGTCTGGCTGGGCTGGTTCCTGATCCGGGTACTGAACGACTTTTCCGAAGTCTGCCTGCTTAAAAACGACCGTGACAGCGCCGAACAGTATCGCCACCTGGCCGAGGTGCTCAACACCCAGGTCGATCAGGTGGCCTGGGACGGCAAGTGGTACCAGCGCGCCTACTTCGATGACGGCACACCCCTGGGCTCGGCCACGGCGGACGAATGCAAGATCGACCTGATCGCCCAGGCCTGGTCGGTACTGGGCCCGGAAACAGTCACCGATCGCGCCCGGCAAGCCATGGGTTCGGCCCTGAAACACCTGGTGGATGACCAGGACCGCTTGATCCAGTTACTGACCCCGCCGTTCGACAAGGGCCGGCACGATCCCGGGTATATCAAGGGCTACCCGCCCGGCATCCGAGAAAACGGCGCCCAATACACTCATGCGGCCACCTGGGCTGTGTGGGCCATGGCGAAGATTGGCGATGGCGATCGGGCGATGGAGCTGTTTCGGTTGTTGAATCCGATCTTGCGGACGGCGAGCGAAGCGGATGCGAGACGGTATCGGGTTGAACCGTATGTGTTGGCTGGGGATATTTATAGCGTTGGGGAGAATCGGGGGCGGGGTGGGTGGAGTTGGTATACGGGGGCGGCGGCCTGGTTGCAGAGGGCGGGTATTGAGGCGTTGTTGGGGTTGCGGCGGCGCGGGGATGAGTTGGAGGTTCGGCCTTGTTTGCCGGGGGATTGGGATGGGTTTGAGGCGAGGTTGGGGTTGGGGGGGAGTAGGTATGTTGTTCGGGTGGAGGTTTTGGGGGTTGGGGTGGATGGGGAGGCTGGGGTGCGGTTTGATGGGGTCGTGTGGGATGGGTGGGTGGTGCCGTTTTTGGATGATGGGGGGGAGCATTTGGTTGAGGTGCGGGTTGGGAAAGGAGGGGATAGCTCTTCCTGATTGGCGTCGTGTCTCAGTGCTCAGGGTTCCGTGGCTTCGAGGCCGGCCTCAAGCGGGAGGATCCGCTTCAGTTCGACGCGTGGCGAGGCCTTCAGCGAATCCTCCCGCTTGAGGCCGGCTTGCAGGGGTGATGTCAGGGGATTCTTGGGTTCTGACTGAGATCTGACGCTAATCGGGTAGCTGTTTGTGGCTTATTTGATTGCGTGGGGCTGGGGGAGTGGCTATGATTGGGGGGAGGGTGATTGGTTTTTGCTGGATGGGAATGAGGGGGGTTGATGTTTTTCTTTGTTGGATTTCCTTTGACTTCTGGTTTGTTTGTTGAATCTTTTGAGTGGCTGTTAGGTATGGCCTCGCATGCGGGCAGGCGCTGAGATTATGTTGCTTTTGACGGTCAATCGCTAGTTAGGCATTCAGGAGGCGCTTTTGAATCCCCAAGAAGATCCAATCTACGCCGGCGTTGCGGGTATTCCTAAAGAG
Organism: Wenzhouxiangella sp.; assembly: GCA_041744195.1. GTDB lineage: Bacteria > Pseudomonadota > Gammaproteobacteria > Xanthomonadales > Wenzhouxiangellaceae > Wenzhouxiangella. Next base: position 584 of record JBGTLI010000315.1, on the reverse strand, counting down.
ATCGGTGAAATCGACTTCGGCTCAGGTGTTATATTGCGCCCGACGTTTGCGCATCTGATGGCGCCGTTTTTATTGGCGTTTTCGCCGGCCCCTCCAAATTCCAAACATCCTGGTCCTTGGGCAGCGGTTAATGGTGGTTTGGGCTTAGACATCCATGCTGAGCTGCACATTCCCACTAACTTTTCACCGCCTGATTTTTTCGATCGACTTAATACAGTTTGGTGGATCACATCTCTGTTCCGGCTTGCACTATCACCGCAGATTCACGTTCCAGTGATTACAAATCAACCCTTTCAAGAAGTCTCGAAAAATTGGAAGAATGCTCAAATTCTTCCGATAGAGGCATCTTCCCATCGGTATCACCGCTCTCTTTACGAGCCTAAAAACATCGATGAAAGTATTGCCTGGGTGGTACGCATTTGGCAAAAAGCCCAAGGACTTATGCGTATTCGACGACAATTACTTTGGCCGGTTGACGACAACTATTTTGTCCGGTTGCCACTAAGCTTGCCGCTTGCTCATTCCCGGGAAGGGATTTTGAATGGCGGCCACTCAGCAACAGGTCAAAGTCTTTATGGATCAAC
>JBGTLI010000314.1:0-3772 GCA_041744195.1 Wenzhouxiangella sp. | reverse complement strand
TTTCTTGATCTTGGTGCGAACGTGGGACCGCAGCGAAGCGTTGTGCTGACGATGCCGTTCGGCCTGGCGAGCCCGTTTGCGGGCAGAGACGCTATTGGCCACGTATTACTCCTGGATTTAGGTGTGGAAAATTAAGCAGAGCATTGTCGGATGATTTTGTACTTTAGTCAAGTTTGTAGCAAGTCAGGCTGTGACCTGACGCCAGCAGAAGAGAACTCGGACTGGTGAGCCTGCTTCGTTCGACCTTCAATTTCGGTTCCATGACCCTGGTGTCCCGCATCCTGGGCTTTGCCCGTGACGTCGTACTGGCGAGGTTTTTCGGGGCCGGGATGGCGATGGACACCTTCGTGGTTGCCTTCAAGATTCCGAACTTCCTGCGCCGCCTGTTTGCCGAGGGCTCATTTTCGCTGGCCTTTGTGCCGGTATTGTCGGAGTACCGGGAAAAGGGTGATGAGGCCTCCGTCAGATCGCTCATAGACGCGGCAGCCGGCTCGCTGATGGCTGTCCTGCTGGTCATCACCGGTCTCGGAATGCTGGTTGCTCCCTGGGTCATTACGCTGTTCGCGCCCGGCTTTCTGGATAATCCGGAACAGCATGCCCTGGCCAGCGACATGTTGCGGGTGACCTTTCCCTACCTGTTGTTGATCGCCATGACGGCGCTGGCCGGCAGCATCCTCAATACCATCGGCCGCTTTGCCCTGCCGGCGCTGACCCCGGCGCTGCTGAATATTGCGCTGATTGTCGCCGCGGTTTTCTTCAGTCGCTATTTCGACGAACCAGTCAAGGCGCTGGCCTGGGGGGTGCTGGTCGCCGGCATTTTGCAGATGGGCGTCATGTTGCCGTCGCTGGCCCGGCACGGTGTGCTGCCGATACCGAAGCCGAATTTCGCTCACCCCGGGGTGAGACGGATCGGCAAATTGATGGTGCCGACGTTGTTCAGCACCTCCGTCGCCCAGATTTCGCTGCTGCTGGATACCATTCTGGCCTCGCTGCTGTTTACCGGCAGCATTTCCTGGCTGTACTACGCCGACCGAATGATGGAATTTCCGCTCGGCCTGTTCGGCGTTGCCCTGTCTGTGGTGATTCTGCCTACCCTTTCGAGCTTGCATTCGCGCGGCGATGGCGGGCAATTCCGATCCACCCTGGACTGGGCCATGTTGCTGGCGCTGGTGATTGGCGTTCCGGCTGCGGTCGGGCTGGCGGTGCTGGCCGAGCCGGTCATTGTCACCCTGTTTCAGTATGGCGCGTTCGCGCCGGCCGATGCGCGCATGGCAGCCGTGGCGCTGATGGCTTATTGCATTGGCCTGCCGGCTTTTATCGGTGTCAAGGTGCTCAACCCCGGCTATTTTTCACGTCAGGATACGAGGACACCGGTTCGAATCGCCATTATCTCTCTGGCGACCAACATGGTGCTCAATATTGTCTTTGTGCTGGTCTTTGTGGCTCACCTGTCGGGTGGGGATTTCGGCGATGGGTTATTTGCCACCCTGGCGGCCTATCCTGGCGCACATGTGGCGCTGGCCCTGGCTTCCAGTGCCTCGGCCTGGCTGAACGTCACCTTGCTCTGGCGCAACCTGCGTGGCCCGGGACTGGCGCCGCGCCTGTCCCGGCGTCATCTTGGCCAGGTTGGCCTGGCCAGTTTGCTGATGGCCGTTGTCGTGCTGGCGCTGATGCCCGAATTGGACCAGCTTGTTTCTGCCAGCATCCCGGCACGTGTGGGCTGGCTGGTGCTGGGTGTCGGCGCAGGTGCCGGCGTCTACACGCTGGTGCTGTTGTTGACCGGTCTTCGTCCGCACCACCTGGCCAGGCCCGCTATCACCGCGGGCTAAGTCAAGGAGAAGACCAGCAGGAACTGGAGCGGGCGGTAAACCAGCATGTGGCTGACGATCACGCCGATCAGCCAGATCAACAGGACGCCAACCGTGCGCGCCCAACCGGTTTCGTAAATTTTGCGAATGGCCAGCAGCCACCAGACGATGGCAATGAACGGGGTCAAGTTCCAGATCAGCCGCATCATGGCTTGCCACTGCGAGTCGAACAGGGCGATCCCCGCATACCACACCACCAGCCTCGTTGCCGCCGCCAGCAGCGTAATCACCAGCAGAAAGCTGAACAGGTGGGTGGCGACGACGAAATGCTCGGCATAGTACAAGGGCCGGCGCGGGAATGCGGTCAGCAAAACCAGCGCCAACAGTGGCAGGTGCAGAATGATCAGCAATTTTGCAATGCGCTCGCCCGTCTGGTTGTACTGGCTGGTATAACTTGCCAGCTCGATGTCGCGGGCTTCGAGGCGATTTTGCACCAGCGGTTCGACCAGGCCACTGTAGGGCTGCATTTGGGTCTGTTCATGAAGGGTCAGGTTGAAATCCGTCATCGGCGGGGCGATGAAATAGACCAGGTTGATGATCAGGAACAGCCCTACCGGCGAGATAAAGCGTTGCCGTTGGCCAGCCAGGTAAGCGCTGCTCAAGGTGCCAGGTCTGAACAGCAGGGCGCCAAGAGTACGCGGCAGCTTGCCTTCAATGTGAAAAAGCTCATGGGCGAACTGACCCAGCAAGTGCCCGAGGCGGCGATCGCTCTCCTCAATACGCTTCTGACCACACTGACTGCACCAGCGGCCGGTCAGGCCGGCGCCGCAGTTGCTGCAAGTTATTAGCTCAGCGGCCTGCTCCATCAGCGCGACGCCAGGACAACACGCTGCTCGGGACTGTCGAGTTGGTTGAGCCAATTGGTGAACACCTCGTCGGCCAGTCGCAGCGTGTCAGGAAGATGGCGCGCGGTTTCGACCGCGATGTCTGCCGGTGTTTTTTTCAACCCGGAGGCGGCCAGGTCGTCGCGATAAAAGGGCAGGGTGAGCCAGCGGCGAATCAGGCGCTCATCAAGTTCTAGATGAAACTGAAAACCCCAGGCGTGATCTTCGACCCGAAACGCCTGGCAGCCGCTTTCGACGCTATCAGCAATAGACGCGCTACCGGCGGGGCAATCAAAGCCCCAATGATGCCATTGGAAGATCGGATGCGGTACACCAAGCCCGCCGAGAAGGGGATCGGCACTGGTATGCGGGGTCGGCCGGAGTTGATACCAGCCAATTTCAGGATGATCGCACTTCGCGACCCTTGCCGCCAGAACATGGGCCAGCAACTGGGCCCCCAGACAGATGCCCAGTACGGGCAAGCCGTCATGCAGCGCCTGTTCGATCAGACGGCACTCTGTGAGCAAGTGCGGGTGGTGATGGTGGTCCCCGACCTGCATCGGCCCGCCCAGAACGATCAGCGCCTGGTAACGCTCCAGACGTGGACAGGCGTCGGGATCGCGCGCGAAGTTGACATAGCGAATGCGATGGCCGCGCGCTCGCAGCATCGGGTCGAGCACGCCCAGTGGCTCAGCGGCAACATGTTGCAAAACCAGAACGCGGGCCAATGGCTTTCCGAACGGCGGGGAACACGACGGTCAAGTTAACTGTTTTCGACCACTGTGGCAATGCACAGTCAAATCTGATCTCACCACGGAGTGTACGAGCCCGATTCCAGGCGCGCTGTCACTAAAGGAACACGAAAAGCTCATCACAGAGGCACGAAGGTCACAGAGAAAGCATAATAACGTATTGTTTTTAAATGCATTTCTCTGTGTGCTCTGGTGCGCCAGGCAAAGCCTGGTTCACCCTGCGATCTGAAAGGAGATCGTCCATGTAGTTATCCGTTCGACATGGTAGCTGAAGGAGCGGCGGTCTGGGGTAACCCGGCTGTCGAAGCCTCCTGAGGCGAACCCGTGA
>JBGTLI010000313.1:0-11646 GCA_041744195.1 Wenzhouxiangella sp. | reverse complement strand
CTGATCGAGCAGGGGTTGGAGGTGCTTTGGCCCTGGATCTTGCGCATTTCCTTGATCAGGTCGGCCGGCCCGGCCGCATAACCGATGCGCCAACCCGTCATGGCATAGGCCTTGGAGACGCCGTTGACAACGATCAGCCGGTCTTTCAGCCCCGGGACGAGTTGGCCAAGGCTGGTGAAGGGTTCGTCGGCCCACCAGATGTGCTCATAGATGTCGTCGGAGCAGATCAACAGGCGTGGGTGCTCCAGCAGGACTTCGCCAAGGGCGAGCAACTGCTTGCGACTGTAGGCCCGGCCGGTCGGGTTGCTGGGCGAGTTGAAGATCAGCAGCCGCGTCTGGTCACTGATCGAGGCCTTGAGTTGGGCCGGGGTGATCAGATAGTCGGTTTTCTCGGTGGTATTCAGGATGACCGGAGCGGCTCCGGCCAAACGCACCATGTCGGGGTAGGACACCCAGAACGGTGCGGGAATCAGGACTTCATCGCCCTCGTCCAGCAAGGCCTGGAACAGGTTGTAGATCGATTGTTTGGCGCCGCAGGACACCAGAATCTGGGCTGGTCCGTAGTCCAGATCGTTGTCGCGGCTTAGCTTGCCGATAATCGCCTGCTTGAGTTCCGGCGTGCCGTCGACCGCGGTATAGCGGGTCTGGCCCGATTTGATTGCCTCGATCGCCGCGCGCCGAATGTGGGCCGGGGTCGCGAAGTCGGGTTCACCCATGCTCAGAGAGATGATGTCCTTGCCTTCGGCCCGCAATTCCGCAGCCTTCATGCTCATGGCAATGGTGGCGGAAGGCTTGACCTGGGCGACGCGCGCAGAAAAACGGATACTCACAAATTTTCACTCCCTACTGAAAAGACACCATGTTGACCCACGCCTGAACCGTGGCCGCATACAATTATAGTATGACCAGACGCTTCCGAATGGCTTCCAGCTACGAACCCGCCGGTGATCAGCCCGAGGCCATCCGACAACTGGTCGAAGGGCTTGAGGCCGGGCACAGTCACCAGACTCTGCTGGGTGTGACCGGGTCGGGAAAAACATTCACCATGGCCAATGTGATCGAGCGGGTCCAACGTCCGGCCCTGGTGATGGCGCCGAACAAGACCTTGGCGGCCCAGCTCTACGGGGAATTCAAGGCGTTCTTTCCCGATAACGCGGTCGAATATTTCGTTTCATATTACGACTACTACCAGCCCGAGGCCTACGTTCCGTCCACGGATACCTTCATCGAGAAGGACGCCTCGATTAACGAGCATATCGAGCAGATGCGCCTGTCGGCCACCAAAGCCCTCCTGCAGCGCCCGGATGCCCTGATCGTTGCCACTGTATCAGCCATTTACGGCCTGGGCGATCCGAGTTCGTTTCTCAAGATGACCCTGCCGTTGAAAGTGGGTGATCGCATCAGCCAGCGCAAGATTCTGCGTCAACTGGCCGAAATGCAGTACTCGCGCAATGATTTCGAGCTCCGGCGCGGCACCTACCGGGTTAGGGGCGAACTGATCGACCTGTTTCCGGGTGATTCGGAGATGGAGGCGGTACGGGTCGAGCTGTTCGACGACGAGATCGAGCGCATCAGCCATTTCGACCCGCTGACCGGCGAAATCCACGAAAAGGTCGATGAGCTGACCATTTTTCCTAAAACCCACTACGTGACGCCGCGCCAGGTGGTGCTGGATGCGATCGATGCGATCAAGGAAGAGCTAAAAGAGCGTTTGTCGCAGCTCGAAGGCGCCGGCAAGCTGCTGGAAGCCCAAAGAATTGAACAGCGGACCCGGTTTGATATCGAAATGATGCTGGAGCTGGGGTATTGCCAGGGCATCGAAAATTATTCCCGCCACCTGACCGGCCGCCAGCCCGGTGATCCGCCGCCGACGCTGTTTGATTATTTCCCGTCCAACGCCATCCTGATTGCCGATGAATCCCATGTCACCATTCCGCAGATCGGCGGGATGTACAAGGGCGACCGGTCGCGCAAGCAAACCCTGGTGGAGTACGGATTCAGACTGCCGTCGGCGATGGATAATCGCCCGCTGATGTTCGAGGAGTTCGAAGAGCGGGCGCCGCAGATGATCCTGGTTTCAGCCACGCCACGCCCGTGGGAAATGGAACGCTCGGCGGTCGTTGCCGAACAGGTCGTGCGTCCGACCGGACTGATCGACCCCGAGGTCGAGGTTCGCCCGGTGGGCAGCCAGGTCGACGACCTGCTGTCGGAAATCAGGCTTCGCACGGCCCTGGGCGACCGGGTTCTGGTGACTACCCTGACCAAGCGCATGGCCGAAAACCTGACCGAGTACCTGGCCGAACATGATATCCGCGTGCGTTACCTGCATTCGGATGTCGGCACGGTCGAGCGGGTCGAGATCATTCGCGACCTACGCCTCGGCGCATTCGACGTCCTGGTCGGCATCAACCTGTTGCGCGAAGGGCTCGATTTGCCGGAGGTTTCCCTGGTCGCGATTCTGGACGCCGACAAGGAAGGGTTTTTGCGGTCGGAGGGATCCTTGATTCAGACCATCGGCCGGGCTGCCCGCAACCTGCGTGGCAAAGCCATCCTGTACGCCGACAAGGTGACTGGTTCCATGCGCCGGGCCATAGATGAAACCGACCGCCGACGCGGACGCCAGATCGCTCATAACGAGGCCCATGGCATCACGCCGAAAACCATCGTCAAGAACATCGCCGATATCATGGCCGACGCCCACCAGACGCCCGGCAAAAAGCCGACCCGGGCAGCGGCCGATGCGCAGGCGGAATATGGCCTGGCGCCGGTATCGCCGGAACAGGCGGCGCGCGAGATCGCCCGCCTGGAAAAAGAGATGTTCAAGGCCGCCGAGAACCTCGAATTCGAAGACGCTGCCCGAATCCGCGATCGGATTCATCAGATTCGCGAACAGGGGTTCAATCTGTCGGCGACCGGATCCTGAAATTATGCCTTCTGAACAACGGTTCCGAGCAACGGGATGTCAGGGCCGGCCATCAGCCGCAGTCTGACAGATTCCTGGCGTGATGGCGCAGGTGGTCGTCGATGAAGCTGGCAATGAAAAAATAGGAATGATCGTAGCCGGGGCGTCGGTGTAATTCCAGCTTCACGCCAGCCGCCTTGCAGGCGCCTTCCAGAGCTTCGGGCCCGAGTTGACCTTCGGCCAGAAAATTGTCGGCTTCACCCTGGTCGATCAGGATGTGATGATCCGAGCCAAGCGCACGGACCAGTTCACTGGCATCCCAGGCCTTCCAGGTTTCGCGATCGTTGCCCAGATAGCCACTGAAAGCCTTCTGCCCCCAGGCTGATGCCGATGGATTGCAAATAGGCGCAAAGGCCGAGACCGATTGGTACTGATCGGGGTTTTTCAATGCACAGACCAGTGCACCGTGACCACCCATGGAATGCCCGAAGATGCCGGTACGATTACTTAAGGGGAAATGTCGGGCCGCCAGATGCGGCAGCTCTTCGGTGACGTAGTCATACATCCGGTAGTGTTTTGACCAGGGCCGCTCGGTGGCATTGACGTAAAAGCCGGCGCCGGAGCCGAAATCATAGCTGTCATGTTCGCCAGGCAGGTCGGTGTCGCGCGGGCTGGTGTCCGGGCAAATGAGCGCTAGGCCGTACTTGCTTGCCATGCGCTGCGCGCCTGCCTTGTGCATGAAGTTCTCATCAGTGCAGGTCAGGCCCGACAGCCACCATAGGGCCGGCACTGGTCCAGCCTCGGCCGCGGGCGGCAGATAGGTGGCGAAGGTCATGTCGCAGTTCAGCACTTCGGAGCGGTGGCGAAAACGCTTATGCCAGCCGCCGAAACTCAAGTTGGCGGCAATTTCCTCAATCGTGGTGTCAGACATGCTGGTGCTCCATCGAGTGCTTAGGCCTTCTGATATTGCAATACCGTGCGAATGCTCTTGCCGGCGTGGAGCAGGTCAAAGGCCTCGTTGATCTTCTCGAACGGCAAGTTGTGAGTGATGAATTCATCAATCCTGATGTCGCCGTTCATGTAGCTGTCGACGTATCCGGGCAGCTCGCTGCGACCCTTGACGCCACCGAAGGCCGAACCCTTCCAGACCCGGCCGGTGACCAATTGAAATGGTCGTGTGGCGATCTCCTCGCCAGCGCCGGCCACGCCGATGATGATGGATTCACCCCAGCCCTTGTGACAGCACTCCAGCGCCGAGCGCATGACGTTGACATTGCCGATGCACTCGAACGAGTAATCCACGCCACCGTTGGTCAGGTCAACAATGACCTGCTGGATTGGGTCGGCATGATCCTTCGGGTTGACGCAGTCCGTGGCCCCGAACTGACGCGCCAGTTCGAACTTGTCCGGGTTGATATCAATGGCGATGATTCGCTCGGCCTTGGCCATGATCGCGCCCTGGATGACAGCCAGGCCAATCGCGCCCAGCCCGAACACCGCAACCGTGGCCCCGGCTTCAACCTTCGCGGTATTCAGTACCGCCCCGATGCCGGTGGTCACTCCGCAGCCGAGCAGGCAGATCTTGTCCAGCGGGGCTTCCTTTGATACCACCGCCAGCGATACTTCCGGCAGCACGGTGAACTGGCTGAAGGTGGAGGTCCCCATGTAATGGAACAGCGGTTTGCCATTGAGCGAAAAGCGCGAGCTGCCGTCCGGCATCAGGCCCTGGCCCTGGGTCGTGCGCACCGCCTGGCACAAGTTGGTCTTGCCTGACTTGCAGAACTTGCAACGTCGACATTCAGCCGTGTAGAGCGGTATGACATGATCGCCGACCGCCACGCTGGTCACGCCCGGCCCGGTCTCGCGCACAATGCCCGCACCCTCATGGCCGAGCACGGACGGAAACAGACCCTCCGGATCCGCGCCTGAAAGCGTATAGGCATCGGTATGGCAGACGCTGGTGGCGACTATTTCGACCAGCACTTCGCCTTCCCGTGGTCCAGTGACCTCGATCTGCTCAAGCTCAAGCGGCTTGTTGGCCTGCCAGGCCACGGCGGCAATGGATTTCATGCGTTCTCCTAAAAAACTCTGGTCGATTCCAGAGTGTAACGGCTCGGGCGTCAATGTTTGGGACTGCTTGGGACTGCGCCTGGTCCGCCTTTCGTTGATTTATTCGACAGCCCCGTCCATGATGCGGTTCTACAGCGACTGGGTACTGAATCAATGAGTCAGGATCGGAAAGCCCCCGGCTGGGGGAAATCAACTTGTGCGGTCTGGGGTGGTGAGCCCGGACATGGCCCGATGGGCGCCACGGTCATGCCGGTCTTTCATGGCGTCACTTTTGCCTACGATGATCTTGACGAATGGCGGGCGGTCTCGCTAGGTCAGCAACCGGGCCATATCTATTCACGCAACACCAATCCGACTGTTCAGTTGTTCGAGAACAAGGTGCGTGATCTGGAACGGGCTGAGGCGGCGACCAGCTTTGCCACCGGCATGGCGGCGATCTCCAACACCTTGTTTACGCTGCTCTCACCGGGTGACCGAGTGGTGTCGATCAAGGATACCTACGGCGGCACCAACAAGATATTCATCGAGTTCCTGCCGAGGTTCGGAATTGAAGTCAGTCTTTGTGAGACTGATGATCATGATGCCATCGAAGCCGAGATTGCCCGCGGCTGCCAGGTGCTCTACCTGGAAACCCCGACCAACCCGACCCTGAAAGTGGTCGATATCGAGCGTCTGAGCCGGGCCGCGCATCAGGTCGGCGCGCTGGTGGTGGTTGACAATACCTTTGCCACACCGATCAATCAGAACCCGCTCGCGCTGGGTGCCGACCTGGTTTTGCATAGCGCGACCAAGTTTCTCGGTGGCCATTCCGACGCCATGGGCGGGGTGGTCTGCGGCGGCGGGGAACTGATCCGGCGCATCTTTCACTTCCGTGAAATCAACGGCGCCTCGCTTGATCCGATGTCGGCATTCCTGCTGGCGCGTGGCCTGCGAACCCTTGATTTGCGCGTTGAACGTCAGAATCGCAGCGCGCTGAGAATTGCCCGGCACCTGGCTTCGAACCAGGCGGTTGAGGCGGTTTACTATCCTGGCCTTCCAGCGCATGCTGGACATGGAATTGCCAGCAGGCAGATGCGTGGTTTCGGCGGCGTGCTGGCATTTTCGCTCCAGGGCGGATTTGAGGCCATGCAGCGGGTCGTCACCAGCCTGAAACTGGCCCACCGCGCCGCAAGCCTTGGATCGGTTGGCACACTGGCCGGCCCGCCGGCAACCACCAGTCACGTCGAGCTCAGCGCTGAAGAGCGAGCCTATGCCGGCATCCCGGAGGGGCTGGTGCGTTATTCGGTCGGTATTGAAGATGTAGACGATTTGATTGCCGATCTGGATCAGGCTCTTGAACAGGCTTGAGGTAAAAGCTCTTGATGCTATCGATCTTGATGGGCTGATCAACACGCTGTGCGAGTTGATCCGGTTCCGCAGCGACCGCGGGCGCGAAGTCCAGATCCAGCACCACATGGCCGGCATGCTCGATGGCATGGGCATGGCTACCGAGAGCTGGGAGATTGATCTCGAGGCCACGCGTGGTCATCCAGCCTATGGCGCCGAGATCGAGCGCGAACAGGCCATCGGTGTGCTCGGCCGCTGGGGGCAGGGGCAAGGTGGCAGGTCACTACTTCTCAACGGACATGTGGACGTGGTTCCCGCCGGTGAACTCATCCGCTGGTCCGTGCCACCTTTTCGCGGCACGGTGCGTGATGGTCGGGTCTATGGACGCGGGGCTGTCGACATGAAAGGCGGGCTGTGCTGCGCGGTCTATGCGGTCAAGGCACTGATGGATGCCGGCATCCGGCTCAAGGGTTCGGTCATGATTCAACCCGTGGCCGGGGAAGAAGACGGTGGCGTGGGAACCCTGGCCGCCATGATGCATGGCCATACGGCCGACGGCGCCATTGTGCTCGAACCGACGGAGCTGGCCATCGCACCGGCCCAGGCCGGCGCCTTGAGCTTTCGCCTGTCCATCCCGGGGCGAGCCGCCCATGGTGCCTTGCGCACGGAAGGCGTCGATCCGCTGGATTATTTTGCATTGATGCACAACACGCTGCGTGATCTGGAAAGGCGCCGCAACCAGCGCCTGCGCCACCCGCTGTTTGCCGAAGACGATATTCCCTATGCCATTTGCACTGGCATCGTCCGGGCTGGCGTCTGGGCATCCACCGTGGCCGAAACCCTGACCATCGAGGGCCGTTATGGGGTCGGCATAGGCGAGGATTGTGCCGCCGCCCGCGTGGAACTGGAACAGGCCGTGGCCGAGGCGGCGCAGCAGTCAGAATGGCTCAAGGCTCATCCACCTGAAGTCGAATGGTGGGGTGCGCGCTTCGAGCCTGCGAGCATTCCGGTTGATCACCCACTCGTGACCACGCTGGCTGACTCGTTCCTGGCCTGTGGTGGCCAGCCGGCCAGTGTGCGCGGGATGCGCTATGGTGCCGATATGCATCTGCTGGTCAACCACGGTAATACACCCGCAGTGTTGTTTGGTCCGGGCGATGTTCGCCTGGCCCATGCGCCGGATGAGTATGTCCCGATTGCCGACCTGGAAGCGGTCACCCGGTCGCTGGTACTCGCGATCATGCGCTTTTGCGAGGCTGTGCCTTGATTCAGCGAGTCAGACGCCAGAACGAACCGAATGACGGGTCCTTGCGGATCAGCCTGCTACCGACCGGTGCGGCCGGGATCGCAGCCCTGCTGAAGGCGATCGGGCAGGCCCGTCATAACGTAAAGCTTCAGACTTTTATTTACCGGGATGATGAAACCGGACGCCAGCTGCGCTCAGCGCTGATCGAGGCAGCTCAGCGCGGTATCAGGGTACGGGTATTGATCGATGCCTTCGGTTCCTATTCTCTGCCGAATGGCTTTTTTGATGAATTGCGAGATGCCGGCGGCGAATGTCACCTGTTTAATCCGTTGAATCCGCGCCGGATCACCTATCGTCATCACCGCAAGGCCTTGATCTGCGATCGATCCACGGCCGTTATCGGGGGTTTCAATATCGGCGACGAGTACAACGGTGATGGCGTGAATTCAGGCTGGTACGACCTGGGTGTCCAGGTCTGGGGAGAGCTGGTCGATGACCTGGCCCAGGCTTTCGACCGACTGTTCAAGCAGGCAGGTGCAGGCGATCATCCGCGCCGATTTGCCCGGTTTTACCTGACACGTCAGCAACAAAATCCGGTGCGATCAGGTGTCCAGGTTCTGCTTGGCGGTCCGGGCCTGACTTTCAACCCGTTCAAAGCTGCCTTGATGCGGGATTCTGGCAGGGCCGAGTCGTTGCGCATCGTCAGCGGCTACTTTCTGCCGACCTGGCGGCTGCGCCGCAAGCTGATGAAGTTGGCCCGTCAAGGCGGCCGCGCGCAGTTGGTGCTGGCCGGAAAGAGTGACGTGGCCATGGCCCAGTATGCCGGTCGTTCTCTCTACAAGCGCTTGCTGCGTGCCGGTGTCGAGATTTACGAATATCGGCCCCAGGTTCTTCATGCCAAGCTGTTTATCCTTGACCAAACCGTTTACATCGGATCAGCCAACTTCAATACCCGCAGCCTGCATATCGATTTTGAACTGATGTTGCGCATCGACAATGAAGCCCTGCATCGGCAGGCCGAGGGCATTTTCGACCACCTCATCGACCACTCCGATCGAATCGACGAAGCGGGTTGGCGCAACCAGCAAACCCTGTGGACGAGCATCAGGCAACGCGTGTCGTATTTCATGATGGCCCGCCTGGATCCGCTCATTGCGCGCTGGCTGTGGAAGGGGCAAGTTTGAGGGGGACGGGAAACGGGAAAAGGGGAAAGGGAAAAGGAAAAAGGAAAAAGGAAAAAGGAAAAAGGGAAAAGGGAAAAGGGAAAAGGGAAAAGGGAAAAGGGAAAAGGGGAGAAGAATCCTTGATCCTTGATCCTTGATCCTTGATCCTTGATCCTTGATCCTTGAGCCTTGAGCCTTGAGCCTTGAGCCTTGAGCCTTGATCCTTGATCCTTGATCCTCAAGGCAACCGCTCATCCCACGGCGGCGTCGGAAAACGCGGTTCGGCGGTGGCCAGGTCCTGGGGCCAGACAATCACCTTCTCACCATCCTGCCACTGGATGAACAGACCGCGGTTGGCGGTCTGGTAGCCGCGCTCATCGACGGCGTAGTTGCTGAAGATGGTTGTGGTTTCCAGGGCCAGCAATTCTTCGCGCAGAAGTTCGGCATCAAGACTGCCAACGCGCGTCACCGCTTCGACCAGCAACTGGCAGCTGCCGTAGGCGCCAGCGGCGTGGAAGCTGGGTGCAATCTGGAAACGGTCCTGGTAGGACTCGACGAAGGCCTCAATGCCGGGGTTTGGCAGGCCCGGCTCCCAGGCCGACAGGCCGTAGGCATAGTCGGCGTTTGCCCCCAGGGCTTCGGCGAACTGACTGACCGCTCCGGAAGTACCGAACATCGCCACGGTGACTTCAAGTTCACGCATCTGTTCGACCATCAGGATGAAATCATCAAGGCTGGAGGCGGCCATGGCCAGAACTTCGACCTCTTCGTCCCTGATTCTTGCCAGCAGGTCGGAAAAATCCGTATCACCGCGTGCATACGTTTCCTGAATGGGCACGCTCATGCCACGAGCCAGGGCCAGTTCCGCTGCGCCGTCGGCTGCGGCTCGTGGAAACAGGGCGTCCTCGGCGACTACCGCGACTGTCTGCAGTCCGTGGCCAGCGGCCATGTCGATCAGCCCGGCCAGGAACAGCTCGGCTGGCGGCAGGACCATGAACAGGTATTCACGACCCTGCTCCCAGATCGAGCTGGTCGCCGCCAAAGGCGAGATGTGGACCTTGCGGTGACGCTCGGTGACCGGTGCCACGGCTTCGGTCAGGGTCGAGCCGTAGGGGCCCATGATCAGGTCCACATCTTCCTCAACGATCAACTGCTCATACAGGTTGATAGCAGTGTCGCTGTCGGAGTGGTCGTCGTGGATGATGAACGTGACTGATCGGCCGAGCAGGCCGCCCCGATCGTTGATATCGGCCTCGCACAGGCGATAACCGTTGGCGGCAGCGACGCCCTGGGTAGACAGATTGCCACTGAGCGACATGGTGACGCCGATTCGTATCGGTTCAGGACCGGCTTCTTCTGGCGTGGGTTGCTCGGTACAGGCGACGAGAGCCAGAGCGCTCAGGCTTAGCGCCAGCAAGGTAAAACGGGACAGGGTGGACATAAGCTTGAATTCAGTCTGAATGAATAGTCTGTCGCTCAGTATCCCAGCTTGCGGGTCACCTTGCCAGGCGGGTCGCCTCCGGCCAGCACCCGACGGTAGCTTTTGATGATCAGTTCAGCCGCCTCGTCGGTGCGCGTGATGGCCGAGCAGTGCGGCGTGATGCGGATTTTCGGATGTTTCCAGAACGGATGGTCAGCTGGAAGCGGTTCGGTCTGAAAAACATCGAGTATGGCCAGCGCAGGGCGCCCGGCGTTCAGGGCCGGGATCAGGTCCGATTCGATCAAATGTTCACCGCGGCCGACGTTGATCAGTACCGCTTCCGGTTTCATCGTCCGGAAAAGATCGGCATTCAGTATGCCGCGGGTGCGCTCAGTCAGAGGCAGCAGGCAGATCAGGTAATCGGATTGTTCGGCCAGTTCGACCAGGCCGTCCGGCCCGCTGTGCATGGCCACGCTGTCAGGCCCGGTGCCGCTGCGGCTCCAGCCGGCCACTGGCAGGTCCAGGGCCTGAAAAGCGCGCGCGGCTGCGCGGCCGAGCTGGCCGGTGCCAAGCAGGCCGATGGTTGGCAGTGAATGAGGCGAGTAGGGTTCCCACTGTCTTTGCCGCTGTAGCTCGGAGAAACGATTCAGGCCTTTCCAGTGCCAAAGCACCTGGGCGATGAGGTAGGCCGCCATGTCCGCAGCCAGGCGCGGTCCAACCAGACGGCCTACCGGCAGGCCGGCGGGAAGATCCGGATCGGCAAGCAGGTGCTCGACTCCGGCCCCAAGCGAGGTAACTGCCTTGAGACCGGAAAGGGAGGCCAACAGACCAGGTGGATGCTTCCACAGTACCGCAAAAACAATCTCGGACAGGTCGCCGCTGTCAGGGTACGTCCGGACATCCAGTTCAGGTGCCAGGACTTGCACCCGACGACTCAGTTTGGAGATATTGCGGTCCGGTGCAGCGAGCAGAATGGCCATTGGATTTGCCCTATGTGCCAGCGAAACTTTGCATCTTGCCTTATTTGGCACTTTGGAGCGTTGGTTCTTTTTTTGAATCGCTTTGGGAGACAGGGAGTGGAAGGAGCCTTTCACTCACCTCACCCGAAGATTCCGTTCCCGATAGCGTTCGTACAGCCGACGGCCCCGGTCGCGCAGCAGGTCGAACTCTTCGCCATTGATCCAGACGCGTTCGATGCGGGTCATGGGCTCGAGTGGGTCGCCGTTGCTGGCGAACAGGCTGGCGGCCTTGCCCGGCTCGATTGAGCCGAGGCGGTCGGCCACGCCGAGGATTTCGGCCGGCCACAGGGTGACGCTTTTCAGGGCCGCGTCTTTGGGCAGGCCGTGGGCGGCGGCGCTGCCGGCCTGGAACGGCAGGTTGCGCGCGTTGGCCACGTCCATGCCGCCGCCGGAGTCGGCGATCGCGAACCGCACGCCTGCTTCGTGGAGTCTTGCGGCTGCGACGTAGGCCATGTCATACGGTTCCCAGCGGCGGCTGGGCATCGCATACACGTTGCGCA
>JBGTLI010000312.1:0-30338 GCA_041744195.1 Wenzhouxiangella sp. | reverse complement strand
AAAATATCGTCGCGCTGGGTCATGAGCCGTCGGTTTGCAGATGGGTTTTATCGATGGTCTTCTTGCCCGATTTAGCCAGCCGCCCGATGGCCGGGGCCAGTAGCGAACTCATGCCGATTTCCGATTCAGGCGCGTTGACTGAGTTGGTGCAAACCACCCGGGCTACGCCGGCGTGCTTGAGCAACTCGCGCGAGCGGTCGCCAAAAAGGCCATGGACGGCAACCACGACCGGGGCGGGCAGACCGGCCTCGGTCAGATGGCGTGTCGCTTCGGCGACCGTCGCACCTGAAGAAATGATGTCGTCGATCAATACCGGCGTATGGTCTTCAAGGCCGGCCAGGTCTGGCAGGGCCATGCTGACATCGCGGTCACCATGGCGTTTCTTGGTCATCACGCGCCAGGGCAGGTCTCGTCTTTCGGCCACGGCCCGCACCCATTGCTCGCTTTCGCCATCGGGGCCGATCAGCACCGGCCGGGTTACGTTTTCGGCCACCCAGTCGGCGATCGCCGGGGCGGCCTGGACAACTTCCGATTCCAGGCTGTAGATCTCATCCAGGCTGGCGTAACGATGCAGGTGGGGGTCAACGGTGACCAACCAGTCCAAATGATTCGACAGGCAGCGGGCAAAGGTGCGGGAACTCACCGCCTCGCCCGGTTTGAAGCGATGATCCTGGCGCATGTAGGCCAGGTAGGGCGCCACCAGCCCGACCCGGACCGCACCCAGATCGCGGGCCACATCAGCGGCGAACAGCAGTGGCGGAATTTTCTCGTCCGGTCGATCCAGCGTGGCGACCAGGATCACGCTGGCGCCAGCCGGATCGGCGTGCAGCCGAACATAACTCTCGCCATCGGGAAAGCGCCGGTGCTCAAGATCAACCACCTCGGCATCCAGCAGCGCCCCCAGCGCCCGAGTTAACGGTTCGTTGCCGGGCAGGGCGGCGATGATCAGTGGTGGGGAGTCTTGCTTAGCCATGATTGAATTGTGACATGAAAAACAGCCCCCAGTGGGAGACCAATATCATTCCCCAATTTTGATGATATCGCCGTTGCCGAAGGCGAACTCGCGAGCGTAGTTGAGTTCGCCATCGCTTTCGGCATGGATGGTGTAGAGGGGCTGACCGGCTTCGACCGGGTCGCCAAGTCGGACATGGAGCTCAACCCCGGCGGCTGGCGCGCCGGGAGCACCAGCCAGTTTGGCCACCCGCCCAAGGCGCCGGTTATCAAACGCAACGACCGGGCCGTCGTGCCGTGCCAAGACCAGGCAGGTACGACGAGCGCTGGGTGGAGTTCGCAGGCCACCCTGGGCATCGCAAATGGCCTGGAATTTGGCCCAGGCTTTGCCCGAATCAAGCGCTTGTTCGGCCATTGCCCGGCCCTGGCCGGTTGCGGCCGCGCCAGCCAGTTCCAGCAGGGCGGCAGCCAGGTCGATGGCGCGTGCTCTTAGATCGCCCGGCGCGTCGGCGCGGCGCTCTAAAACCGCCAGTATGTCCCTGGCTTCGAGCGCCGGGCCAATTCCCCGTCCGACCGGCTGGGCGCCATCGGTGATCATGATGTGCGTGGCCAGACCAAACTTTTCAGCCACCAGTTTCAGCTTTGATCCAAGTTGTTCGGCGTCGGCCAGCGAGCGGACCTTGGCGGTCTGGCCAACCGGCAGGTCGAGCACCAGGTGGGTGGCGCCGGCAGCCAGCTTTTTCGACAGCACAGAGGCGACCAGTTGTCCTTCGGCATCGAGATCCATGACTCGTGCGACCCGAATCAGCATGTCGTCAACCGGGCTCAGCCTGACCGCGCCGCCCCAGACCACACAACCCCCTTCGCGCTCGACAACCCGACGCATGGCGGCGATATCCAGATCGACCGGCGCCAGGGTTTCCATCGTATCGGCCGTGCCCGATGGCGAGGTTATGGCCCGCGATGAGGTTTTCGGCATCCACAGGCCACAGGCCGCGACGATCGCCACCACCAGGGGCGTGGTGCGATTACCCGGCAGACCGCCAACGCAATGCTTGTCAGCGATGGGCTGGCGCTTCCATTGCAGGCGCTCGCCAACATTGATCATGGCTTCGGTCAGGTAGGTCAATTCGTCGTCGGCAAGCCCGCGCGTGGCCATCGCGGTCAACAGCATGGCGATATGAATATCGGCATAGCGTCCGCCCGACACGTCATTGATGATCGACTGCAGGCCAGCGCGGCTGAACGGCTGGCCGTATACTCGGCCCCGAACCAAGCCCAGAGATTCCAGCGGTTGCGGATGGCTAAGGTGAACCTCATCGCCGGGGGCAACACCCAGGTGGTTCCAGGCAGCCTCCGACAGCGCGGCATCGCCTGGGGCAACCAGGTCGGAATCGACCTGGTAAAGGGTGGCGATGACCCGGCGCGGGCCGGCCTGGATCCGAACCCGGGCATGGGCGCTGAATCCCTCGGATCGACACACAGGGCAATCTCGGTGGGTGATGATGACCGGCTGGTCGTGGGTATCCAGGCCGATACGCCGCACCCGCAGGTTGTTCGACTGAGCGGTCTGGTTGGTGGTCACCGAATCAGTCAAAGCGAATACTCCCGATCGACCTCGGGCAGGACACATTCCCAGTGCAGGGTCTGTTCGATCTTCTGACGCAGCGCATCGGCAGCGTCCGGCTCGCCGTGAACAATAAAGGTTTTCCGCGGCGGTTTTTTGAAATGCCGCAGCCAGTCGATGATCTCATCGGCATCGGCGTGGGCTGAGAGCATGTCGAGGTTGGCGACCTCGGCCCTGACCGGCCAGTACTGGCCGTGAATCTTGATTTCGGTCGCCCCATCCATCATGGCCGCCCCGCGCGTGCCGCCAGCCTGGTAACCGGCAAACAGAATGGTGTTGCGGGAATCGCCCAGGTAGACCTTCAGGTGATGGAGCACGCGGCCTCCGGTCGCCATGCCGCTGCCGGCGATGATGATCTTTGGCATCGGGTCGCGGTCAAGCTGCTTTGATTCTTCCGGGTCGCGGACATAGCGCGGCAACGCGCAGGCCGATTCGGCCTCGGCCAGGGTCAGTCGGTGATCGTCCGGATGGTTGGCGAACACTTCGGTGGCGTTGATGGCCAGGGGAGAGTCGAGGAAAACCGGTACGCGCGGAATCTTTCCTGCCTGAATCAGGCGATTGAGGTGATGCAACAGCAACTGGGTGCGGCCGACGGCAAAGGCCGGGACGATCAGCGTACCGCCGCGGGCGACTGTGCGCCCAACCACTTCAGCCAGAGCCTGCTCCGGGTCGCTGCGATCACGAACACGCTTGCCGTAAGTCGATTCAATCACCAGGTAGTCGGCCTGCTCAACCACCTCGGGCGGCGGCATGGTCGCGCTCTCGGCATGGCCAAGATCACCGGAAAAAACCACGCGAATGTCATCGAGCAGCAGATCAACGGTGGCGGCTCCGAGAATATGACCGGCTCGTCGAAAAAGCAGTTCCAGATCGTTTATCCGCCGGATCTTGCCGAATCGCAGACTTTCAAACTGCTTCAGACAGGCCTGGGCATCCTCCCGGGTATACAGCGGCCGGGCCGGGTGGTGGCGCGAAAAACCATAGCGATTGGCAAAGGCCGCATCCTTTTCGTGGATGAACCCGCTATCGGGCAACAGGTAGCGGCACAGGTCGCGCGTCGCCGGCGTTGCGATGACCTGGCCACGGAAACCATCACGGCACAGGATCGGTAGATAACCGGAATGATCAAGATGGGCATGGGTGAGAATGACGGTATCGATTCGTTCGGGCGACAACGGCAAGGGTTGCCAGTTGCGCAAACGCAGGTTCTTGTAGCCCTGAAACAGGCCACAATCGATCAGGTAGCGGCGCTTGTTGTGGCGCAGCAGAAACTTCGAGCCGGTAACGGTGCCAACCGCTCCCCAGAAACTCAGTCCACAGTCATTGGCCATGCATCCCTCAATCCAGTGTCAAACAGAATTATGGTCTGGTACTCGAATCAGTCACCAGGTCGGCAAATCGTTGCATCAGCCTGGCGCCGTCGGGCGCGGGCTTGATGGCGGCCAGTAGCGGCCCGGCGACGATGCCCTCTCCGGCAAGAACGGAGACTCGGGCCTGAATATAGGCGCTCATGATGTCGCGGTTGAATTCGGGATGGAACTGCACGCCCCAGCTTTTTTGGCCAAAGTACAGGCCATGGTACGGATCGGCCGCGTTCTTCGCTATCACCTGGCTGTCGGGCGGCGGCTCGAGTACGACTTCCAGATGCGTCACCTGGAACACCGCGGTCGGTCCCATTGGCCCCAGCAGGTCATCCTCGGTGTCGAGGATATCGACCTGCCGGCTTCCCATCTGACGTCCGGCCGGATTGGGCCCGACCTTGCCGCCCAATGCATGGGCGATCAATTGATGGCCGTAGCAGACACCGAGCATCGGCAAGCCCTTTTCATGCGCGCCGCGCAGCCAATCGGCCGTGGCTTCAGACCACGGATGGCGATGAGAGACCATGGCCGGCGAGCCGGTCACCAGCACACCATCCAGCGCTTCCAGGTCCGACGGCAAATTCTCGTCCTCGTGGACCGACACCACCTGGTAATCGAAACGCTTAGGACCCAGAGCCTCGATAAACCACTGGTCAAAGTCGCCGAATTGTTGCTGGATCACCGATGGCGCGGCGCCGGTCTTGACGATAAGGAATTGCTTCATGCTGCAATGATACGGTCCCCGGCCGAGGACAGACCGTTATACTTGCAAACTTGCCCTCAAACGCTTGCCAAAACACTGTGAATTTTCAGGATTTCAAACGGACCCTGGATCAGTACTGGGCCGATCAGGGTTGTGTCCTGACCGCCCCGCTCGATCTGGAAGTCGGCGCCGGCACCTTTCATCCGGCCACTTTCCTGCGCTCAATCGGCCCGGAGCCGTGGAACGCGGCCTATGTCCAACCCTGTCGGCGCCCGACCGATGGCCGCTACGGCGAAAATCCGAACCGGCTTCAACATTACTACCAGTATCAGGTGGTCATGAAGCCCTCGCCGCTGAACTTCCAGGAACTCTACCTTGGATCGCTCGATGCGGTTGGCCTGGATCCGAAGGTTCACGATATTCGCTTTGTCGAAGACAACTGGGAGTCACCAACACTGGGCGCCTGGGGCCTGGGATGGGAAGTGTGGCTGAACGGCATGGAAGTCACCCAGTTTACCTATTTCCAGCAGGCCGGGGGGCTCGAATGCAAGCCGGTGATGGGCGAGATCACCTACGGGCTGGAGCGCCTGGCCATGTACCTGCAGGGGGTCGAGTCAGTGTTCGACCTGGTCTGGGCCGAGGGCCCGAATGGCCCGGTCACCTACGGTGAAGTCTTTCACCAGAACGAGGTCGAGCAGTCGACCTACAACTTCGAGCTGGCAGATATCGACAGCCTGTTTGCCTGGTTCGATACCTGCGAGACCCAGGCCCGGAGCCTGGTGGAGGCCGATCTGCCACTGCCCGCCTACGACCAGGTGCTCAAAGCCTCCCACACCTTCAACCTGCTCGATGCGCGCCAGGCCATTTCAGTGACCGAGCGCCAGCGCTATCTGCTCCGGGTGCGGGATCTCTCTCGCCAGGTGGCCGAAACCTACCTTGCCCGGCGTCAGTCGCTGGGCTTTCCCGGCCTCAAGCAGGGAGCGGCGGCATGAACGGGGGCGCCGATCTGTTGATAGAACTGGGCTGCGAGGAGTTGCCTGCCCGCCTGCTCGCCGAGCAATCCAGGCTGCTGGCCGAAGGGCTGGGTCAGGGCTTGATTGATGCCGGCCTGATCGACAACACCCAAGGCGTGATCGCGCTGGACACACCACGGCGGCTGGCCGTGCGAGTGAACGAGGTGCGCGCGCGCCAGGCCGATCGAGAGCTGGAGCGAAAAGGCCCGGCGGAAAACGTGGCCTTCGATAGCGAAGGAAAACCCACCCGGGCGGCCGAAGGCTTTGCCCGCAGTGTCGGCCGGAACGTATCCGACCTGGAGCGGATTGAAAATGACCAGGGCCGCTGGCTTTATGCCCGTGTCCTCGAGCCCGGCCGCAGTCTGGCCGAAATCCTGCCCGACATTCTCGACAAGACCATTCGCCAGATGGCCGGCGCTCGGTCCATGCGCTGGTCTGATCGGGAAGAACGCTTCCTGCGACCGGTCCGGTGGCTGGTCGCGCTGCATGGGTCCGATGTAGTCGATATGTCGATGTTTGGCCTCCAGGCCGGCCGCACCACCCAGGGCCATCGAATTCACGCCCCCGGTGGACACGAACTCTCATCGGCTGACCAGTACGAAACCGTGCTGGAAAAAGCCTTCGTGCTGGCTGATCCTGCAAGACGGCGCGACCGGATTCGCGAACAGGTTGAAAGTTTAAGCGCCCGGGCCGGATTGGCCGCTGGTTTGAGCGAAGAACTTGTTGCCGAGAACGCCGGTTTGACCGAATGGCCGGTCGCCGTCATCGGCAGTTTCGATGTCGATTTTCTCCTGGTGCCGGATGAGGCCCTGGTGTCCTCGATGCAGCAGCACCAGAAGTGCTTCCCGCTGCGTCAGGCCGACGGCGCCCTATCGAACCGCTTCGTCGCCGTTGCCAATATCGAAAGCGGGGATGAGGCGGCGATGATCGCCGGTTTCGAACGGGTGATCCGGCCACGCCTGGCCGATGCACGCTTTTTCTGGGATCAGGACCGCAAGACCCGGCTCGACCAGCGTCGTATCCGACTGGACGGGGTGCTGTTTCAGGAAAAGCTGGGCTCGGTTGGCGACAAGGTCCGACGACTGGAAACCCTGGCCGTCAACCTGGCCGAAGCTGTGGGCGCGAACACTGACGACACGCGCCGGGCCGCGCAGTTGTGCAAGAGTGACCTGGTAACCGAAATGGTCGGCGAGTTTCCCGAGCTGCAGGGCATCATGGGGCGTCACTACGCCGTGGTCGATGGCGAACCTCCATCGGTTGCCCGAGCCATCGAG
Source organism: Wenzhouxiangella sp. (assembly GCA_041744195.1). Classification (GTDB taxonomy): domain Bacteria; phylum Pseudomonadota; class Gammaproteobacteria; order Xanthomonadales; family Wenzhouxiangellaceae; genus Wenzhouxiangella. The sequence continues at coordinate 23,409 of JBGTLI010000312.1, read as the reverse complement.
AGTCACTACCGGCCGCGCCATGCTGGTGACGACTTGCCGGCCGACAAGCCCGGGCAGGCGCTGGCGCTGGCCGATCGGCTCGACACAGTGGTCGGCATCTTTGCCGCCGGCAAGAAGCCCAGCGGTGGCAAGGATCCGTTCGCCCTGCGCCGCGCCGCGCTGGGCATCATCCGGCTTCTCGAGCAAACCGAATGTCGATTGAAGCTGGACGAGATGATTGAACTGGCCATCGGGCCATTGGCGGACCAGCTTGAAGTCCATGATCAGGTGGTTGGCGAGGTCGAAGAGTTTCTCAAGGATCGGCTGCGCTCACACGCCATGGAGCAGGGAATCGACACCAGCACGGTCCAGGCCGTTGTGGCCGGCAAGGCTGGCTCCGTGGCCGATTTCATCGCCCGTGCTCGGGCGGTCCAAGCCTTCGCCCGTGATCCGCGCGCGATAAGCCTGATCAACGCAAACAAGCGAACCAGCAACCTGCTCCGCCAGGCCGGGGAAAGCACGATAACAGATGTAAGGCGGGAATTACTTACAGAAGACGCTGAAAAAGCGCTTTTTAACAGCATTTCCTCCATAGAGGACGAGCTGGCCCAACACCTGGAACGGACCGATTATGCAGCCGCTCTGACGGCCATGTCCGAGCTCAAGGAACCCGTGGACCGGTTTTTCGACGATGTGATGGTGATGTGCGAGGATGAAGCCCTGCGCGCCAACCGGCTGGCGCTGCTGGCCCGGCTGCGTGGCCTGATCATAGACATCGCCGATCTGGCACGACTGGGGCTGTGATGCCCTGGTCGCGCGCGCCGGTCCTGGTTCAGCGCGAATTGCTGCTCGCGCGCGGACAAACTCCCGATGCCGGCCGAATCGAGGAGCTGGTGTCTTTTCAGCGACGGGGACATCACCTGCTGCTGGTTGCCGAGCAACCGGCACGCTGGCGACCCACTCGACGCGCGGTCGATCGCGATCTGGCCATGCAACAGGAACTGCACCAGTTGATTCGCCGCGCCGGCGCTGAACTCAATGGCATGGTCTACCTGCGCACCGGGCTGTTCGCCCGCCGCCGGGCACGTCTGGAGGAACTCGACCAACTGGCCGAACGCTACAACCGAACCGCCGCCGACCTGACCATCGTGGCCCGCGAACCCATCCTGCTCGAATCCATCCTCCACTCCGGCGGTCGCGCCCTGGCCGTCGGCGAGGCCGGAGTCACCGGCGCCACCGGCTACGACAACCTCCGGGCAGCTTTAGAGGCGGTATAAGAGGAGGTATAAAGCGCAAAGGTGAAAGGCGGATGGTTTTTCCCTTCTCTTACCCTTTTACCTTTCACCTTTATACCGTTCCACCGCCCTATACATCCAAATTCGCCACCTGCAAAGCGTTATCCTCGATAAACGCCCGTCGCGGCTCGACTTCATTGCCCATCAGGGTCGAAAAGATCTCGTCGGCGCCGACGGCGTCTTCGATGGTGACTTTCAAAAGACGACGGGTTTCGGGATTGACCGTAGTGTCCCACAACTGATCGGGGTTCATTTCGCCGAGGCCCTTGAAACGCTGGAAGCTTCGACCCTTGCGCGACTCGGTCATCAACCAGTCGTAGGCGTCGGTGAAGCGACTGATCGGGCGCGCCTGGTTGCCGCGCTCCACGCGTGCATCAGGACCGAACAGGTCGGCCACGGCGCGTCCAACCCGGGCGAAGTGACGATATTCGGGCGACTGGAAAAAGGCTGCGTCGAGAATGGTGTCCTGAACCACTCCCTGGGCATGGCGCGAAATAACCACGCCGCCGCCAGCAAGTGTTTTCAGATGCCAAACAACACCGGCTGGCGTGGATTGCTCAAGACGAATCCTGAATCGCTCGCTCCAAGCCGCCGCATCGAAATTATCTTCCAGAGAAAACTCATCAAAATCAATAAGTTGATTGATTACATCGTGATCGTAGCGCAGACGTAGCCTGGCTGCGACCTGGCGCGCCTGCTGGAAATTGGCCAGCACGGTTTCCAATGCCCGGCCATCCATCGCTGGTCCGTCTCCCTGCGGATAGACCCGGGCGCCATCCAGGGCGCGCTCGAGCATGTAGCTGTTCATCTCCGCTTCGTCCTTCAGATACCACTCCTGCTTGCCCTGCTTGATCTTGTACAGCGGCGGCTGTGCGATATAGATGTGCCCGCGCTCGATCAACTCGGGCATCTGACGGTAGAAAAATGTCAGCAACAGGGTCCGGATATGAGATCCATCCACATCGGCATCGGTCATGATGATAATGCGGTGATAGCGCAATTTGTCAGCGTTGAATTCATCCTTGCCAATGCCGGTACCCAGGGCGGTGATCAACGTGCCGACTTCGGCCGAGCCCAGCATTTTGTCAAAGCGGGCCTTTTCGACATTCAGGATCTTGCCTTTGAGCGGCAGGATGGCCTGGTTCTTGCGATTGCGGCCCTGCTTGGCCGAGCCGCCGGCAGAATCGCCCTCGACGATAAACAGCTCCGATAGTGCCGGATCCTTTTCCTGGCAGTCGGCCAGTTTTCCCGGCAGGCCGGCCACATCGAGCACGCCCTTGCGGCGGGTCATATCGCGTGCCTTGCGGGCCGCCTCGCGCGCCCGGGCCGCCTCAATGATCTTGCCGACAATAATCCTTGCGTCAGCCGGATTTTCCAGCAGGAAATCTCGCATCTGTTCGCCAACCACCGCTTCAACGGCGGTCTTGACGTCGGAGGACACCAGCTTGTCTTTGGTCTGGGACGAAAACTTCGGGTCCGGGACTTTCACCGACAACACCGCGATCAGCCCTTCCCGACAGTCGTCGCCGGTGGTCTGAACCTTGGATTTCTTTGCCAACCCGGACTCTTCGATGTAGTTGTTCAGCGTCCGGGTCAGCGCGCTGCGGAATCCGGCCAGGTGGGTGCCGCCGTCTTTCTGCGGAATAGTGTTGGTAAAGCAGTACACGCTTTCCTGATAAGCATCGGTCCACTGCAGTGCCGCCTCAACGGTCATCCCGTCGTTGTCTTGCTGGAAGTGCAGGGTATTGGAATGTAGTGGGCTCTTTTTCTGGCTAAGATGCTGAACAAACGACCGAATCCCTCCTTCGTAGCGGAACAGATCCTTCTTCCCCGAACGTTCATCAGCAATGTTGATGGCAATGCCGGAATTGAGAAAACTCAGTTCGCGCAGACGCTTGGCGAGGATCTCATAATGAAATTCGGTGTCGGTGAAGGTTTCCTTGCTGGGCAGAAAACGAATGTGGGTGCCGGTTTTGTCACTCTTGCCGGTTTCGGCAAGGGGCGTCTGCGGCACGCCGTGCTTGTAGGTCTGCTGATAGCGCTTTCCCTGACGGTAGATCGTCAGCTCCAGGCGCTCGGACAGGGCATTGACCACCGACACCCCAACACCATGCAGGCCACCTGAAACCTTGTAGGAGTTATCGTCGAACTTGCCGCCGGCGTGCAGCACGGTCATGATGACTTCGGCGGCCGACAGGCCTTCTTCCTCGTGCAAGTCGACCGGGATGCCGCGGCCGTTGTCGCTGACGCTGACCGAGCCATCGTCATGCAGCAGAACATGGATGTCGTCGCAATGCCCGGCCAGGGCTTCATCGATGGAGTTGTCGACCACCTCAAAGACCATGTGATGCAAACCGGTGCCGTCATCGGTATCGCCGATGTACATGCCAGGACGCTTGCGAACCGCATCCAGGCCTTTGAGCACCTTAATACTGCCAGAACCGTAGGTTTCTTCAGTCATGTTGGTCGTTTTTTCCGTGTGATCCAGGCGTTGCTGCCCGGTTACTCATGGACCGCCACTCTTTGTGGCAGACCATCGGGCCACGTCAAATCGACGTAGCGAAATCAAGCAGATCATTATACCACTGGCTGCACACTACCCTGTTCCACGTGGAACATCGACAAGTGTCGATCCGGTCGCGCTGTGGCCGTGATCCAGGACTGGAACCGCTGATTGTCGACCCAGGTGAGCAGGCTATCGAGATGGGCGGAATCGAGTTCGGAGACCGGGTCGTCGAGCAACAGCAGCGGGCGCCGATCAGCGTGGCGGTCCAGAACCACCAATTGGGACAGCAAAAGCGCCGCAGCCAGCAATTTCTGTTGGCCACGAGACATCTCCGCCGCAGCCGGGTAGCCGCCTGCAGTCAACACCAGCTCAGCACGATGCGGACCGCGTTGGGTGAATCCGCGTTCCCGATCACTCTCGCGTTGCTCGGCAAGACTCTCCTGCAGGCCGCGATCTGACGGATGGCCGGGGCGGTAGCGGAAGCTGATATCACCGGGCAACCGAAACGCCAGCGCTAGCATCAGTTCGTCAAAGACATCTTCGAGCAGCGCGACCTGTTTGGTCCGAAGCTGATTGATGATCGCGGCGGCCTTGACCATGGGTGATTCAAGCGCCGCCAGGGTATTCAAGCCAGCCCCGCTCTTGAGCGCAGCATTACGCTGACGCAATAAGCGGCTGTAGCGCTGCCAGGCATCAAGGTAATCATGTTCCACGTGGAACAATTGCCAATCGAGGTATTGACGACGCCGATCCGGACCGCCATCGACCAGCCGATGACTGTCCGGCTCGATCAGAACCAGGGGCAGGGCGCTCACGAACTCGCTGATTCTGCGACTGTCCCGCCCGGCAATCCGGCCACGCCAGTCGTCTCGGGAGCGTTCAATGCCCAGCGTGATTTGTTCGTCACGTCGCCGTGCGACGACCTGCAACTCAGAAACGCCGTGCTGGATGACGGCATTCAACTGGCTGGCGCGAAAAGATCGGCCGCGTCCGAGCAGATAGATCGCTTCGAGCACACTGGTTTTTCCGGCGCCGTTGTTGCCGTATAACCAATTGACCCCCTCGGCGGGGGTCAGGTCGATGGACTGCAGATTGCGCAAGCCCCGGATCGTGAGGCGATCCAGGCTCAAAGGTGAGTCATCGTGCGCATCAAAGCTTGAGCGGCATGACCACCTGACGCACCGCATCGCTGTCGATATTGGTCACCAGGCACGAGCTGTTGGCATCACGAAGCGCAATGCGCACTTTCTCGCCGTCAATCGAACTGAGCGCGTCAAGCAGGTAATTGACGTTGAAACCAACCTTCAGCTTCTCGAATTCATGCTCGGCTTCAATATCCTCCACCGCCTCCTCCTGCTGCGGGTTGTGGGCGACCACGCGCACCGTGCCGGGGTCGAGGTCCAAGCGAACGCCGCGATACTTTTCGTTTGAAAGGATGGCGGCACGCTGCAAGGCATGGGTCATTTCCGAACGATTCATGATCAGCGCCTTGTCCGTGGCCATCGGAATCACGGCTTCATAGTCCGGGAACCGGCCATCGATCAGCTTGGTGGTCATCACGATCCGTTCGCGATCCACCCGCAAGAATCCCTGGCCAACGATCACATTCAACGGCTCGTCAATATCTTCCAGAACGCGATTGAGCTCCAGCACGCCTTTGCGCGGCACGATCAGGCTGCGCACATCACCGGTAATCGGCGCGTCCATTTCCGCCAGGGCCAGCCGGTGGCCGTCAGTGGCGACAGCACGAACACCCCCTTCGCGAAACTCCAACAGCAAACCATTGAGATAATGACGCACATCCTGGTGGGCCATGGCGAAGCTGGTCTTTTCCATCAGCCAGCGAAACTTGCCCTGGCTGACTTCATAGCTGGCCAGCGTCTCGGCCTGATCACTGGACGGAAACTCACCGGCGGGCAAGGTCGCCAGTGTGAATCGGCTGCGTCCGGCATGAATCGCCAACTTGTCGTCGTTGAGCTGGATGTTGAGCTGTACGCCCTCCGGCAATGCCTTGCAAATATCCACGAGCTTGCGAGCCGGAACCGTCACACTGCCAGTCTGGGCGACTTCGGCATTCGCCCTGGCCACGAGCTCAACCTCCATGTCGGTACCCGTAATCCGCAACCCGCCGTCCACCGCTTCGATCAGGAAGTTGGCCAGCACGGGAAGTGTCTGCCGTCTTTCAACCACGTTGACGACCTGGGCGATTGGGGCAAGCAGAGCCTCACGTGGAATTGAAAATTTCATTTTTGCTCCTCAGTTCGTGATGTTCGGTCTTACTGTTTTTTGTTTTATAAAGATAAAGAACTAGTAGTAACAGGCCCTGTGGATGGCGTGATAATCACTAATTCACGTTTAAATTCAATCATTTATCGCTAAATCCCTTGGTGACTAAGCAATTGATGAAGCTGTGTCCAGAATGTGGATAACTATTCTGTCCCGCATTATCCACAGCTTGTCCCCGGCTTGTCAGCCCATTCATGAGGATAACTCCCGGGTCAATCGCGCCCGGTCCTCGCGCAAGCGCCCGTCTGTTTCGCACAAGGCATCAATTCTACGGCAGGCGTGCAGCACGGTCGTGTGATCACGGCCGCCAAACGCATTGCCGATTTCCGGCAGGGAGTGTTCGGTCAGGCTCTTGGACAAGAACATCGCCATCTGCCGGGGTCGGGCGATGGACCGGGTGCGACGCTTCGACAACAGGTCGGACACGCGCAACTGGTAAAAATCGGCCACGATCTTCTGGATGTTCTCAATCGTGAGCATGCGATCGTGTACAGCCAGGACATCACGCAGGATCTCCTGGGTGTACTCCAGGTCGATCAAGCGGCCGGAAAACCGGGCATTGGCGATCAGTGAATTGAGCGCGCCTTCCAGGTCACGCACGTTCGAGCGCATCCGTTTGGCAATCAGGAAGGTCACCGTGTCGTCAAGCTCCAGCCCGCGCTCCAGCGCCTTCTTCTGCAAAATGGCCACCCGGGTTTCAAAGTCAGGCGGCTCGATCGACACCGTCAGCCCCCAGCCAAATCGTGACCGCAGACGGGCCTCGATGCCCTCGACTTCCTTCGGGTACCGGTCGCAGGTCAGGATGATCTGCTGGCGGGATTCCAGCAAGGTATTGAATGTATGAAAGAATTCTTCCTGAGACCGATCCTTGCCGGCAAAAAACTGGATATCATCGATCAGCAGGGTATCGACCGAGCGGTAGCGCCGCTTGAAGGCATCAATACCATCGCGCCGCAGGGCCTGAATCATTTCGCTGACGAATTTCTCCGAATGCAGGTACATGACCCGCGCCTCGGGATTGGCGTCGGCGATGCAGTGTCCGGCCGCATGCAACAGGTGGGTTTTGCCCAGCCCGGTGCTGCCGTACAGCAGCAGGGGGTTGTAAGCGGTTCCCGGATTGGTGGCGACCTGGTTGGCCGCGGCAAAGGCCAGTTCATTGGAGTTGCCGAGAACAAAATTGTCAAACCGATACCGTTCATCCAGGCCGGTCGCACCGCCACCTTGCCGGCTTGGCGATTGTTTGGCATGGCGTCGCGGCGATTGTTCGCCAACTTCAATGACCACATCCTCGCGTTTGAACCCATGGCCGGCGAAAAAATCGCGGATCATGTCGAGGTAGTTGCTGTGAACCTGGTCTCTGACAAAATCATTGGGTGCGTTCAGACAAATCTGGTTGGCGGCGCCTTCCGCCAAGCGCAAGGGCCGAATCCAGGTATTGAGCTCCTCAAGCGGGACGTGATGCTCGAGTCGGCCGATGCACTGCTGCCAAAGTTCCATGCCGTCCGCCGGGGTTGATTGCTTGATCATAAAGCGTTCAGTTTAGGCAACCTCGTTGAATTTATCCACAGCCTGAGAAAACCAGCGGCCCCACAAAGCCCGGGTTGCCGTCTGATACGAGATTAACGTTGACTTCAAGGCGCCATAAACGCTATCCTTGTCGTCTTTTGTTACGGTTTTGTCGCGCTCAGGCGCGGGATCAGAACCTATCGCCATTTCAATCGCCATTTCAATCGCCATTTTACATTTTTCGAGTTCAGGTATTACTTCATGAAGCGGACATTCCAACCCAGCAGAATCAAGCGCGCACGCCGTCATGGCTTTCGCTCCCGTATGGCCACCCGTGCCGGCCGCGCCGTCATCAATGCCCGCCGAGCCAAGGGGCGCAAACGTCTGGCGGCAACTAACAGCCGCTGATCCATGCTGTGCCCGGTTGTTCCGGCAAGCGCCTTGACGCTCGTTGGACCATGCCCCGATCGGCGCGCCTGCTATGCGGCGCGCAGTTCAAGCGCGTGTTCGACCAGCGTCGGGCCAGCAGCAATGATTACTTCCGTATCCACTATGCGCCGGCCGACTCGGCCCGCCTGGGGATTGCCGTATCGAAGCGGGTTTCAAACCGGGCGGTAGTCCGCAACCGGATCCGTCGCCAGGTCCGGGAATCGTTCCGGCTCAGGCGCGCTGATCTGGCGGCGATGGACTTCGTCGTGCTCGCCAAACCCGCGGCTGCTGCGGCAACAACAACCGAATTGCGCGACGCACTGGACCTGCTATGGCAGCGTTTTATTTGACATGAATACACGCACTTTCTTCATCATGCTGCTGGCCATGATCGGCCTGTTTCTCTTCCTTGAGTGGCAGAAGGATTATTCCGCCCCGCCGCAACTCCGCCAGCCGACCGCCCCGGGCGTTGTCGACAACGGCTTTGCCGAACCACCGGTCCAGGCTGTCGAAGATCTGCCTGATTTACCGGACCTGACCGAAACCCCACGCCGGGAACCGGGCCTTGAGCCGACGCCTGCCGAGCCCGAAATACGCGCCAGCCGTCGCATCGAGATCGTTACCGATGTGCTGGTTGTCGATCTTGACGCCAACGGCGGCACCCTGGTTGATCTGCGTCTGAAGGATTACCCGGTTGAAGTCGATCGCCCTGATGAACCGTTTGTGCTGCTGATTGAGGAGTTGCCCGAGCTGTTTGTCGCCCAGGCCGGCCTGCTCAGTGCCGATCAGGCCGCTCCGAATCATCGCAGCCGCTGGGAGTTTGACCAGACCCGCTACGAAATGCTCGATGGACAAGACCACCTGTCGGTGCCGCTCTACTGGCGCGACGAATCGGGCATCGAGGTGATCGCGACCTGGACATTCCATAGCGGTGACTACGTCGTGGATCTCGATATCGAAGTGATCAACAACAGTCAGCAGGACTGGCGCGGTGCGCGCTACGTGCAATTGCAGCGTACCGAGCCCGATTACACCGACGCAGGTTTTGCCTTCACCAACCCGGAGCGGTTCAGCTACACCGGGGCGGCCGTCTTCTCGCCGGAAGACAAGCTCCAGAAGATGGGCTTTGGCGATATCCGGTCACGTGACTTTCAGTCGACGATTACCGGAGGCTGGGCTGCCATGATCCAGCATTACTTCCTTGCCGCCTGGATTCCTCCTGACGATCAGGCCCACCGCTACACCACCCGCTATGTCGACACCAATCGGCTGCCGCGCTACGTGGTGGCCGGAACCTCGCCCCAGATTACCGTCCCGTCCGGTGAGAGCCACCTGTTCACGGCCCGTCTGTACGCCGGCCCGAAATTGCAGAACCGCCTCGATGAAATCGCCGAGGGTCTGAAGCTGACCGTCGACTACCGCTGGTTCCGCATCCTGTCCCAGCCCTTGTTCTGGGCGCTGGACAAGATTCACGTCGTGATCCAGCATTGGGGCTGGTCAATTGTTGTTCTGACCCTGCTGATCAAGCTGCTGTTCTACAAGCTCACCGAAGCCCAGTTCCGCTCCATGGGCAAGATGAGAAAATTGCAGCCGCGCATCGCGCAACTGAAAGAACGCTATGGCGACGATCGCCAGAAGTTCGGGCAGGCGATGATGGAGATCTACAAGAAAGAAAAGGTCAACCCGCTCGGTGGCTGCCTGCCCATCCTGGTCCAGATCCCGATCTTCATCTCGCTCTACTGGGTCCTGCTGGAATCGGTTGAGCTGCGCCAGACGGCCTTCTTGTGGGTCCCCGACCTGAGCCGGCCCGACCCGTACTTCATCCTGCCAGTGCTTAACGGCATCTTCATGATCATCACCCAGCGCCTGATGCCGACCGCCGGCATGGACCCGATGCAGCGCAAGCTGATGATGTGGCTGCCGGTGGTCTTTGCCTTCCTGTTCGCGCTGTTCCCGGCCGGGCTGGTACTGTACTGGGCCACCAATGCCGGAGTCTCGCTGGCCCAGCAATGGTACATCCTCAGAAGACTTGACCGCGAAGGCTGACACCATCTGCGCCATCGCCACCCCGCCCGGACGCGGCGGGGTGGGGGTGATCCGCGTTTCCGGTCCCGACAGTTTTTCCCTGGCTGCGGCATTGAGCGGCTCCTTGCCACCCCCGCGTCGCGCCGGCCTGCGCACACTGCGTGACGGCCACGGCGATTCGATCGATACCGGTCTGGTCATCGCTTTTGCCGCACCGGCCTCGTTTACCGGCGAGGATGTGGTTGAAATCCAGACTCACGGATCGCCAGTGGTGCTGGAGATGATCATGCGCTCGCTGGTCGAGGTCGGCGCCCGGCGCGCCCGCCCCGGGGAATTTTCCGAGCGCGCCTTTCTCAACGACCGACTCGACCTGGCCCAGGCCGAAGCCATCGCCGACCTGATCGCCGCCGGCAGTGAGCAGGCCGCCCGGGCCGCGACCCGAAGCCTCGAAGGCCTCTTTTCCGACCAGACCAACGCCCTGGCTGTAGCCTTGACCGAACTGCGCGTCTGGGTTGAGGCCGCGCTCGACTTTCCCGACGAAGACGTCGATTTCCTAGCCGACGGCCAGGTCGCCAACCGAGCCGATCAACTGCTCCACGAGCTTGAACAGCTACTGGCCCGGGCCCGTTCCGGCCGCCTGCTCAATGATGGCATTCGCATCGCGATCGTTGGCAAGCCCAACGCCGGCAAGTCGAGCTTGCTCAACGCCTTGACCCGCCGCGACAGCGCCATCGTCACCGATGTCCCCGGCACCACCCGCGATGTGCTGCGCGAGTCGGTCAGCATCGCCGGCATTCCCGTCACCCTGGCCGATACCGCCGGCTTGCGCGAGGCGACCGATGCGATTGAAATCGAAGGCGTGCGCCGCGCCGAGCGTGAAATGCAGGCCGCCGACCTGCTGTTCTGGGTGGTTGAGGCCACCGAGCCTGAACCTCGCCTGCCACCGGGCTTGCCGGCGACTCTGCCCAGAATCCGCATCAGCAACAAGATCGACCTGACCGGCGAGGCACCCAGTCTGCAGGAAGACCAGGTTCGGCTGTCGGCAAAAACCGGCGCCGGTCTCGATCTTCTGGAACAACGGGTGCTGGAAACCCTGGGTGTGCGCGAACATGGCGAAGGTGAATTTTCGGCCCGCCAGCGACACGTCGAGGCCTTGGAGCGGGCAGGCGAACATCTTCGCCACGGCATCGCCGAAATCCAGGCAACCGGCTCCGGTGAACTGCTGGCCGAAGAACTCAAGCGGGCAGCCGACCAGCTTGGCGAAATCACCGGCAAACTGACCAGCGACCAGCTTCTGGGCCAGATTTTCTCCAGCTTCTGCATCGGCAAGTAACGGCGCGGCCAGGCTGGAGGCCGACCCGCCTTTCTTATCCGGGCCGTCCTCGCCTATACTGGCAGCAGGTCTTGAGCTCAAAGGGACGAAACCCATGCATACCATTCGCCAGATCCTGGCCGAAAAAGGCAGCGACATCTGGGCCGTACGGCCAGACGAAACGGTACTTGATGGCGTTCGCCAAATGGCAGAGCGCGGTGTTGGCGCCTTGATGGTCATGCGCGATGAGGAATTGCTGGGGATGTTTTCAGAACGTGACTATGCCCGCAAGATCATTCTTGAAGGCCGCTCCTCACGCGAGACCCATGTCGAAGACATCATGTCGGCTCCGCCAATCACGATCGATCCGCGCGGCATGGCCGACGAGGGCCTGGCCCTGATGACCAAAAAACGAATTCGCCACCTCCCGGTCGTTGAAGGTGGCAAGGTCATCGGCCTGGTCTCGATCGGCGACCTGGTCAACGCCGTCATCGGCGACCAACAACAACTGATCGAACAGCTCGAACGCTACGTCAGCGGGTGATCCCCACCGGGCCACGTGACGTTTGACCTGGAACGCGCCGGCCTTATCGCCCGGCAACTCGGGCTGGACGAACACGGCCTGCGCCTGGTGCGGGTTCCCGGCGGTGACATCGCCGAGGCCTGGCTGCTGGCCGCTGCCAATGTTCGCGTCTTTCTCAAAACCCTGCCCCTGGGCAGAGCCGGCCTGCTCTCAACCGAAGCCGATGGTCTCAAGGCGCTGGCCGCGACCGGTGAGATCCGGGTTCCCCGGGTCATCGGCCGTGACGTGATCGACCAGGTCGCCTGGCTTGCGCTTGAATACATCGAGATGGATCAGCGCACCGAGCGCTGCGACCGCGAGCTTGGCGAACGCCTGGCCCGCCTGCACCGTCACGGCAATGACAGCTTCGGTTGGCATCGCGACAACTTCATCGGCAAGACCCCCCAACCCAACCCCCGGCTCGATGACTGGAGCGAATTTTTTCTCTGGCACCGCCTCGGCTTCCAGCTCGACCGTCTCGACCAGCAATACCCCGATGCCGGTTGGTCGAAACTGCAGACCCCGCTGTTCGAATCCTGGCAACGCCGCTTTCACCATCACAAGCCCGAACCCGCTCTGATCCACGGTGACCTGTGGTCCGGCAATGCCGCCATGACCCAGGGCGGCCACCCGGTCATTTTCGACCCCGCCGCCCACTACGCCGACCGCGAATGCGACCTGGCCATGACCCGCCTGTTCGGCGGCTTTTCCGACGCCTTCTACCAGGCCTACGAAACCACCTGGCCCCTGCCCGAAGGCCACGCCGACCGTCTCCCCTACTACCAGCTCTACCACCTCCTCAACCACGCCAACCTCTTCGCCGGCGGCTACCTCACCCGCTCAAAAAAAGAAATCCTGCATCTCGCTTCCTGAAAACCATAATGGCTCCCGCGGAGGCGCGGAGGCACGATGGTTGGAAGGAAAGACTCCCGCGGAGGCGCGGAGGCGCTGAGGAAGGAACAAAAAAAGAACTGGTTTGTTTGTTTTGTTTTTTTTCTCTCCGCGCCTCCGCGCCTCCGCGGGATCTATGGTTTTAGGTTCTTATCTTCGCGCCTCCGCGGGAGAGGTTCTTTTCCGGACAGGCACGCGACGTGACTTGTTACACTAAAAAGCTGACTGGCAAAAGGAGCATTCGGCAATGGGTCTACTGGTTGATGGCCAATGGAAAGACGAGTGGTACGACACCGACGCTACCGGTGGGCGTTTCGAGCGCTCCCAATCGGCTTTCCGCAACTGGATCACCGCCGACGGCCAACCCGGCCCGGACGGCAAGGGCGGCTTCAAGGCCGAACTCGGCCGCTACCATCTCTATGTGGCCTATGCCTGCCCATGGGCACACCGCACCCTGATCTTCCGCAAGCTCAAGGGGCTTGAAGATATGATCCCGGTTTCGGTGGTCAACCCGATCATGCGCGAACATGGCTGGACCTTTCGCAAGGGCTACAAGGTGATCGCCGACCCGATCATCGATGTCGAGTTTCTGCATCAGCTCTACACCCATGCCATGCCAGATTATTCCGGCCGGGTCACGGTGCCGGTGGTCTGGGACAAGCAGCAGAACACCATCGTCAGCAATGAATCGGCCGACATCATCCGGATGTTCAATTCCGCCTTCGATCATGTTGGTGCGAAAAAGGGCGACTACTATCCGCAAGACCTGCACCAAGAGATTGCTGAAATCAACGACCCCGTCTACCACAATGTCAACAACGGTGTTTACAAGGCCGGCTTCGCCACCACCCAGGACGCCTATGAAGAAGCCGTACTGCCGCTGTTCGAAACCCTCGACCAACTCGAACAACGCTTGTCCGAACAACGTTATCTGTGCGGCGATCGCCTGACCGAGGCCGACTGGCGCCTATTTACCACGCTGATCCGCTTTGACGCCGTCTACGTCGGCCACTTCAAGTGCAATATTCGCCGCATCGCCGACTACCCCAATCTCTCAAACTACATCCGTGAGCTCTACCAGGTGCCCGGCGTCAGTGAGACCGTCGAGATGCGCGCCATCAAGTTGCACTACTACGGCAGCCACAAGACCATCAATCCGCACTACATCGTGCCACTTGGACCGGCACAGGATTTTCATCGCAAGCATGATCGCGACCGTTTTGACCCAGCGAGTTGAGCTCAGCGGCGACGGTGTTATCCTAATCAACTAACGGTCAATGTTCCAACCCGCGTTGCGGGCCGGATCGACTGCATATTCACCAGGAGGAAATCCATGACCTTATGCCCCGTGGCCATCACTGCCGGTTGCCGGCGTTGCCCCGTGTTTTCGCTATGCCCGCTCAAAAGCGTCATCGGCGACCAGCCTGGCAACGCGAATGATGCCGCCAACGAAGGCCAGCCAATGTCCGAGCCGAAGCGAAAAAAGTAGAAACTCCGCTGCCGCCGTCTCTGCTAGCCTGGTCGACATGACAGATCAGTGAGTCTTGTCTGAACCCTGCCCAAATTGTTCGGTGCCGGGTTGGGACCGCGGATTGTTTGTTGCCCCGGTCTCGGGCATCCGGGTGTCAGACGTCGATTTTCGCGAATCCATTCTTGATCGGCGAGAGTACTGCCCGGCACCGCGATTGCTCGAGCCAAACAGGTACCGGACCAGGCGGGCCAGTAGCAGAAAAGAAATCAACTTGCGCATTGGAATCATTCCTGTAGCGAATCAAATCAAACTGAAGTATCGCCAACGGCCTTGACCCCGGTCAGTTCGCCACCCCACTTTACCGATACGGTCGTTCCGGCCTGTCGCCCGGCATTTCGCGTGGCGCGTCGGTGCGCACATCCAGCCAGACCATATCGCGTTCCGGCTCATCGGCAATCCACTGATCGAGCATGCCTGCAACTTGATCGCATTCCGGGCAGTCGGCGCGCCGGTACAGCACGATATAGACATCGGCCAACGGCAAATCGTCCAGTGAGAACGGCTCGCCAGCGGGCGTTTTCACCCGTTCCAGCAGGCGATCCAGCCGAACCATGGAGCGCGCGCCCCGTCGCCGGTCCATGATGAGCTTTAACTCACGCTCAAAGCCTGAGCGAAAGCCGGGCAGGTGGTAGGCCTCGGAAAAATCGCTGTGATACACATACAGTTGCGGCACATTGACAACCACCCCTTCGCGTCGCGCCACCGCGCGCAGGTTGCCGACAATCCGCTGCTGCTGTGCCATCACCTCCTGGCGTTGGTACAGCGAAATCCGCTCCACATCCGCCACCGCGGCCGGGTTGGCGAAAAAAATGACAGGAAATAAAAACAGCAAACCGAAAGATCGTCTCATGTTTTTGAGTATATCGTTTCCGCCGGTCGAGATTGGGTCGACGGCTGTCGACAATCAGTCCACAATAGCCGCCCACGGACCCCACCGGTCCCCCCCAATCACCTAGAATTCCGCCCCATGTCCGGACTCAACGATCAGCAGCGCGCTGCCGTCATCCATCTCGATTCCCCGCTGCTGGTCCTCGCCGGCGCCGGCTCCGGGAAGACGCGTGTCATTACCGAGAAAATCGCCTGGATGATCGATCGCGGCCACTACGCGGCATCCGAAATCGCCGCCATCACCTTTACCAACAAGGCGGCCAAGGAAATGCGCTCGCGCGTGGCTAAACGGCTGAAAAAGGGGGATGCGAAGGGTCTGACCATCTGTACCTTCCATTCACTCGGCTGGCAGATCCTGCGCGACGCGCCCGAGGCCTGCGGGCGGCGCAAGGGCATGAGCATTCTCGACCAGCACGGCTCGGCCGACCTGGTCCGGGAACTGCTGCCGACCGGGGCCAAGAACGACATCATCTACGCCGTCCAGGCCGGTATCGGCCGCTACAAGGACGCCGGCCTCGAACCCGGCCACGCCCTGGCCCAGGCAAGCGACGAAAACGACGCCCGCGCCGCTGAAATCTACAAGGGTTATTCGGACCGAATGACTGCGCTCAACGCGGTCGATTTCGACGACCTGATCGCCCTGCCGGCCAAAATGCTCGAAGACCCGGTCATCCGGACCCGCTGGCGCCGGCGGTTGAAATACCTGCTGATCGATGAATACCAGGACACCAGCGCCGCCCAGTACCGCTTGCTGAAACAACTGATGGGCGATATCGGCGCCATGACCGCGGTCGGCGACGACGACCAGTCGATCTATGGCTGGCGCGGCGCCCGCCCGGAAAACCTGACCGGTTTGAAAGTCGACTACCCCAACCTGGAAGTGGTCAAGCTGGAGCAGAATTATCGGTCCTCCGGCAAGATCCTCCAGGCCGCCAACGGTGTCATCGCCTGCAACCCGCACCAATTCGAAAAGAAACTGTGGAGCGATCTCGGCCCCGGCGATGATGTCAGCGTGGTCGAATACGCCGATGACAGCGACGAGGCCGAAGGCATCGCCCGTGACATCCTCGGCGCCTGGCACGGCGGCCGCCTGCGCTGGGCCGATTGCGCCGTGCTCTACCGCTCCAACCAGCAGGCCCGGGCGATCGAGCAGCAATTGCGCGAAAACGCCATCCCCTACGTCGTCTCCGGCGGCCCAAGCTGGTTCGATGCCCGCGAAATCCGCGACGGCCTGGCCTATCTGCGCGTCCTGGCCAATCCCGACGACAACCCGGCCTTCATGCGCGTGGCCAACACCCCACGGCGCGGTCTCGGCTCCGGCGCCATGGCGCGCCTGGCAACTTACGCTGATGCGACCGGCAAAAGTCTGTTCGAAGCCGGCATCGACGAAATCTTCCAGTCCGAACTGCCCCTGCCGGCCGCCCGTGGCCTGCGCTCGCTCACCAATATGCTGATCGAGTTCAACGACCGGTTGGAGCGCGACGGCATCGCCGAGGCCTACAGCGAGATGCTCGAACATGTCGGCTATATCGACTGGCTGACCGAGCAGGACGACGAGCCAAAGAAATCAGAACGCCGTCGGCGCAACCTCAACGATTTAACTGGCTGGATCGGTCGTCTGGCAGCCGAAGTCGATTCGACCGAAGAACTGATAGCCCGCGTCTCCCTGGCCGCCGGCCCCGACGACGATCGCAACGACGGTGCCGACCTGGTCCGCCTGATGACCCTGCATGCCGCCAAGGGCCTGGAATTCCCCCGCGTCTGGCTGGCCGGCTGCGAAGAAGGCCTGCTGCCCCACCAGCGCTCGATCGACGACGGCCAAATCGAAGAAGAACGCCGCCTGATGTACGTCGGCATCACCCGCGCCGGACGGAAACTCTCGATCAGCTACTGCCGCGCCCGCCGCCGCCACGGCGAAGCCATGGAATGCACCCCCAGCCGCTTCCTCGAAGAACTCCCCGCCGAAGTCACCGACTGGCCATCCCGCCACGGCAGCAAGAAAACCACCTCCCAAGACGCCAAAGCCAACATCGCCGCCCTCAAAGCACTTTTGGAAAGCTAAACGAAAAGAAGCTAACCACGGAGGCACAGAGTCTCCAACCCCGTAACCGGGCCCGCTGTCGCGGAAGGAACAAAGACAAGCTCACCACAGAGGCACAGAGGCCACAGAGGTTAAAAGAATTACTTTTTTCTTATAATTCAATTATTTCCTACTGTTTTTCCTCTGTGCTCTCTGTGTCTCCGTGGTAAATCTGGTGTTTTGTTCCATGAGAGGTCACAGAGAAAAGCATTGATAAATTAATTGGTTTTACCGTTTTCCCTCCGTGCTCTCTGTGCCTCTCATCAAACAAATTCAAACCCAATCGCGCGGAGACGCAGGGACGCAGAGGAAAAAGGCACTTGACTGCTTTTATTTCTGCGCCTCAGCGTCTCTGCGAGAGAGGTTTTTGGATGTTTGCTGCGCGACAGCGGGTTCGGAGACGAGCTCGGAAACTCCGTGGTAAATGTTTTTTTTCGTCTACCGGTTGCCGACCACCGTCTTCCGTCTCCCGACGCACAGACGCACAGACGAACCGACGAACCGACGAACCGACGAACCGTCGAACCGACGAACCGACGAACCGTCGAACCGACGAACCGACGAACCGACGAACCGACGAACCGACCACCGTCTCCCCTTTCACCTCTAACCTTTCACCGTTCCCCCGCCCTTCAGCTATCATCCCCCCATGAACCAACGCCTGCTCAAATTCTGGCTACTGATCCTCGCCGCCACCCTGCTGGCCGCCTGCGAGGCCACCGAACCTTGGGTGGAGGTCAACGGCAAGCGTTTCTATGTCGAAATCGCCGATGACGACGCCAGCAGAACCCAGGGCCTGATGTTCCGGGATCACCTGGCCGACAACCGAGGCATGTTTTTCATCTTCCGGCGCGAAGAACCGCGCTCGTTCTGGATGCGCAACACCCGCATCCCGCTCGACATCATCTACCTGGATCGCGACCTTCGCGTGGTTAGCATCTCGGCCAACACCCCCCCCTGCCGAACCCGCCAATGCCCCAGCTACCCCAGCCGCGGCCCGGCCCAATACGTGCTCGAAATCAACGCCGGCCAGGCCGAGGCCCTGGAACTCAAACGAGGCGAGACCATCAACACCGGTAACATCAACCTCCCCTGAACTGACCAGCCAACCAGCGAACCAGCCAACCAGCCAACCGCCCTTAACCAGCCAACCAAAATGCCCTTCACCCTGCTCCAGATCACCGATACGCATTTGCCCGCCGACCCGGCCACGCCCTACCGCGGCCAGAATGCCGATGACAACCTGAAAAGTCTGATTCCGGCCTGCCGCGCCCTCAAGCCCGATGGCCTGGTCCTGACCGGCGACATTTCCGATGACTATTCCGCGCCGTCCTACCAGCGCATCGCCGTCCTGCTCGGAGATTTATGCCCCAACATCGGCTGGGTGCCGGGCAACCACGATGACCGGTCAGAAATGGAAAAGGTGTTCGATTCCGCCGGCTGGAGCGCCGGCCCGGTACTGAACTGGGGCGGCTGGCAAATCGTCCTGCTGGATTCAGCCGTCCACAAGCGGATCGAGGGCCACCTGGACGAGCCCCGCCTCAAACCCCTCGACACCCTGGACAAGGCCAACCCGGCGCTGGTGTTCGTTCACCACCAGCCCATGCCCATCGGCGCGCCGTGGATCGACAAGTACCCGCTGGTAAATCCTGAAAAATTCTGGGAAAAACTCGATCCGGCCGTCGTCCGCATCGTCGCCTGCGGCCATGTACACCAGGCCTTCGCCGGCGAGCACAAAGGCATTCCTTGTCTCTCCACCCCTTCGGCCGCGGTCAACAGCCAGCCGGCAACCAAGAAATTCACCCCCGATCCCACCGGCCCCAAAGCCCGCTGGTTCCGCCTGTGGCCTGACGGCCAATGGAAAACCGGGCTGGTTAGCGCCGGATAGGGCTGGGACGTGGCCTGACGGCCGGATGTTTTTTTGCGCTTGAGGCGTAAGTCAAAATCGGTTTCGCCCACGCCCTACGGGCTTTCTGGGCGAGCTTCTTTTGGCAAACGATCCAAAAGAAGCCAAAAAATCTGGCGCCCAAGGCACAGCCGGCTTTGCCGGTTCCCTGTGCTGCTCAGTCAGGGCGGCGGTCGCTCAACTCGCTAGCGCTCAGACACACGCTCCCTCAATCCGCCCTGCCTTCCGCTGCTCGGCTGCACCTTTTTAAGGGCGCTAAACAATTGCGGGTATACCTTTGCTCCGCTCGGTAGGAAAAACCCGAAAGCTACCCCCAAAGCGCTCGACGGACCAAGTTTTCCGGAAACCGGAACCCGGAACCCGTTCTTTCAAAGCTCGACCATCTCAAAATCTTCCTTGCCCGCGCCACAATCCGGGCACACCCAGGATTCAGGCACATCGTCCCACAGCGTACCGGGCGGGATGCCGTCATCGGGCGCGCCGGTTTCCTCGTGGTAGATCCAGCCGCAAACCACGCACATCCAACTCTTGAATTCCTGCTCGTCACTCACCGGGTTATCATTCCTTCGCCTGTTTCAAATCAGGTCTGTTGCAAACCCATGGATTGTAAATGAACCCGCCGCCCAAAGCATTGAAACCGGGCCTTTATGCGCTTACCCCGACCGGCTGGACCGACGAGCGCCTGCTGGAAGCCCTCGACCAGATCATTGCCGGCAAACCCGCCCTGATCCAATACCGCGACAAGCCGACGCCGCGTCAGGACCTGGCCCGCGCCATCCTAACCCGCTGCCGCGCCGCCGCCATCCCGCTGATTATCAACGACGATGTCGAACTGGCCGCCACCATCGGCGCCGATGGCGTCCATCTGGGTCGGGCCGACGCCAACCCCGAACAGGCTCGGTCCCGCCTGGGCCAGACAGCCATCATTGGTGTGTCCTGCTACAACGACCTCGAGCGCGCCCAACGCCTGGCCCCAATAGCCGATTACCTCGCCTTTGGCAGCGTTTTTGCCTCACCAACAAAACCCGAAGCACCCGTCTGTTCCCACCAGATCCTCACCCAGGCGCGTGCCTTCAAAAAACCCATCGTCGCCATCGGCGGCATCACCACCGAAAACGCCGCCAGCATCATCAAAACCGGCGCCGACCTGATCGCCGTCATCAGCGACCTGTTCGAAGCCCCCGACCCCCACCAACGCACCCGCCAGTTCCAATCCCTGTTCCAGCGTTAATCGGACTCCGCGGGCCCCAGCGCATTTCGATCCAAAGCCAGTTGCCGTAGAATCGGTCCTCAATTAGAGCTCGCCCAGAAAGCCCGAAGGGCGTGGGCGAAACCGCCTTTGAACCCAGATCGATATAATGCAGAGCTAATTTTCCTAAAGCGTAATCTGCAATGACCCTCAGTCACGACCTGTTTGCCCGCGCCAAAGTGCGCATGCCCGGCGGCGTTAACTCCCCGGTCCGCGCCTTCGCCGCCGTCGGCGGCGAGCCCGTCTTCTTCGACCGCGCCGAGGGCGCCTACATGTTCGACGTCGACGGCAATCGTTACATCGATTACGTCGGCTCCTGGGGCCCCATGATCTGCGGCCACGCCCACCCGAAAATAATCGAAGCCGTGCAAAAAGCCGCGGCCCGGGGTTTGAGCTTCGGCGCGCCATCGCCGGGCGAGGTCACCATGGCCGAAAGAATCTGCGAACTGGTCCCCTCGCTCGACCAGGTCCGCATGGTCAACTCCGGCACCGAGGCCACCATGAGCGCCATTCGCGTCGCCCGCGCCGCCACCGGCCGCGATCGCATCATCAAGTTTGAAGGTTGTTACCACGGTCACGGCGACAGCTTTCTGGTCAAGGCAGGCTCCGGCGCCCAGACCCTGGGCGTGCCAACCTCCCCCGGCGTGCCGGCAGCGCTGGCCGAACTCACCCTCAACGCCCGCTTCAACGATCTCGACAGCGTGTCCGAACTGATCACCCGTCATCCTGACGAAATTGCCGCCGTCATCGTCGAGCCGATCGCCGGGAACATGAACTGCGTTCCCCCGGTCAGCGGTTTTCTCCAGGGCCTGCGCGATCTTTGCAGCCACCACGGAACCGTCCTCATCTTCGACGAAGTGATGACCGGGTTCCGCGTCCACCCCCAGGGCGCCCAGGGACTCTACGGTGTGATCCCCGACATGACCTGTTTCGGTAAGGTCATTGGTGCCGGCATGCCGGTCGGCGCCTTCGGCGGCAAGTCCGAATTCATGAACCTGGTTGCCCCGGCCGGCCCCGTCTACCAAGCCGGCACCCTGTCCGGTAACCCCGTCGCCATGGCCGCAGGCATCACCAACCTCGAACTGATCTCAGAACCCGGCTTCTACGAACGCCTCAGCCAGACCACCGTCGAGTTGGCCGCCGGCCTCAAACAGGCCGCCGAACACGCCAACATTCCCCTGTGCACCGTCGCCGTCGGCGGCATGTTCGGCATCTTCTTTACTGAAGCCGAAAAAATCACCGACTTCGACCAGGCCGCTGCCTGCAACCTGGACCGATTCAGACAATTCTTCACCGGCATGCTCGAACAAGGCATCTACCTGGCGCCCAGCGCATTTGAAGCCGGCTTCGTTTCCAGCGCCCACACCCGCCAAGACATCGATCAGACCGTCGCCGCCGCCGCCCGGGTGTTCGGAAAAATGAGCCAACAAGCCCATTCCGCTTGACCAAGACACCCGGGGCTGCAACACTGATCCCGGCGCAAAAGTTCCATAAGGCCGAATAAAAAGCAAGAAATTCGTCCCAGGCGCCAAAAATTCAGGCAACAAAACAATGGCTTGCACGCACCCGTGCATCCAATGGCGGTAGCGTGCCAGACGTTTGGGAATTGCCCGATCAATCCACATCCAACGGACTGCGCGCCCCGAGGGCGCCGCGCTGGATCACATGGGTATAGATCATCGTCGTCCGTACATCTGAGTGGCCCAGCAACTGTTGCACCGTTCGGATGTCGGCACCGCTTTCGAGCAGATGGGTGGCGAAACTGTGCCGAAACACATGACAGGTCACGGGCTTGTTCAATTGCGCTGCCTGCGCCGCAATACGCACGGCTCGCTGAACCGCCCGATCGAGCAGATGGTGACGCCGGAGCTTGCCCGTGCGAGGGTCCGTGCTGAGTCGCGCGGCAGGAAAAACCCATTGCCAGGCCGGCTCGAAACGGGCATTGGCGTACTTGGTCTCCAGCGCATGCGGCAAAACCACGCCCCCGACTTTGTGCGCCCGGTCGCGCGCGGCCACCAGCAAGGCACGATCCACCTGAACTTTAAGCGCGGCGATACAGGAATCGGCCAGCACTGTGACCCGGTCCTTCTTGCCCTTGCCGTCCCGGATGACCAACTCGCGACGGCCAAAATCCGCATCTTTGATCCGCAAGCGCAAGGCCTCCGAAATTCGCAACCCGGATCCGTACAGCAAAGTGGCAATCAAATCGTACGGCGCCTTCAAACCAGCCAGGATCAACCTGACCTCCGATCGGCTCAGGACCACCGGTATGCGCATACGCTGTTTGGCCCGAACCACATCATCGAGCCACGGCAATTCAACCTCCAGCACCCGGCGGTACAAGAAGAGAATGCCATTGAGCGCCTGGTTCTGCGTTGCCGGAGCCACGTGCCGATCAACCGCAAGATGAGAGAGATAGGCCTCGACCTCGCGCTTGCCCATTGTCGCCGGATGCCGCTTGCCGTGAAACAGAATAAAGCGCCTGGCCCAATCCAGGTAGGATTGCTCGGTACGATAACTGTAGTGGCCCGTACGCAGCACCCGCCGCATGCGATCCAATAACTTTTCGGCCATGACTTGTCCTTTCCAGTGCAGTGAGGCAGCATTACACCAGCCCACAGAGCATCCGAAAATCAGAAATCAACCCGCCATGGCACAGGAAAATTCCGTAGTTATGCGTCAGAAAGTGACTGAGATTGGATACGGGCAACCAATTTACTTCGCTATTACAGGGAGTTGGCGCGGGTGGCGGCAGGCCAGTCAGATAAAGCGTCATACTCGACGCCCGATCCAATACCATCAACTTTCAACAGCCAATTACTAGTTAGGGTTCGAAATGTCGAAGGGTACAATCTGTGCAATTTGTGGTGAGCGAGTTGCAACGACTAAGGACCATGTTCCCCCAAAGGGAATCTTCCCCAAACCTTTTCCGGAAAACCTCATAACGGTGCCTGCTTGTCAGCT
>JBGTLI010000311.1:0-2764 GCA_041744195.1 Wenzhouxiangella sp. | reverse complement strand
GTGAGCAGGCCATGCTGGCCAGGGAGCGCTGCGCGGGGCTGCCGGTTGATGTCCGGCTTTGCGACTATCGTGACATTGACGAACCCTTCGATCATGTCGCCTCGGTCGGCATGGTTGAACATGTCGGCAGCCGCAATTACGCCACCTACATGAAGGTCGCCGAGCGCTGTCTGAAACCCGGTGGCCTGTTTCTGCTACACACCATCGGCTCCAACACCAGCGTGCGCCACACCGATCCATGGATCGGCCGTTACATCTTTCCCAATTCACATCTCCCGTCACTGGCCCAACTCACCCGGGCGACCGAAGGTCTGTTTCTGGCCGAAGACCTGCATAGTTTCGGTCCCTATTACGACCGCACCCTGATGGCCTGGTACAAGAATTTTACCGACGGCTGGCCTGAAATCGCCGACCGCTACGGAGAACGATTCAAACGTATGTGGACGTTCTATCTTTTGTCCTGCGCGGCCTCGTTCCGGGTGCGTCGGCTGCAATTGTGGCAATTGCTACTGGCCAAGCCGCCCCGCTCGCAGCCGGTTCGAACGGTCCGTGAGGCCGGCGGGTTGGAGCGATCCGCGAGCCTGGTGGAAGACTTGATGTCACAACCAGCGGCCAAGCCTTCTTGATTAGGTGCTGGCCTGGTTGGAGAAAGCCCGCATCCGGGCCTGGATGCGGGAGTCGCTTCTGCTGCCTTCCGTTTGTATTTAGGGGTCAACCGAGCACGGCGGCGAAACCGCCACCGGGGGTGCGAAAATTGGTGGTCTGGCCCTGGTAGAGCCGAGCCGCGAAAAGTTGAACCTGGCCGGCGTAGACGTAGCTGCGAAGGTCCAGTTTCAGGGTGCTGGGCTGGCCGTCGACCAGGACGCCACGTTCGCTTGGCACAACTCGCTGTTGAGCCACATAGTCGGCCGCCAGGATCTCACCCCAGACTCTGCGGGTCAGCTTGTCGCCGCGGTACGTGGCCTTGCTACCGTAACCGGCAGCTGGCTTGAAGAACAGCTGGCGACGATGGCTCCAGAGTTGATCGGCATTTCCCTCGGTCACCACCACCGTTCTGGGTATGCCCTCGATCAGCGTGTCGATCAGGCTCTGGTCGATGCCCCAGCCGCGCAGCAGCGCTTCGTCGGTCAGCACGGCAAGATTGCGCTTATCTGCATACAGGGCATGGTGGCGGGGAGCGGGTGTCATGACGACGGTACCGTCCTGGCAGGCATCGCGCAGTGCGGCATGCTCAGGATTGGCCAAAGCAAAATCGGTCAACCGGTTGTAGACCAGTTCGATGGGCGTTTGATCGTGCACAAGCACCCCGTCAGCATAGTTCAGTGCACGTGGATCGGCGATCACTGCGCGGATGCCATGGCGTTCGAACATGCGTGCTACCAGGATAAATTCGGGACCGAGGTACTGATCAGACGGATCGCTGTCGACAATGGCGACTGTCTTCAATGCCGAATCGCCGCGTTGCAGACGCCACTCATTGAGGAACATGGCCAAAAATTGCTGCTCGAAATCGGCCTGCGACAGGGCAGTCGGCCGGATTGCGGTCGGTTGACCGCAGCAGGCGATTTGGGCAACGCTCAGGGCCGCGTTCAGCCACGCGCCGCCGGCATTGGTATTGATCTCGATCAGCCTGGGGCCGTCCGGGCCGAGGTGGAAGTCATAGCCCATGCACGCCCCGAGTGGCCCGTGATCCCGTTGGGACAGTGCTGGTGCCTCGGCCAGCACGTGCTGCTGGTAGCGAGGCAATGCCACGACTTCTTCGATCGCACGAATCAGCCGGCGCATTTGTTGCTGGTGCTCAGGGCTGACAAATACGGCGGTATCGGAAAACAGGTGGGGGCGGGTAGTCTCTATCTGTTCGTAAAGATCCGCGTCCGGTTCGGCACTTAGCAACTGATGGCGCAGCGCCTGCCGATTTACGGTCAGACAAAAGCAATTACGATTGAGAGCGTCGGCAATGTCTTTTCCCGACTGTTCGAACCCGGCCATCGCTTCATCCTGAAGGCTTACAGGCTGCTCTTGCCCGCGAGCTGGCTAGTAGCGTCGGCGAGCCGTTGAGGTCTTCGCCGTGACTCCCAGAAAGCGCTTGACGCTAATGAAAACGGCAAACCCGAGTAATACGAGTGCCGCAAACTTGCCCAGCGGGTTGGTCAGAACCAGCCACAGAATCGTTCCGGCTACAAAATACAGCAGCGGCAGCAGTTTGTAGATCGCCTGCGGCAAGTAGACCTGCTGTGTGAACATTCCCATGACCGGACTCCCCCAATTTATGACTGATTGCGGGTGATGTTACTTTAATCTCACTTTTTATGCAAAAGTTGATGGACATCGCTTTCTATGTGCGTTTATGCGTGACAGCGCAGGCGAGAACGCAAGGGCGGTTTGCCAGCAGACCAAGTAGCCCTGCTGGAGTGGAGCCGTAGCGCGTACCTTTGCGAGAGTCTTCAGAGGCTCTCTATTGCGGGAAGTGCAGCACCGATATCGGCTTCACCTCACTGAGCGAAAACGTCTCGTCGAAGCTCACATCGTGAATGATTCCCCAAACTCGCACCTGGTACTGTCCTGGTTCGGTCAGCACAACGTCAAAGGTATAGCGTCCCAAGTGGCCGTATTGGGGGCGCATGGTGAAGGCCTTGCGGGTATCGCCGTTCGGGGCGATGATTTCGGCAAACAGACCTTCTTCCAACCCCGGGACCGGTTCACTTTGCCCGGCTGGGCGGATGATCAGATCAAGTCCATTGCGTTCTTCGGTATAGATGGGCTC
>JBGTLI010000310.1:0-3130 GCA_041744195.1 Wenzhouxiangella sp. | reverse complement strand
AGGCGGGGTGTGGCCGAGGATGGCGGAGGCGTGGACACAGCTCATGACAATCCGACCCTGGTCGTCCACCCTCGCGCGGGTTGCTCGCGCGGTCGGCCAGAAGGCCTGGGTGGCGATGCTGCCATCGGGCAGGATATGTTGAACGGGTTGGCGCTGCATGGCTGCGGCCAGTCGTTGCTGGCGGCGGGCGACATAATCTTCGGCTGCGTTTTGCGGCGCGCGCAAGAGCCTGGCCGTGCCTGGTTCCAGAAACTCATGTGCGCGCTTTTCCGCCGCGCGCAACTCGACCGGATCAAGACGCTCGAATGCCTCGTGATCGAAGCCTGTGGCCTGGACCAGTTGCGGCGCCAGCACGACGCCGGTCAGCAAGAGCAAGGGTGCAAAGCGGCGCAGCAGATCGGAATTTACTCTTATTCCCACGTCGGTTCCTCGGAAATCTTCGGCCTGACAGCAGTTTACCTTAGTCGGCCTAACTGGGGATTTGTTCAGTGAACGGGGCAAAAAAGGCCAACCTGACTACCGGCAGAGGATAAAATGACAGGCTTTTGCCCTCGCGGATCGCATGGCCGCAACACCGGAAATCTTCGACAAATCGCTTGCCGCGCTCGACAACGCGGTGCTTGCGCGTGGCCGCGCCCTGCACGCCATGGGCGCGGTCAGCCAATTCAGGGTCGCCCGCCTGGACCAGGCCGTGGTGTTGTCAGGTTTGGTGGCTGATGGCGCGGACCAGCCATTCAGCGTGTATGTCAGCCTTGATGACGAAGGTCTGGATGGTGATTGCACCTGCAGGCTGGGGCGAGGCTGCGAGCATGTGGCGGCGGTGGTGCTGACCGCAATTGACGCCCGACGCCAATCGGCCGATGGTCCGCAGGCAACGCGAGGGCCTGGTCGCGGCCGGGCGCCCCGGCTGGCAAGCAACCAGTCGATGGTTTATCTGTTGCGTTTGTCTGCGGTTGGTGAGGAATTGAGTGTTTGCCCATCGCGCGTTTCTTCCGGAAGAGTCGGTGAGCCTCCCGTAACAACACCTTTTAGCTTGTCGCGGCTTGAAGACAGCCGCCAGCCTGATTATGTTCAGGATGAAGACCTCGCCATTTTGCATGCACTGGCTGATCGTGTTGGCGAGGCAACTGACCTGGTCTGGTATCCATTGGGTCCGGCCAGTCAGCAGCTTCTGCGCGAAATGATCGCCACGGCCCGTTGTCATTGGGAAACCGTAGAAGGCCCCGTGCTGAGCCTGGCGGAGCCCCTGACTGCTACCGTTGATTGGCAATTGCAGGACAGCGGCCATCAGCGGCCTGTGCTGCTGACTGATGACGATGTTGACGGACTGCAGTTGCCATTGCTTCCACCCTGGCGTCTGAATACCGAGTCGGGTCGCTGCCGGGTGCTGACGACCGTGGCCGGCGACGACTTGGTGGCTGACTTGCTGGCAGCCGGCCCGGTGGCGCCGGACAGCGTCGATGAACTGATCAGTCGCCTGCAAGGTGCGCCAGACAACTTTCCGAAGCCACGCCGGTTGCAATTGATTCGCCTGGCCTCCGGGGAACCGGTGCCGAAGCTCAGGTTGGTCAACACTGAAATCGGCACCGGTCGGCGCTTCGAGACGGTTCCGGCGGCCCGGCTGTCATTTGTGTATGGCGAGGTCGAGTTGGAGTGGGATGACGAATTTTCATCGCGCCTGAGAGGTCTGGACCAGGTTGTTCTGGTTGACCGCGATCACGACTTTGAGGAAGCCTGTAGCCTGCGGCTTGAAGACGCGCGACTCACGCCAGCGCATATCTGTCCAGGTGGCGACTACCGGCCAGGAGAGGGCGGATTATGGGTCGCGCGCCAGCACCGGGGCTCCAGTGCCACCTGGATCGAGTTTCAGCAGGATTTGCACGTTCTGCGCCAAGACGGTTGGCAGATTGAAGTAGCGTCGGATTTTGCACTTGAATTGATTGAGCCTGATCGCTGGTATGGCGATCTGAGCGCCGACCCGGACAACCCGGGCACCTTTGATCTGGACCTGGGCGTGGACTGGCAAGGCCAGCGGATTTCCCTGCTGCAGGCTCTGCTGGGTTGGATTGAGCGCACACCAGCTTCACTGTTGCGAGCGCTGGTGTCGGGTGACAGTACGGTCGGTGAGATCACCCTGGCGCTGGATGAGCGGCGCGTCGTGCAGATGTCGATCGAGCGCCTTGCGGCGACACTGCGCGGACTGGCGGATTTTCTCGACTCGGCACCGAAACTGAAGGCCGGTCGATTGCGCCTGCCACGTGGGCGGCTGGCGGAGTTGTCGGAAGCCGGCCGACTCTGGCAACTTGGTGGTGATGAAAGTCTGGTTGAACTGAGCCGCCGCCTGGCCGAATTCGACCACATCAAGCCGCTGTCCGCCCCGGAAGGGATGGTGGTCGAGCTGCGCCCGTATCAGTGTTTCGGCCTGGGCTGGTTGCAGTTTCTGCGCGAGTTCGGTTTCGGCGGCATCCTGGCCGATGATATGGGCCTGGGCAAGACCGTTCAGACCCTGGCTCACCTGCAGGCTGAAAAACGCGCCGGTCGAATGAACAAACCCTGTCTGCTGGTGGCTCCGACCAGCCTGATGTTCAACTGGCGCGCCGAAGCCAGGCGCTTTGCACCGGAGCTGAAGGTGCTGATGCTGCATGGCCCGCAGCGCAAGGGTCTGATTCAGTGGATCAAGGACAGTGATCTGGTGCTGACGACCTATGCCTTGCTGCCGCGCGATATCGAGCATCTGGGTCGACAGCGCTACCATCTGCTGATTCTTGACGAAGCCCAGGCAATTAAGAACCCGCGCGCCCGGGTCAGCCAGGTCGCGCGCGAGATCAAGGCCAGCCATCGCCTGTGTCTGACCGGTACGCCACTGGAAAACCACCTGGGTGAATTATGGAGCCTGTTCGATTTCCTGATGCCTGGAATGCTGGGGAGCCAGGCCCGGTTCAGGCGTCAGTTTAGAAATCCGATCGAACGAGAGGATGATGCCGAGCGGCGCGAAGTGCTGGCCAATCGCATTCGCCCTTTTTTCCTGCGCCGGACCAAGGCCCAGGTTGCGCCCGAGCTGCCGCCCAAGACGGAGATCACCCGTGCCGTGTCGCTTGTGGGCGGGCAACTGCGCCTCTATGAGCGCGCA
>JBGTLI010000309.1:0-14587 GCA_041744195.1 Wenzhouxiangella sp. | reverse complement strand
ACCCCCGACCCACTGATTACAAATCAGTTGCTCTACCACCTGAGCTAAGCCGGCATGTTGTGGCGAAAACGGGAGCGTATTGTAATCGGTTTGCTGTGGGGTTTTCCACGCAATCGGTTTTGCTCAGGCGGCCTGGCGGGTGTTGGCGAGGGTTTCGAAATATGTGCTGGTCAGGTCGATCTGTTCGGCGGCGCAGGTGGCGCGGTTGACGATGGTGCGGAAGGCGGCGTTTTCGGGGCGGTCTTTGGCGTACCAGCCCAGGTGTTTGCGGGCGATGCGGACGCCGGCTTCTTCGCCGTAGAAAGCGTGAAGGGACTGGATGTGGCCGAGCAGGATGGTGCGGATTTCTTCCAGGGACGGCTCCGGCAGGTGTTGGCCGGTGGCGAGGTAGTGGTGGATTTCGCGAAAGATCCATGGCCGGCCCTGGGCGGCGCGGCCGATCAGCAGGCCGTCGGCGCCCGTATAGTCAAGGACGAAGGCCGCCTTTTCCGGTGAATCGATATCGCCATTGGCCAGAATCGGAATGCCGATTCGGCTCTTGATTTCGGTGATGGTGTCGTACTCGGCAACACCTGTGTATTTTTGATCGCGGGTGCGTCCGTGGATGGCGAGCGCCTGTATGCCTTCGCTTTCGGCGATTCGGGCGATGCTGAGCGCATTGCGCTGATCGTGAGCCCAGCCGGTGCGGATCTTCAGCGTCACCGGAGCCGCGCAGGCATTTACAACCGCGCGCAGGATCGCCGCCACCAGCTTCTCGTCACGCATCAGCGCCGAGCCCGCCCAGGCCTTGCAAACCTTCTTGGCCGGACAGCCCATGTTGATGTCGATGATATCGGCGCCATGGGCAACATTGAAGCGCGCGGCTTCGGCCATTCGCTCCGGGACGGTGCCGGCGATCTGGACACTGATCGGGCCCGGTTCACCGGCATGGTCCATGCGCTGCCGTGATTTGCGCGTGTGCCAGAGCGACGGGTCGGAGGTCGTCATTTCTGATGTGGCCAGGCCGGCGCCAAGTTCCTTGCACAGCAAGCGGAATGGCTTGTCGGTGACGCCAGCCATGGGCGCGAGCCCGATCGGGGGATCGATCCGGTACTCTGCTATCCTGACAGGCTGCAGTGTCGGGCGGTGTGGCATGTGATCCTGGGCGGCGATTTGGGCGACAACGTTGTATTATGGCGTGTAAGGGATATGATTTCCTCATGTCGCGCCCGGAGAGCCAGCGGAGAGGGTATGAACACAGAGCAGGATCGACGTCGATTTCACCGTTTTCCATTTGATGCCGAATGTGCGCTGAGCCTGGAGGACGACATTCCGCTTGCCTGCCAGTTGCTGGATTTGTCCATCAATGGCGCGCTGGTCCGGCTTGATGCTGAGGTTGACGAAATGGCTCTTGGCCGGGGTACCCTGCGTCTGACGCTGATTGGCCACATACAGCGCGATCAGGTTGAATTGAGCATGTTGTGCAAGGCGGTGCGCCTGGAAGGGCGTCAGCTGGCATGCCGGTTCGTCGCCATTGATAGGGACAGCTTTGCCAATTTACAGCGTCTGGTCGCCGATAACCTCGGCGATGTGCTGATGCTGGACCGCGAATTGACCCAGCTTGACTACTGGCCCGGCATGTCGCTTGAGCCAGCTGGCTGATTGTCTGGCTATTTGTCTATCGGATCGTCTGTCGGATCGTCTGTCGAATCGTCCGCCTGCCCGTCCGCCGGATCGGGTAGCCGCGCAGGATCGAGCCAGTCGGTCATGACGGCCTCCAGTTCTTCGAGTCCCTGGCTGCTGGTGGCCGAAAACACCTGAACCCCGACCTGCTCGTCAATCAGGCGCCGTACCTTGTATAGGGCTTCTTTCTGCTTGCCGTGACCGAGTTTGTCGGCCTTGGTCAGCACCAGGTGCAATGCCAGGCCCCGGCTGCCGGCCCATTCGATGAGTTCAACATCCGAATCCTTGAGCGGGTGGCGGATGTCCATCACGACAACCAGGCCGGCCAGCGCCTTGCGACGATCCAGGTACGCCTGGATCAGGCCATGCCAGTGGCGCTTGAGATCACCGCTGACCTTGGCGTAGCCATAGCCCGGCAGATCCACCAGATGGCGCTGCTCATCAAGCTGGAAAAACACCAGCTGACGGGTGCGGCCCGGTGTGCGACTGGTTCGAGCCAGTGAATTCTGTCGACACAATCGATTGATCAGGCTGGATTTGCCGGCGTTGGACCGCCCTGCGATGGCGATTTCGATCCCGGTGTCCGGGCGAAGTTGGGCCAGCGAGTGCACGCTGTCGGTGTATTCTGCGCGATGCAGCAAGGCAATAGTGGGATTCACGGACTGGAACAGGCAGCGACAAAAGGCGATAATATCAGGTTAAGGATGCCTCTGATCATTCTGCACGGCGTCGGCGTGCAAACATGTACAAAGGCGCCTTGAAGCCTCTTATTCTTAATGGAGTACCTCAGAAAATGGCTCGAATCATGGTGATGTTGCTGGCCTTGCTGCCTTTGGCGGCTGTCGCGGTCGGCGATCCTGAAGCCGGGGAACAGAAAGCGGCCGTTTGCGCGGCCTGTCACGGTGTTGATGGCAACAGTGCGGTTTCCATCTGGCCCAAAATTGCTGGCCAGCATGTCGACTACGCGGCCCGCCAGACGCGGATGGTGCGCGATCAGCAACGTGTGGTTCCGGAAATGTACCCGATGGTGATGAATCTGAGTGATCAGGATATCGACGATATTTCCGCCTTCTATGCCACCCAGGCGCTGGAAGCTGGCGTTGCCGATGAGGAACTGGTTGAGCTGGGCCGTCGCATTTACCACGATGGCAATCACGAAACCAATGTGCCGGCCTGCGCGGCCTGTCATGGCCCGGCCGGAGAGGGCATCCCGGGATCGCACTTTCCAGTCCTCCGGGCCCAGCATGCCGATTACACTGCGTCTCGCTTGCAGCGCTATCGAAATGGCGAGACCAATGAGAATGACCCGTTCAGCCAGATCATGGCCGATGTCAGTTCGGAATTGTCGGACGCGGAGATCGAAGCCGTCAGTTCCTACATTGAAGGACTGCATGTTGCGCGCTGGTAAGTCGGGTTGCGGAACAATGCTCACGCCAGCGGGTCTCAGTCTCGGTTGTGACCCATCCAACCACTCCGATACCTAAAGTAGGAACCAGTTATGTCAAAAGTAGTTACAGTTTTCCTGGCGGCCCTGTTTCTGTCAGCCCCGCTGGCAGCCGAGCAGTTCGTGGAAGGTACGCATTTTGAGCGCATCGGCTCTCCGGCAAGCGCGCCGTCAGATCGAGTGGAAGTGATTGAGGCCTTCGCCTATCCGTGCCCGGCCTGCCGAAACTTTTTCCCCCACATCAGCCAATGGGAGAAAAGGCAGCCCGAATACGTCGACTTCGACCGCTTGCCGATTGCCCTCCAGCAGGGGTGGGACATGTTTGCCCGCGCTTACTATACGGCAGAGGTGATGGGGATCAATGAAGACGCTCATGAAGCGGTGTTCAAGGCCCTGCATGATGAGCGCCGCAACATCCGCAGCTTCCAGGATATCGCCGGAATCTACAGCCAGTTTGACGTCACCGCCGAGGCATTCATCAGCACCTCGGAGTCGTTTGCGGTGGATTCGCGCATGCGTCGCAATCGTTCCGAGACCATGCGCCTGGGTGTCCGTCAGACCCCCACCATGGTGGTCCAGGGTAAATGGCGCCTGTCTCCCGGCAACTTTAACTCCTATGATCAAATGCTTGAGGCGATCGACTACCTGGTAGCCCGTGAGGCGGCCGCACTGGGGCTTGAGGAAGACGCCAGTGATGAGGTTGCCGCTGCCGACGAAACGGCCCATGAAACGGTCAGCGAATAATTAGCGGTGAGCAATGGTCGCCAGCAGCTTAAGCTGCTGAGCTTCAACATCCAGGCTGGCACGACGACTGGAAATTATCGTGAGTATTTCACCAACAGCTGGCGCCAGGTGCTGCCGAACCATCAGCGCATGGCCAACCTCGACGCGATCGCCAAACTTGTGGAAGGCTACGATATTGTCGCCTTGCAGGAGGTCGATTGCGGCAGCTTGAGGTCGGGTTTTCTCAACCAGGCAAAGTATCTGGCGACCCATGCCGGCTTTCCCCACTGGAGTCACCAGGGCAACCGCAGGGTGGGCGTTCTGGCCCATGCAGGCAACGGCCTGCTCAGCAGGGTCAAGCCCAACGCCATTGAAGAGCACCGCCTGCCGGGCGCGATTCCGGGGCGCGGCGCGATGCTGGTGCAGTACGGCCAAGGGCCATTGGCCCTCTGGCTGGTGATTTTGCACCTGGCGCTTGGCCGTCGTGCCCGCGCCCAGCAATTTGCCTATGTCACCAACCTGATCCGTGATTACCCGCATGTGGTCGTTATGGGCGACCTCAATACCGGGCCGGGTTCGAGGGAAATGCGGGATTTCTGTGACCAGGCCGGCCTGATTATTCCTGATCGCCATATTCGTACCTTCCCGTCCTGGAACCCGCAACGGGCCATCGACCATATCCTGGTCTCCCCGGAGATGGATGTGGCCAAGCTGGAGGTTCTGCCGGTGACCTTTTCAGACCACCGGCCTTTGGCCATGACCGTCAACCTGAACGGCGGGGTGGATCTACCAGGCCATCCGGATGGCCACCAGGACCAGGACAACCCCGAACACCCGGCGTAGCCGCCCGGCTGGGAGTCGGTGCGCGAGCGCCACACCCGCCGGCGCGCTGATCATGCCGGCCAAACCGATGGTGAGAAGTCCGGGCAAATAGAGATAGCCCGCGCTCGCCGGCCAGATCGACTGGCCCAGACCCAGCAACACAAATCCAGCCACCCCACCCAGCGCGATC
This sequence comes from Wenzhouxiangella sp., assembly GCA_041744195.1. Lineage (GTDB taxonomy): Bacteria > Pseudomonadota > Gammaproteobacteria > Xanthomonadales > Wenzhouxiangellaceae > Wenzhouxiangella. The sequence continues at coordinate 9,746 of JBGTLI010000309.1, read as the reverse complement.
GGCCAACCGCAGGTTGAGGCTATGGCGACAGCCTGCACAACCGGGTAGCCGTTTCGCGTCAGGTACGGGACGTTGAAGCTGCCGCCACCAATGCCGACCATGGCCGATACGGCTCCGATTGCCGGCCCGGCGGCAAACCAGGCGCGGGGGAACGGCGTCCGGTTCTTTCTTTCAGAAGCGCGGACCAGGGTCATGCGCAGGCCGATGAGTGCGGCCACTACGGCGAAGACCCTGGCCAGAACCATTCCGGGAATTTCGGTGGCCAGCCAGGCGCCAAGGAATGCGCCCAGGCCGGCCGCTGGCGCCAGTCGAATGACGCAGCGCCAGTCCACGCCGCCGCGCCGGTCGTGGAACCATATTGCGCTGGCCGAGGTCAGCAACATGGAGCCCAGTGAAGTTGCTACAGCCATCGGGACAGCGATATCGGTTGGCGCGCCTTGGGTCAGCAGGATCCAGGTCAGGGCCGGCACGATGATCAGTCCGCCACCAATGCCCAGCAGGCCAGCCAACAGGCCGGCGGTCAGGCCGGTGGCAATCAGGAGAATCAGGGTCGGCAGCACTTGTTGTGAATTCTCGTTCGGCGCAAAATAAACCAGCATGTTGGAGTAGATCGATCGTTAATGGCAAGTCATTCGTTTAAAACCGCTTTAATGCTGGTCGTCCTTTGGTCGCCGCTGATTACGTTGTCGCTCACGCCGACTGTGCCGGTTGAGAGTGATCGGGAAGCCGAGCGTCAAACCTTTCGCCAGGGCTGGCATGCGGCATCCCGTGGCGACCAGGCCGGTACCCTGGCCGCGATTGGGGCGTTGCCCGACTACCCATTGACGCCCTATCTGCAGTTCGAACTGCTGCGCCAGCGCATTGACCGTGTTCCTGAAGAGGTGATGGAGCAGTTTCTCGCCCGCTACCGCGACTGGTCGTTCAACGCCTCGCTGGAAACCAGTTGGCTGCGCAGCCTCGGGCGTCGTGGTGATTATGAAGCACTGGCCCGGCACGGCAGTCAGTCTGTTGATGCCGAGGTTCGCTGCCATCTGGGCCGGGCTGATCTCGCCGCCGGCCGAACCGATGGCCTGGCCGAGCGCGCCGAAGCCCTTTGGCTGGTCGGGCGATCACAATCGTCTGCCTGCGACCCTCTGTTTGCCTGGTGGCGTCGCCATGGGAATCTCAAGCCGGACGTGGCCTGGACGCGCTTTCATCTGGCTTTGAGTGCCGGCGAGCAAGGTTTGGCCCGCTACCTTCGCCGCTATCTTGATTCGGACCGCAATCACTGGGCCGACCTGTGGTTGAACATGCAGTCGCAGCCCTATCAAACCCTGCGTCAGGCGCGTCAGTGGAACGACCATGAGCAGGCTCGTCTGATCATACTGACCGGGCTCAAGCGCCTGGCCCGCACTGAATGGGAGCGAGCGGCCGACGCCTGGGGGCCGCTGGAAAAACGCTTTGCCTGGCCGCAGGAGGATCGGCACGAGATTGAACGCGAGATCGCCCTGTACCGCGCGGTTGCGCTGGATAAGGGTGCGGTTGAAGCCATTGACGCCCTGCCGGAGTCGGTCGTCAGCCAGCAACTGCTCGAATGGCGCGCGCGCGCCGCCATGGCGCATGGGCAATGGGACGATGTGCTGACCTCCATTCAGGCGATGGGCCTGGCCGGGCAAGCCGAGGCCCGTTGGCGCTACTGGCGCGGACGCGCTCTGGCTGAGCAACAGCGCCCGGAGGCATCAGTCGCCTTTGCCACCCTTGCCGCCGAGGCCAGTTATTACGGATTTCTGGCCGCGTCCAGGCTGGACCAGAATTTGACCATTTGCAGCGTCGAAATCGAGGTTGATGCTGAAGTTCAGCGTCGGCTGATGCGCGATGCAGAGTTTGAACGGGCTCTGGAACTCAACAAGGTGGGCCTTGACGGGCACGCGCGCCGGACCTGGATCAACATCTCCCGCAGGCTCAGTCATGCCGAGCTGCGCCAGGCAGCATTGCTGGCCGCAGGCGAGGGCTGGCATGATCGGGCGATCAGCGCCCTGGGTAATTCCGCCAGCATGCAGGCCTATCCCTGGCGCTTTCCAATGGTGGAGAAAGGGCAGGTCATCAGTGCCAGTGATCGCTGGCAGGTTGACCCGGCGCTGGTTTATGGCCTGATGCGTGCCGAGTCGGCCATGCAGGCCGATGCCCTTTCACCGGCTGGTGCCCGAGGCTTGTTGCAGTTGATGCCAGGCACTGCCAGCGCCGTGGCGCGCCGCAACAGTCTGGCTTACAACGGCATCGGTGATCTGATGAATCCGGCGATCAATATTCCCCTTGGCGTGGCCCATCTGGCCGAGTTGCAGGAGCGCTATGATGGCGAGTGGATTCACGTTGCCGCCGCCTACAATGCCGGCGCCGGAGCCGTGTCCCGCTGGCTCAGTTCCCGCCCTTTCACTGATCCGGATATCTGGCTGGAAACGCTGCCTTTTTTCGAGACACGCGATTATGTTCCGCGCGTACTGGCCTTCGCCACGATTTACGAATGGCAGCTCCAGCGCCAGCCGGGTGTGTTGCGCGGCAACATCCTGCCGGGCATTTTGAGCAATGGCCAGGGCTTTGCCTGTGAATCGTGAGTCGTGCGTCCGTCTCGTCCGTGACCCGGCGGGTTAGAATGAAAGCCTGACGTCACCACACGATGGTCAACTATGAAGGTCTTTATCCTCGGCGGGTCCGGTTTTGTTGGCGGCCATCTGGCGCGCAGGCTTTCAGCGGCGGGTCATGACATCACGATCGCCACCCGCTATGGGCCGGGCGCACGTGACCTGCTGGTGGTGCCGCGCACCCGGATCAGCCAGTGCAACCCTTATGACCTCAATTCTCTGACGCCGGCCCTTGAGGGTCATGATATCGCCATCAATCTGGTGGGCATTCTCAACGAGCGCGGATTCAACGGCAAAGGCTTTCGGCGCGCCCATGTTGAACTGGTGGAAAAGCTGCTGATCAGCTGCGAGGCGGCCCGGGTTCCGCGTTTGCTGCATATGAGTTCCCTCAATGCCGGACATGGAGAAAGCCTCTACCTGCAAACCCGGGGCGAAGCCGAGCGTTTGATCGGTCAAGTGTGTAGCGCCGGTCACTTGCATGCAACAATTTTCAGGCCCTCAACCATCTTTGGCCCGGACGACAGTTTTCTCAACCGGTTTGCGACCTTGCTGCGTTTGGCCCCGGTGCTGCCGCTGGCCAGACCAAATGCCCGCTTTGCCCCGGTTTTTGTGGGTGATGTGGCCGAAGCGTTTTTGCGGGTCGTCGAAGTGCCTGACGATACCGGAGGCGAGAATGGGGCGGTCTACGAACTGTGCGGCGCCGAAGTCTGGACGCTGAAGGACCTGGTGGTCTGGTTGCGGCAGGTGCTGGGGTTGCGCCGTCTGGTGGTCGGCTTGCCCGATGTGCTGGGCCGCCTGCAGGGCTTGGCCTTCGATTTTGTTCCCGGCAAACCCTTCTCCAGTGATAATTTCAAGTCACTCAAGCTCGACAGCGTCTGTGCCCGGAATGGTTTAAGCGACCTCGGGATAGATCCCTGGGGCCTGTCGCAACTGGCGCCGACATGGCTGGGCAATGGCACGCGTCAGCACCGATACCAAAACTATCGTCGCAAGGCCAGACGCAGCGGCCGTGACCAGGGCTGACGACGACCGGCGCACCCGTGACCTGACCTTCTATCAGGTCGGTGGGTCGGTTCGCGACCGGTTACTGGGCTTTGACTCGCCCGATCGGGATTTCGTCGTGGTGGGATCATCCCCGGAGGACATGGTTCGGCGCGGCTTCAAGCCGGTCGGGCGCGATTTCCCCGTATTCATTCACCCCGAAAGTGGCGAGGAATACGCGTTGGCGCGAACCGAGCGCAAGTCGGGACGGGGCTATCACGGCTTCGTTTTTCACGCCGGCCCTGATGTCAGCCTGGAACAGGATCTGGCGCGACGTGACCTGACCGTCAACGCCATGGCGCTGGATCCGGAAAATCACCTGATCGACCCGTTCAATGCCCGACTCGATCTGGAACGCGGCGTGCTCCGCCATATCTCCGACGCTTTCCGTGAGGATCCTGTCCGGGTCCTGCGCCTGGCCCGCTTTGCCACGCGATTCGATTCTTTCCGGATCGCCGACGACACCCTCGCCTTGTGCGCCGAGATGGTGGCCGCAGGTGAGGTTGCTCATCTGGTGCCGGAGCGGGTCTGGCAGGAAATGGGCAAAGCTTTGATGCACCCGGCTCCGTCGCGATTTTTCGATGTTTTGCGCTCGGTCGGGGCGCTCAAGGTGATCCTGCCTGAAGTCGATGCATTGTTCGGGGTTCCTCAGACGCCCCGCTATCATCCGGAAATAGATACCGGCCGGCATACCCTGATGGTGATCGATCAGGCCGCCCGGCTCGATGCCGGGCTGGCCGAACGATTCGCCTGTCTGGTTCATGACCTTGGCAAGGCCCTGACGCCGCCGGATCAATGGCCTGCCCATCGCGGCCATGAGAAAAGGGGGCTTGAACCGATTGGCCGGGTGTGCTCTCGTTTGGCCGTACCGAACGACTGTCGGGACCTCGCCCTGTTGGTGGGCGAGTTTCACCTTCATTGCCATCGCGCCCTGGAGCTCAAGCCACTGACCGTGCTCAAGCTTTTCCAGCGTTTGGACATATTTCGCCGCCCCGACCGGCTTGAGCGTTTCCTTTGCTGCTGCGAAGCTGACATTCGCGGCCGAGACGGTCGCGAAGACGAACCTTATCCTCAAGCCGATTACCTCCGACAGGCCGCAGAAGCAGTTGGCAAAGTGTATGCCAAGGCGTTCGTCGATCAGGGCATGAAAGGTGAGCAAATTGCCCGCGCCATGGCGGATGAGCGAGTTCGGCGGATTGCCGAGGTACGGGCGTTGGTGGGGGGTGGGGGGTAGTCGGTGTGACAGTGCGTCAGTGGTCAGTGGGCTCGGGTTCCTGGTTTTCGTCCAGGACCAGTTTTGGTCTGTCCAGGGCGCCGCGCCAGGTTTCGACGGGCAGCGGTCGGCCGAGTAGATAGCCCTGCACGACATCGACCCGGCAGCTCAGCAGGTAGCCAAGCTGCTGCCGTGTTTCGACGCCTTCGGCCAGTACAGTCATGCCCAGGCTGTGGATCAGATCGACAATGGCGCGGGTCAGATCCCTTTCTCGGGGGTCGCGTTCTAAGTTGGTGATGAAGCTGCGGTCGAGTTTGACGTAATCGACCTGAAGCCGCCGCAAATGTGAAAGTGAACTGTACCCCGTGCCGAAGTCATCCAGGCAGATCTTGCAACCCAGATCGCGCAGCTTCGCGATGGTGTTCAGGCCGGCTTCGAAATCCTCCATCGCCGTGCTCTCGGTGATTTCCAGATGCAGATCAACAGGGTCGACCTTCATCCGCTTGCACATACCGGTCAGCTTGTCGGCCAGGTCGGGTTGCTGGAAGCGTTGGGCGGAAAGATTGACCGACGCACTGATCGGCGGCAGGGAAAGGTCCTCCTGCCATTCGGACAGTTGCCCCAGCGCCTGCTCCAGTATCTGGTCTTCCAATTCGTCCAGCACGCCCAGGCGCACGGCTTCCTGCAGGAATGATCCAGGCGTCAGCAGACCCCGTTCCGGGTGATGCCAGCGCAGCAGGGTCTCGAAGCCGATGATGCGCCGCTGGCGAATGCCGATCAGCGGCTGAAAATGCAGAACAAACTGGCCCTCGGCTACGCCACGGCGAAGTTCGCGCTCCAACTGGAACAAATCGTGTGGCTCGGAGGGCTCGCCCGCTGAGTGGTGAACAATCAGTGGCTCGCCATCGGAGGCGGCGCGTATTTGCGCATGCTGGGCAATCCTGATCAGGGCGACCGCATCAATCTCATCATCGGGTGCGAAACACAGCCCGCCACTGACGCTGAGGAAAAGATCCTGGCCACCCAGAGAGAACGGTTTGGTGCACTCCGCCAACAGTTTGCGCGCCTTCACAATCAATCTGTCCCGTTGCCCGGCGTCGGGCAGGATGATCAGAAAGTCACGTTCTCCGGTTCTGCCCAGCACGGCATGGATTGGAATAGCAGTTTGCAATCGCTGAATCAGTTTGCGGATCAGTTTGTCCGTTTGCTCAAAGCCGAGTGCTTGATTGAGCAGCTGGAAGCGGTGAATGCCAATGGACAAAACAGCAACCCGGCTGTGCTTCTTTGTAGCGGCACGTATCTCGATTGAAAGTTGGTTTTGCAACTGGCGTCGATTCGGCAGGCCGGTAGAGGCATCGTGCATGTGAAAATGGACCAACCGCTCTTCGGCGTTGACGGCCTTGCTTTGAGCCAGGCTGGCGCCGCGTCGTTCGATTTCCAGTAGCCAGATAATGATGCTGTAGCCAATCAATACTTGCAGCACAAGCCCGATGGCGCCCTGCTCAAGCGTTGGCGCGAGGTGAAGCCCCGGCGCCAGTACAAAGCTGCCGGTACTCAGATGAAACATGTAGACGCCATACAGGCCGAAAATCAGGGGCACCAGGTAGGTGCTGATCTGGTTCAGGCGGCGCAGGGAGCGCCACAGCATGGCGGCTGCAACCAGGAAGGCCAGACCAGTGAAAACATGCGACAGCGAATAGTGAACCAGCCACTCATTGAGGATGCCGGCAGGATGAACATGCAACAGGTAAAAGTTGCCCATGCCTGCAGCAACCGCAATTGCTATTGCTGCGACAATCGCTGCGACATTCGCTGCGACAATCCTCGCGACAGTCGCCATACTGGCTGGCCGAGAAGACCTGACCGGACGATCAGCAACAGCTTCGCTGGCGCCCATAATCAGAAAGATCACATGCAGATACGCCATGACCAGGGAAAAAGCTGCAAGTGTGGACAGGTGGGCTGATTCCAGCAGGTCGCCCGAGATCAGCTTGACCATGACAAGCGGAGAAGCGAAATGCAGCGCCATGGCCAGAAAGCTCAATGCCCAGTGGCCGAGGAACCGGTGCTTGTACTGGGCCAGGAAGGCTAAAAGCAAGGCGACCAGGATCAGGCCGAATAGAGCCTGCCCGGATTGGACTGCAATGATGGTTGATTCAAGCTGCTGCAACGGCTGGTTCCCCGAATTATGGCATTGTATAGTTGATTGTGCAGGCCGTGGCTCGGGCTCTGTCAGCAATTCGGCTGAGCGCCCTTGAAAATGGATTTGGTGGCGGGTAGGGAGTATCTCATCTTAGCCGAGCGTGCGTGAATAATCATCCCTTGATGCACTAATCAGCAGGCCACTGGCACTAAATCGGCAAGCTAGTGTCCATTGAGGCGATATCTAAATTGACAGCCCCTGCACCCCATCTGGTGTAGATTGCGCGGCTTGACCAGAGGAGGAACCGCCCTTGCCATTGACTCGCCTTGGACTGAGCAACCCGGTTGCGGTTGCCGTGGGCTGCATTCTGCTGGTCATTTTCGGCCTCCTCAGCCTGTCGCGCCTGCCGGTGCAGATGACACCGAATATAGATCGTCCGTCGATTTCCATTTCGACCGGCTGGCGCGCCGCAGCGCCGGCGGAAATCGAGTCGGAGATCATCGAGCCGCAGGAAAATCAGCTTCGTGATGTGCCCGGCTTGCGCCGGATGACTTCAACGGCCAGCCAGGGCAGTGGCTCCATCAACCTGGAGTTCGAGGTCGGGGATGATATCAACCGGGCTCTTATCGAGGTCATCAACCGCCTGAACCAGGTGCCACGTTACCCGGCTGACGTCACCGAGCCAACGGTCCGGGTTGGCTCCGATCAGTTCGGCGACACGATTGCCTGGTTCTCGATTCGCCCCGTCCCAGGCAATGACCGTCCGATTATCGAGTTCCAGGATTTTGTCAATGAAGTGATCAAGGAGCGCATTGAGCGCATCCCGGGCGTCTCCTCGGCCAACCCTCGCGGCGGTCGTCCATACGAGGTTCGAGTGACTTTCGATCCCTACCGGGCCGCCGCCATCGGCGTTGATCTGACCCGTATCGGTCAGCGTCTCGGCCAGAACACGGATGTTTCCGGCGGTTTCCAGGAAGTCGGCCGCCGCCAGTACACGCTGCGATTTGCAGGCAAGTACAGCATTGCTGACCTGCAGAATCTGGTGCTGGAATGGCGTGACGGTCGTCCGGTTTTTCTGGGCGATGTGGCTCAGGTGGAGCGCGTGATGCGCGACAGCTCCGGCGTGATGACCCAGGATGGCGGGCCATCGATCGCCATGAACGTGATCGCCGAACCGGGGGTCAACGTACTCGAGGTGATGGCCGACCTCCAGGCCACCATTGCCGACCTGGAGCAGACCCATTTGCGCCCGGCCGGCTTGTACATCCTCCAGGTTTCCGACGACACCATCTATATTCGCCAGTCGATCTGGATGGTTGCCACCAATCTGCTGCTGGGCATGAGCCTGGCGGTGCTGGTGTTGTGGTTCTTCTTCCGCCGACTGCGCGCGACCCTGATGGTTGCCCTGGCGATTCCGCTGTGCCTGTGTTTCGCCTTCCTGGTTCTTGACGGCACAGGGCGAACACTCAACGTGATTTCACTGGCGGGGTTGGCGTTTGCCACCGGCATGGTGCTGGATGCGGCCATCGTGGTGCTGGAAAACATCGTTCGCCAGCGAGAGCAGGGCCGGGATCCATTGGAGGCCTCTGATCGCGGCACCGGCCAGGTCTGGGGGGCGCTGCTGGCATCGACCGCCACCACGGTCGCCATTTTCGTTCCCGTCATCTTTCTCCAGGACGAAGCCGGGCAGTTGTTTGCCGACCTGGCTGTTGTCATCTCGGCGGCCATTGTCTGCTCGCTGCTGGTTGCCATCATCGTGCTGCCGACGGCCAGTTACCGACTGCTGGGACCGGAAAAGCTGACCGATCGACATGCCGACTGGTGGCAAAACGTGACCGGTGTCATCATGAACCTGACCGCCACGCCGCGACGGCGCTGGGGATGGATCGGTGGCCTGACGCTCGTCCCGATCCTGGTTGCCGTCCTGTTGCTGCCACCAGCCGACTACCTGCCGGAAGGCAAGCGCAACTTCATCTTCGGCTTTATTCAGACCCCGTCGGGCATGGGGCCGGACACCGCCGAACGTGAGCTGATTGATGTCATCAACGCGCGCCTCATGCCGTACTTGTCCGGCGAGAAGGAGCCCCGAATCCGCAACAACTTCCTCGGCTTTTTCGGCAGCGGCGCCTTTCTGGGCATGCGGGCCGAGAATGACAGTGACGTCGATGAATTGCTGAAGGTGGTCAACTCAGAAATTCTCAGCGGCTTCCCCGACACATTCGGTGCAGCCAACCGCTCGCCGATATTCGGCGGCCGCGGAAGCCGCCAGATTTCGGTTGATCTGCAGGCCGCCGATTTCGAGGATCTGCTTGAGGCGGGCCAGGTTGGCTTTGGCGCGATCCAGCAGTCGCTGCCAGGTGCTACGGTCAGGCCTCAGCCCGGCCTCGAATTGGCCGAGCCCGAATTGCGCCTGATTCCTGATGATCGACGCATCGCCGAGCTGGGCTGGACCCGGGCCGATGTGTCGGTGCTGATCCGCGCCCTCGGCAACGGCGCCTTTCTGGGCGATTACTTCGATGGTGATCGCCGCCTTGACGTCATTTTGCGTGGCGAGCAGTGGTTGACACCGGAAGAGCTGTTATCCATGCCGCTGGCCACGCCATCGGGGCAGATTGCGACCCTGGGTGAGTTGACCCGACTGGAGCGCACCGCTGGCCCCAACCAGATCCGCAGGGTGGATCGTCGCCGAACCCTCTCGTTGCAGGTCACGCCACCGTCCGGCATGCCGATG
>JBGTLI010000308.1:0-2065 GCA_041744195.1 Wenzhouxiangella sp. | reverse complement strand
CGGATGCGCATCCGGTCTTCCGGGCTGACCTCCTGCATGCGCGCCACGTTGTCCAGCATCCAGTCGGCGGTCAGCAGGTAAGCCTGCTTGAGCATGTCGAAGACCCACTTCTCGTCCCAGGCTTCGGAGCGAAAGCGCCGGTCGCCACGGATCGGGGTCGTGACCGGCTCGATCGGTCGCCGAATCGCGCGTGCTCCCAGGTACTTCATCAGGCCCAGGTAACGACGTGATAACTCCCATTGGGCATGGAGTACCCGTCGCGGGTGGGTCAGCATGTTCCAGGCGCCGGCAACCAGGGGTTTCCTGATGTTGAGCGGATCGAACGTGGGCAGTTCCCAGCGTCTGGCCAGGCGCATCAGCAGCGCTGCGGCAAGCCCGGAAATGCGGGCAATCTCGCTTCCAACCTCGATCAGGCCACTTGGGGTGGAATCCGGGCTTTGCTTGGACATGACGTTAACGATACCTTGGCATTTTAGCGAGCGGCTAGAGCTTGAGCGCACCATCAACGGCAAAATCACGACCGCTGACATAATCATTCTCGATAATGAATCGAATGGTATCAGCAATTTCGCCAGGCTCGGCCAGGCGACCCAACGGGATCTGGCCGGTGATGCGCTCGATGGCCTTCGCCGGCATGGCGGCTACCAGTTCGGTGCGGGTAAAGCCCGGGGAAACCGAGGCGGCGCGGATGCCGTGACGGGCCAGTTCCTTCGACCAGGTCACGGCCATGGCGGCAACCCCGGCCTTGGCCGCAGCGTAGTTGGATTGGCCGAAGTTTCCAGCCTTCGAAATACTGGAGATGTTGACAATCACGCCGCCGTTGCCGGCCTTGATCATGCGCGTGGCCGCTTCGCGTCCGCACAGGAAGACGCCGGTCAGGTTGACGTCCATGACCTGCTGCCATTGCTCGAGCGACATCCGTTCCTGTATCTGGCCATCACGAAACTTGACCAGCAAACCATCGCGCGTAATGCCAGCGTTGTTGACTAGGCCATCAATGCCACCCATGGCTTGTTCCAGGTGATCAAATGCGCGCTCGACCCCGGCCTCGTCGGCGACATTGGCCACCACGGCACAATGGCCATTGCCTGGCAGGCTGGCGCGTGCGCGCTCAAGCGCCTCGGCGTCGATATCGATCAGGCCGATTCGCGCGCCAGCTCGGGCCAGGCAGGTTGCCGTGGCCAATCCGAGGCCACGGGCAGCGCCCGTGATGACGATGCTGCTGTTGTCAAGCTTCATTCAAGTCCCCTCATTGTCGTTATTTGGTCGGGCCAGGCGGCTGGTATTCAGGCGGGCAAGTCTACGCTATTCGACTTCGTCTTCGGTGGCGTCATCTTCGGTTCTCAGCGGCGGAGCCAGCGCCTCGGACCAGATCGAAAACATCTGGTTCTGCAGCTTGCGAAAGGGCTCGAGCGGCAGTGGCGCGATATCATCCAGCCCGGCCTTGCTGGCCACGGCCGACCAGGCATCATCAACCGCATGCTGTTGCGACTCGATGTGGGTCATGACCTTTTCCAGATAGCCGCGGGTCAGGTCGCGCATCGGGTTCGAATTGACGCGAATCATCGCTTCGAGAAAATCGTTGCTCAACACCGGCCGCCCGAGCAGTTCCTGGTCGGCGACGATCTGCAACAGCACCGAGCGGGTGACATCCCGGTCCGTCTTGGCTTCCAGCACCTTGACCCGGGCGCCGGCCCCGACCAGGTCGCGAACATCCTGCAGGGTAATGCTCTGGCTGGTTTCGGTGTCGTACAGGCGACGATTGGCGTATTTTTTTATAATTCGTTCGGAACGGGCCATGACATTCTCGTAGGCGGGGACAGCATGTAAGCATCGGCAGCCAGTGGCTGCCGATGCGCTTTGCGAATTCTTAGTTGCTCTTGCTTTTGTTGCCAGTGTTGCTTTTCGCCGTCCGGGCAGAGGCGTTGACTGCCGCGTCGCTGATCGGGAACATGGCCGAAAAGTCGAGTCCCTTGGCGAATTCCGCCGAAATTTCGGTCAGTTGGTCGCGGGTCTCGAGACCAATGCTGGTCAGGGTTTCGACATGCGAGCCCAGTTGTTCGGC
>JBGTLI010000307.1:0-4417 GCA_041744195.1 Wenzhouxiangella sp. | reverse complement strand
AACCGGTTTGCCGGCGGTGTAGTACTCGGTCGACAGGCCAATGATCACGCCACCAACAGCGCCAACCAGGGCCGCGACCCAGACGCCATTGCTGATGTCGAGATAGCGGATCAGGAAAAACGCCAGGATGATGAAGCCGATAGCCGCCGACATGGTGCCGATGCGCAGAGCTACTTCCGGGCTCTTGTTGGACGCGGCGCGCACCAGCAGGATGGCGCCGATCGAGCACACAAGACCCAGTGAGGACAGCAGCAGCGGCAGACTCATGATGGCCGAGCCTTCGCCCAGACCTTCAACCACGCCACCGATGGACTGCTGGACCATGACCGTGGCCAGAGCAACCGTGGCGATCATGGCGCCGCAATAGGATTCGAAAATGTCAGAGCCCATGCCGGCCACGTCGCCAACGTTGTCACCGACGTTGTCGGCGATCACGCCCGGGTTTCTTGGGTCATCTTCCGGGATGCCAGCTTCGATCTTACCGACCAGGTCAGCGCCGACGTCGGCGGCCTTGGTGAAGATGCCACCACCAACGCGATAGAACAGGGCAACCACACCGGCGCCCATGCCGAAACCGTGAATCCGGTGAGCCGTTTCCGGATCGGTGCCGAACATCAGATAAAGACCGCCAAGGCCGAGCAGGCCGAGCGAGGCCAGCACCATGCCCATGACCGAACCACCGTAGAAGGCAACGCTCAGTGCCTTGCTGGCGCCGAATTCATGGGCAGCGGTCGTGGTGCGCACATTGGCGCGGGTGGCGGCGATCATGCCCAAAAAGCCTGCCAGCGCGGAACTGACGGCGCCGACCAGGAAGGAAATCGCGGTCTGGATGCCGAGCCCGGAAAAGCTCAGGGCCACAAAGATCACGGCAACCGACAAGCCGATCAGGATCAGTTCGCGACGCATAAACGCCAGCGCGCCTTCCTGGATCAGTTTGGCAATCTCGCTGGGCTTGCCGGCCATGGCCGGATAGCTCATGACAACGCGGTAAAGGATGAAGGCTACGATCAGGCCGACAACCCCAAGAATAGGGGGGATCATCATGTGGTTCATTTTTTCTCCCAGAATCAGGCTGGTATCAGAGCAAAACGCAATAGACAAGGCCCCGAAGCATCTTCGGGGTCCACAAAACCGGGTAATTGTAGTGAGAACCAGGCCCGGTAGCAAATCGGACGTGACGGGTGCAGCAAATCAGCGGCCAAAAAACGCGGTCAGTCGCCCCGGTAGATGCATCCGGAGGTGCAGGTTTCCTGGATCAGGATTTTGGATAATTCGGGTAGCTCAGGCTTGAGTCGCTGCCAGATCCAGCGAGCCAGATTTTCGCTGGTCGGGTTTTCCAGGCCTTCGATCTCATTGAGATAATGGTGGTCGAGCTGCCGGTAAATGGGCTCGAAGACTTGCTTCAGGTCGGCGAAATCCATGACCCATCCAGCCGGCTCCTTGACCGGGCCGGTGATATGGATCTCGATCCGGAATGAGTGACCGTGCAGTCTTTTGCACTTGTGACCATCAGGCACGTGCGGCAGAAAATGCGCCGCTTCGACCTGGAATACCTTGAACAGTTCCATTGCGCTATTGTAAGGGGAGGAGTCAAACTTGAATACTGGTACAATCTTGTTCTTGAGCTATGGGTCCCGGGGGCGTCGATGGCGTGTAGGTCAATCAATCAAATAGGGAGTGTCGGATGTCTGAAGTCGAGATCACGCTGGATTTGAAACGGCGCTCCGGCGTGCTGGCGGCCGCTGTGGCAGCGGTGCACCGGGCTGGCCTGGAGTTTCAGTCTCAGCGCTTGACCGATCATGACGGCAGCCCCCGGTTGCTCCTGAACGCTACGGGGGAGTTGGGTGATGCCAATCAGATAATTGACGTTTTCGCCGGCGTCGGCGGGGTTGCCGAGGTGCTTGATGTTCTGGTCAACGGCGTCTCTTTGATGCACGGCCTTCCTGAACCCGAGCCCGAACCGGAACCCGAACCCGAGCTGATACCGGACCCTGACCCCGAACCCGATCCGGAACCGAAACCAATCAGGGAGCCCGAGCCCGAACCGCCGCCCGCTGAAGAACCGGGTCCGGAACCGGAACCCGAGAAGCTTGCCGCGACCGACCCCGAGCCGAACGTGTTCGAAGTCCGGCCCGCCGAACCGGCAAAGCCCGCCACGGTGAAGTCCGAAGCCGAACTCAAGGCAGCGATGGCCCGGCGCCGACGCCGGCGGCGCTAGGGATATCCTCGTCGAGTCTCCTTAGCCGGCTTTCGTGCTCTCGCAAACGACATACAATTCCGCCAGGCCCAACGTGGTCATCGAGTATCGCTGCAGCTCCGGGCTGTAATCAACGATCGGGTCTGTTCGCAGGGCAAAGCGTACCGGGCTGAAATCCTTTTCGCGCAGTTCTTTTTCAAAGCCGTCGACGGTGATGGGGTTGAGCTCGGTATACCAGCGCCAGTATTCTTCGGGGGAGGCCTTGTGGCCGGCGCGGTCAATATATTTTGGCGTTCCAGCCAGGACGTGCTCTTTCAGGGTTTGTTGGTCAAGCTTTAAGTGAATCCAGGGGTCATCGAAGAACTCGCCGAGATGATTGCCGACGCTGCCGTAGAGTAGGCCGGGGTGGGCGAAGAACAGGCCGCCGGGGCGCAGAACACGCCGGATTTCGGCCAGGGCGCGGTCATAGCCGCCAGCGATGTGTTCCAGCGAGCCCCAGGACAACACCGCATCGAAACTGTTGTCTGCGAACGATAACTGGTTGGCGTCCTCGGCCCGGAACTCCAGGCCAGGCGGATGGATCAGTTCTTCGGGCAGGTGATGCTCGCGGCAGATCTCTGGCAGACGATCGAAGCCACCGAATGGGTCAATGCCGATCAATTTTTCCGGTTTCATGCGCAGGGCGATGCCCAGGTCGGTGATGCCATCGCCGCAACCGACATCCAGCACCCGCCCTTTGAGGCGCTGATCTTCGCGAAAGAGAAAGTGGATGATGGTGCGCGCGGCATGATCGAAATGGCGATAGAACCAGTTGCTGCCGCCTGCCGCCCAACTGAGCTTGTTGATTGCCGTCGTATCATTCAGTGAGCCCAGACGCCAGGTTGTGTCCCAGCTTGGGCTGCCCTGCAAGGTGGACGTGCTTCTGGCTCGCTCTCGCGCCTGGCCATTGGTCTGGTCGCGCAGGATCAGGGTCAGAGCAGACCCATCCGGCCAGGCGCGCTCCTGAATGCATTCCAGCCGGTATTTGCCGCGTGGCAACCAGGAGATGTCCTGGCCGGCCTGACGCAAAAAATAGTGGAACTGCTGTCCATTGGGTGCGTCGACCAGCAATTCGGCGTCCAGATCGAACAGGATCGGGTCGGTCAGTTCGAACTCGCAAACCGGGGCGGGGCGGGCTTCAAATCGGGTGATCTGCACGGCAACTCGGTTGAATGATGGGAGGTTGAGGCGGTGATTATAGAGGGACCGGGTTTTCGGTTTACGGCTCAAGGTTCAAGGTTCAAGGCTCAAGGCTCAAGGTTCAAGGTTCAAGGTTCAACGCCCGGGGAGAATTTTGAGTTAACCTGCCTCTACGTTTTTATCCCCTCCTCAACACGGAGTATTCCAATGTTCAAAGCGACCAGCCTGCTTGCAGGACTTTTCCTGCTTTTGCCCATTGCCCTGGCGGCCGAGCTTCAGCCCATCGAAATCAATCGGGCTGAACTGGTTGAACAGGCCGTCAAGGGCGAGATTTCACCGCCAGCCATGCGCGAGAGCGTTTACCGCGTCCATGCCGACGGCGAGGTGATCATGCTGCCGGGCACCGGATCAATCACCTACAACTTCCGCACCGGCGATACGGCGGTGCGGATGGCCGGCAACCATGTCGAGCCGGCGGTCAGCCTCTACAACATCGGCTCCGAAGGCGGGCGCACCGGCAATGACAGTCGGGCGCTCAATGCGCTGTCGATGATCGGCAACCGGGTCCGCATCCTCTCCGGTTCGGCCGCAGGCGCCGAAGGTTGGGTCATTGCCAAGCACGGCGGCGTCGAGCACGTCATGGTGGACTTCGCACCCGCAATCTACGACGATCTGGCAATCGGCGATTCGATGCAAATCCGCGCCCTCGGTGGCGGCATGCGATTGACCAATGTCGAAGGCGTCCGGGCTTTCAATGTCAGCCCGGACCTGATCGATGCCTTCAACAGCCATGGGGCAGGCATCACAGCCGACGGCAAGCTGCGCATCGGTGTCACCCATCATGTGCCAGCCAAAATCATGGGCTCAGGACTGGGGCGGGATCATGTCTTTACCGGCGACTACGATATCCAGATGTTCGATGAGGAGATCAACCAGCGCTACAATCTGGATACCCTGCGTTTCGGCGATGTCGTCGCCATCATTGATGCCGATCATTCCTATGGCCGCATTTATCGGTCTGGCGCCGTCTCGATCGGCGTG
>JBGTLI010000306.1:0-18443 GCA_041744195.1 Wenzhouxiangella sp. | reverse complement strand
GTCCTCGAACCGGACCGCGCCGTTGAGCAGCCAGCGGTCGATCCGGTCGTATTCCAGATCCAGGTAGACGGCATACGAATCGCGGTCTTCATCGACTGCGTTCTCCGGCCGGAATCCCGGGAAGACCTGGATGCCGGCAGCGCCGGGGGGCGCCGCCGGATTCTGGACGTCGGGATTGAAGTCGGCGAACGACAGCAGCTCGCCCGGATTGAGTTCATAGCCGTCTTCCCGGTAGGAGGCGCCGAAGGCGATCGAACCCCAGGACACGGGCCTGAAGGCTTCGAAGTCTACCGTCTGCTGAGTCAGGCGGAGATCACCAGCGCGCGCCTCAAGGGGGCTGGTACCGGTGGCTGAAACCATCGATGCATTCAGCGAATTGGAAATAAAGAACTCGAAGTCGTTCTCAGCGTAACCGGCACTGAGATCCCAATTCCATTCATTGGCCAATTTGCCGCGCAGGCCAAGATTGATGCTGAAGTCCTCGATATCGGTATTGATCAGCGGCAGAAAACCGTTGGGATAAAGGCCCTGGCCGCCATTGACCGGCGTGCCGTCGAACATGAAACGCGGGTTTTGAGTGGCGGAGCCGGCATTGCGGTAGAAACCACCGGACTGACTCTCGCGGTTTGAGTAAGTGGCAAAGGTGTAGAAGTCCAGATCCTGAGTCAGCGGAATGCCAAGATTGAGCACCGATGAAATCTGTTCGGAATCTGAATCGCCGATCCGGAAACTGCGGCGGTCAAAAGTGATTTCGCGCGGATCATCGGTCAGGAAGCTGCCGTCCCCCAGCGGTGTACAGGTATCGGCGAAGATGCAGTCACCCTGCAGCCCGGCACGATTGGTGCGATCACGATTCCGATATTCCAGGGTGAAGTTGAGGAAGCCGTCGTTGAACAGCTGCATGCCATGATTCAGGCTGGCCAGGCGCGAGGTGCCATCACCCTTTTCAGTTTGACCCCACTGTCCATTGAGGCGTCCGCCATCGCTGTGATCATGCAACACAATGTTGATCACGCCGGCGATGGCGTCCGATCCATACTGAGCCGCCGCACCGTCACGCAGTACTTCGATGCGCTTGATCGCACTTGTCGGGATGGCATTCATGTCGGTACCGGCCGTGCCACGGCCAACCGAGGAGTTGACGTGTACCAGCGCGCTGCCATGGCGGCGCTTGCCATTGACCAGCACCAGGGTCTGGTCGGGCCCGAGACCTCGCAGGGTCGCCGGCCGCAGTGCATCAGTACCATCACTGATGGTCGAACTGGAAAAGTTGAAAGAGGGCGCGAGTGCCTGCAGCATGCGCCCGACTTCGGTGTGGCCGGTGGCTTGCATGGCTTCAGCCGAGATCGAGTCGACCGGAACGGGTGACTCGATTGCCGTGCGTCCCGGCGAACGGGTGCCGAGGATCACCATGCGATCTTCGCTGCGTTGTTCGGCTTCCTGTTGCTGGCCGGCATCGTCATCCTGATCCACCGGCTGCTGTGCATGCAGGCCAAACGAACCCAGCATGAGGGCACTGGTGATGATCGCTGGAACCATCTTCATTCTATTGTTTTTATTCATGTTCTTCCTCTTAAAGAACTGGAGTGTCATTGCGTCCATACCGCACAGTGGGCGACAACAATACCTTTCCACCGTCTGGCATGATCAATACGCAAATAAGTAAGTAGTGAAAGCGTAATTCTGAATTCATCCCACCATGCCAAACATTTCCCTTCCGTTGATTAGCGTGGTTTGTCTAAAGTACGCGATGCTCGTCAAAATTTCCAGTGCTTTACTTTCCCGCCTAACCTCACAGGGCTTTATGGAATTCGGGCTATAACGGGTATATACTCACTGGGAACATACAGGATTTCCAGATATGCCTGTAATGTACCCTGCCGATCATGAGGTCAGAAGGCGCCTGCGCCATCAGCGCAAGTCGGGGAGCGCTGGATGAATCTTTCAGGGGTTCACGACACCTTGCGCGGCTGGGTCGAAGATTTAGTCACCCAGGAAAGATCAATTCAATTCAGGCACGGATTCGACGCGCCGGATGACACGCTGCTCGTTTCGGCGGTGGTTATCGGGATGACCGCCGACCCGCTGCGGCTTGCCGGCAACAACCGCCGAAGTCCCTCACGACGGCCTCTGGCACGAGCTCGCTATGTTCTGGCAGTAACCGGTCCGGCAGGTGGAACCGAAGCCGAACATGTGCTGCTCGAACTACTCACTCGCACTCAATCGACCCCCGGTTTCTCGATCGTCTCTGAATTGCCCTCACCCACCTGGTGGTTGGCCTACGGCGTCAAACCACGGCCCGCATTTGTTTTCGAAGCCGGCCTGACCGAGCAGGTGGCCCACGCTGATGCACCCGTGGTGCGTGAGCATCAACTGGGGTTGTCCCCAATGATGAGCCTGCATGGCCGGGTCGTCGCTTCCGACGGCACGCCGCTGGCGTTTGCACAAGTACAAATTGTTTCCAGCGGCCGTCAGTTGCGCTGTGATGTCAAAGGCGAGTTTCGCATCGATACGAACACCCCGGAAAAAAAAGGCGAGCGTGGATGGGTTCGAGTACAAGCGCACGGCGCCGAAGATCGGTTTCGAATCCCCGGGGCCGGCACCGATAAAACCCCATGGCTGCTAAAGATGAAGCAGCTCTGAAACAACCAAGGCAGGAGCGACTAGCATGTCGAAATATCTTACCCCTGGCGTTTACGTTGAGGAAGTGCCATCCGGCGCGCGCCCGATTCAACCGGTTGGCACCAGCACTGCCGGCTTTGTCGGCATCGGCCCCGATGCGTCGATCCGGCCACATGAGGTGGTTGCGATCAACAGTTGGTCACATTTCATGCGCGTATTCGCCCCCGACAAGAAAAAGGCCAACAGCACCCACCTGGCAGCCGCTGTCCATGGCTTCTTCCTGAACGGCGGCAGTCGCTGTTACGTTGTCAACTGCCAGACTGCAAACCAACTGACCGGCAACAACAAGGGCATCAATGTACTGGAGGCTATCGACGAAGTTGCTATCGTGGCGGCGCCGGGCCTGATCTCGGCGGCGGCTTACGATGCCGTACTCGGCCATTGCGAACGAATGGAAGACCGAGTGGCTATCCTCGACGGTCCGGAAACAGCGGCCTCCATCAACAGCCTGACCAAAGTGGCGACCTCGAAAGCCAGCCGCGGCGGTCAGGACAAGAAGGAAGAGGGTGACGACGACAAATCGGGCGGCGAAGATGGACTGCGCCCACGCAATACCGACGGCGGCTATGGCGCAGTCTACTTTCCCTGGATCGTCGGCCGCGACCCGCTTGATGCCAGCACGCTGATCCACTTGCCACCCAGCGGCCATATGGCCGGGATCTACGCCCGCAGTGACGCTGCACGCGGCGTACATAAGGCGCCCGCCAACGAGATCGTGCGCGGCGCGGTCAATGTCACCTATCGCGTGACCCGACACGAGCAAGCCGAACTCAACCCACAAGGGGTCAACTGCATCCGCTTCTTCCCGCGCGAAGGCATTCGTGTATGGGGCGCCAGAACTTTGGCCCCGGCGGCGAGTGAATGGCGCTATATCAACGTCAGGCGACTGTTCAACATGGTCAAGGAATCCATCGCGCAAAGCACGCGCTGGGTGGTCTTCGAGCCGAATGATCAGCATCTGTGGAAAGCCATTACACGTGATGTATCGGCATTCCTCACTCTGCTATGGCGGCAGGGCGCGCTATTCGGCGCCACACCGCAGGAGGCTTTTTTTGTTCAATGCGACGCTGAAACCAATCCACCAGAAGTAAGAGATGCCGGTCAAGTGGTAACACGCATCGGGCTGGCGCCGGTCAAGCCAGCTGAATTCGTCATCTTTCAAATTGGCCAGGGTACTGGCGGTACTGAGACAGAGATGCAGGGCTAGAACCGGGATCCCGGGAATGGTCCCGACCCACTGAACCCCATTAGCGAACGAAGGAAGCAATCATGCCCAAGCAAAATCCCGAAGCCGGCACCACCACCGGTCAATGGACCGACCCGTATACCTCGATTCATTTCGCAATCGATGTCAATGGTGTCACCGAGGCCCGCTTCGTTGAATGTAGTGGCCTCAGTGTTGAGGTCGAAGCCATCAAATACCGTGAAGCCGGCGCCAACCAGATTGTGCGCCGCCTGCCGGGACGGCTGGAATACGCCGATCTTGTGTTGCGTTACGGCTTGACCAACTCGGTACAGCTTTGGCAATGGATGGAAGCCGCAATTGCTGGCACGGTCGAGCGGCGCAACGTTTCCATCGTCATGTACGGTCACGACGGCGCCACCGAAGTGATGCGTTGGAACTTGCGCAATGCCTGGCCACGTGCCTGGCGTGGCGCGGAACTGGACGCCATGGGCAGCCGGGTAGCGATCGAAAACCTGACATTGGTATTCGAGGAATTCGAACGTGTCCCCGCCGGCGGTGGCGGTGAAGCCGCAGCCGAAACGGCGTGATTCGATCCAGCCAAATTGATTCGCCTCAGTCGATCGGGAATTGATCATGCTGTCTCGCTTTCCATGGTTATCTCGAATCAGGCACCGTATGCGTCGCGCGGCAATCCGCCTCGGGCTGCGCCTGGTCGATTGGGCACAATCCGGCCAGACAGCGGCAACGACACCCGAAGATGCCGACGAGGCCCAAGCCATTGCTCGCGCCAAGTGGTTTGAGATGGTGCGCAAACGAGCCCCGCATCTGACCCGCATGGAGCGTCAGGCGGCACCACGTTTGCCGAAAGTCGGGCGCACGCAGCCGGATCGGCTTTCGAACCCACCCGACCGCGATGCTGACAGCATTGACGAACAGCGCAAACCGCCGCAGCAAGCAGCCACGGCAACGACCGCCGCTCGACCCCAGGTGGCGGCCCCATCGCCGCGAAGTAAAGCGCAGCCGGCTGGACTCATAAAAACCGCCCAGCAAGCACCACCAGCAAGCACCGGTTCGACCGAGCGACAGCAACGCAACCCCACCGGGCCAGCTTTGCCAGAGCAGGCAACCTTGTCGCCGGCAACGGCAGCGCCAACGGCAACGGAACTCTATCCCAGCAAGTCGGCGGCCGAAACCGGGACCACCGTTCGCCAGGTCGAACGAGATGCCGCGACACAGGAGTCGAAAGCGCCCAATCTGAAACATACCAAGCTAAAACAGACCAATAGAAAGTCCGATGCACCGGATTCGACTGATACCGGCCCACTTCGGCGCAAGAACGATTGGCCGCAGCCCGCGGAAGCGTCGCCCCACTACTCGCCAGCGCGAGAGGTTGTTCTGAATGACAAGCTACGGACCCCAAAGTCAAGGACAACAAATTCGGTTGTCCGCGATCCGCTGCAAGCCACCCAAGACTCGAATGCAAATTCAACAACGCGCCATCTTTCAATGCAATTCGAGTCGTATCGGAGCCCCCAATCTGCACCATGCCCCCAACCTCCGATGAATAACCGCCGGGCCGCTAAACATAATGCGACCGACGTGCAGACTGCCACACTCGCTTCGGATCCGTGGCCAAGCTTGCTGTCAGCCCGGGCGGTGGACAGTGGCACGCGCCTGCATCACCTTGAGGCCGGTCGCGAACAACGCCTGACGGACGAGCAACGAGGCCGATGATGGAAAAAGTTGTATTACTGATCGAGCACTCGGCGGAGTACATCCGCTGCCTGCTGAATCCTGAGCAACTCGAAATGCGGCGTGAGGCTGGCCTGGCCGCACGGCGCTCGTCGGGAGCGCAACTGAGCGGCACTGGCAGCAGTGACGATCCACTGCTGTATGTGGGCGGTGGCCGTACCGAATTCACCCTGGATCTGTTGTTCGACGTGTCACTGGCCGTACAGGAACCAAACAGCCCAGCCCTGACCGATGTACGCGAACTGACCAGGCCGCTGTGGGATCTCGCTGAAAATGACGATGGCCGGGGCCGCTACGGCCGACCGCCGATCGTGTACTTTTTGTGGGGGACCAGTTGGAACATCCGCGGCGTAGTGGCGGCGGCTTCCGAACGCCTGGAACATTTCAGCGCTGACGGCAAACCGCGCCGATCCTGGTTGCGCCTGCGTTTACTGCGCGTTGCGCGCAATGAACAAGCCGACGCGAGCGAACCAGGCGCACCGCCGGTGCCGATGGATGAAGCTCGTCGGCGTCTTCAGGACAGCGAAACGAGAATGTACCAGCCGATCGGCGACGGAGCTGGTGGAGAACGACCCGATCAGATCGCCGCGCAGCACCTGGGACATTCGGCGTACTGGCCATTGGCAGCTGAAATGAGCGGGCTGGACAATCCGATGCAATTGGTCGGCAAAGTTCTCAAAGTGCCGGTGGATCCCGGTATCGTCCGGGGGGCTTCGTCGTGAATGATCAGATCCAGGCACTGCCCGGGGTCGTGGTCGATGGCCTGCCTATCGGCGAGGTGCTTTATCTGGCGGAACTGCGCGTCGTGCAAAGACTGGATGCCCCAGCCCGGTGCGAACTCGGCTGGCGCGCGACCACGCTGGATCTCCAAGCCCTGAACCAACTTTCACCGACGCCGGGCCAACAGCTGCGGGTCCACATTGAGGGGCAAGCGACTGCGCTGTTCAGCGGACGAGTCACCAGTGTGGAGCACGTCTACGAGCCGGCTGGTGGATTCCTGTTGCGAGTGCGTGCCTATGATGACCTGATCCGCTTGCAGAGCCAGCAAACAATTCGCACCCATGTCGAAGTCACCACCGCCGAATTGCTGGACAATCTCGCCGGTGCGGTGGGTCTGACCGTGACCAGCGAGGCTGATGGACCAGTGTGGCCGCGGGTCGTACCCCGATTCGAACATGACCTGGCCTTGTTACGCGACTACGCGGCCCGCAGCGGCCTGCATTTCATCGTCTGCGACGATACGCTGCGATTGTTTGCGCCCGACGCAGCGTCTTCCGAGGCATTGGAATTGACGCTGGGCGAAGACTTGCTGGAAGCACAATTTGAGCGCAACCACATACGGCCCGTTGGCAAAGTCGAGGTATTTGGCTGGGATGTGCATACCGGCGAACCGCACCGGGCCCAATCCCAAGGTCCTGATGAAAGCCTGTCAGCGACTCGGTCGCTGCTGGGTTCGGCGGTCGAGAGCGTGCGTGAAGCAGAAGCGCTGGCGGCGGCTGAACTTTTTCGCGCCCGGTCAAGCTGTGCCGTTCTGACCGGCATCGCCGAGGGCAGTGTTCGATTGCGACCGGGTTGCCAGGTGCGGGCGCGGGGCGTCGCGGCCGGCAGCGAGGGGCCATACATGCTCACCCGCGTGGTGCATACCGTCGATACCAGCAGCGGCTACATTTGCGAGTTCGATACCCGGCCGGAGCCGCCGGATCGCAAACACACAGTACCGTCGTTGGTGCTCGGTGAAGTCAGCGACATCGACGACCCGGACGTTCGCGGCCGCGTCCAGGTCGCACTGCCTGGCTACGACCAGGCCTTGAGTACCTGGATGATGGTGTTGCAACTGGGCGCCGGGGCTGACAAGGGCCTGGTGGCCTTGCCAGAGGTAGGCGATCTGGTGCTGGTTGGGCTGCCCGATGGCGACCCGTCGCGCGGCATTGTGCTCGGCGGAGTCTACCGTAACGACGGCCCCCCGCACGATCCTGAAGCGGCGCGAGACGCTTCGAAAAACCGCCCCTATAGCCTGGCCACCCGCGCTGGCCAGCGGATTGAGCTGAACGATGCTGACGGCTCGATCAAACTTCGCAACGCCACCGGCAGCTTTATTGCGTTAACGCCCGATGGACTGACCTTGCATGCCGTGGGTGAGCTGGTTGTCGAGGCGCCGGGACAACGCCTGAATCTGGCCGCCGACAAAATCGATCTGGAGAGGCGTCAGTGATGCGACTGCTGACCCAGGATGCCGATTTGCGCTGTGCCCATGAACTGGGCCGGGTCACGATCGCAGCAATTCAGGACTGGGTACGAATCAACGACCGCCGGGTACTGGTGGAGCGCGACCCCGAAGCCAAGTCCATCAAGGGTTGCCCCAACTACGGACCGACCATCAAGCCCTGCACGACCACTTTGAAAGTGCAACAGGGATACTCTGACCTGGTCCGCATCGACCGTCGCCGCGTGTGCTTGGATACCGTCGAGGGACTGACGGACGGCACGCCGCCGGGTACAGTCAAATACCGGGTGCGAGACAGCGGTCAACACTGGGTGAGGCAGCCGGCATGAGCAACACCACCGATCGGGCCTGGTTGTTCGAGTTGCCGGCGGGCGCCATATCCTCCGACCCGGAGGCGATCGGCCGCGGGTTGACGCTGAACGCCACTGGCGGCGTCGCCATGGCCGAAGGAAATCGCGCGGTTCGGCAATCCATCCTGATTCTGCTCAGCACCCGTCCCGGCGAACGAGTCATGCGGCCGGACTACGGTTGCTGGCTCCACCGGCTGGCATTCGCACCCAATGATGCCAGCACCGCCGGCCTGGCCAGCCACTTTGTACGCGAGGCATTACGCCGCTGGGAACCACGGGTGATCATCCAACGTCTGGAAGCCGGCCCCAACCTGCACGGCGAAGGCGACGAGTCGGTACTCGACATCGTATTGGATTACCACGTCCGCCACTCCGGCCTGAACGACCAGTTGGCGCTGACCTACGACCTCAATCGATCGCAATTGCTGCCGCCGGCCAGCGCTTTATCCCAGGGAGATTCCATCTTATGAGTCTGCGCGCGCCGAAGCTCGACGACCGCTCATTTCACGAACTTGTCGCCGAAGCCAAACGGCTGGTGCGCGAGCGGTGTCCGGGATGGACTGACCTGAGTCCGGGCGATCCCGGCACCACCCTGCTGGAAGTCTACGCCTTCCTGACCGAAGTCATGCTCTATCGGATCAACCGCTTACCGGAAAAGGCCTATATCGAATTTCTGCGCCTGATGGGCGTGAAGCTGGCGCCACCCAGCGCGGCTCGGGTGGCACTTGAGTTCCGGCGCAGCGAAGGCACCACCCGGCGCATCGAAGTGCCGCGGGGAACCCGGGCGACTGTAGCCCGAAGCAACGAGGGTGAAGAGCCGCCGATATTTACCACCGCGGAATCAGTCGTGCTTGAGCCCGACCAGGACAGCATATCCGTCATCGCCTATCACTGCCGGCTGGTGCATGGCGAGGAACTCGGCGCCTCCAGCGGCCTGCCCGGACAAAGCTACCAGCTCCGCCAAGCGCCGGTGGTCGCCCCGACCGGCGACGATCTCGACCTGGTGGTCGCGGTGGAAGCGGCCGAAAATGAAGTGGACGAACGGGTGCCCTCGCTGGCTCATGATGGCGTGCCGTTTCGGATCTGGCGGGAAGTCGAACGATTCGGTCAATCTGGAGAGGACAACCATGTTTACATCGTTGACCGAACCACCGGGACAATCAGTTTCGCACCGGCGGTTCGGTCGGCCGATCCCGATGCCGGCAACGGCCTTGAGCGCAATGCCCGAGCACTGGCGGCGGTGCCGCCAGCCGGCCGTCGGGTCTGTGCCTGGTACCGTTGCGGTGGCGGCCCGAGCGGTAATGTTGCGGCGCACACCCTGACCGTACTCAAAGACCCCATCCCCGGTCTGAAAGTCAACAACCCGCAAGCTGCGGTGGGTGGTTGCGAAGTCGAGTCCGTCGACAACGCGCTGACGCGCGGGCCGCAGGATCTGCACAGCCTCAACCGGGCCGTAACCGCCCGCGACTACGAGTCGGTCGCATTGCGCGAGGGCAGCGTTGGCCGTGCTCATGCCGTAGCCATGGCCGAACGCTGGCAGTTCGCCACACCCGGCACGGTTCAGCTCATGCTGGTGCCCGACGTCGCCCGCACCACCTCGCCACCGTATAGTCGGGAAAGCCTCGAGAACGCGCAAACGGATGAGGCGCTGAACCGGGTACGACAAGCCATTGACGAACGTCGTCCGCTGGGAACGCACTGCCTGGTCGACTGGTACCGCTACAAATCGGTTCGGGTTCACGCGCGCCTGGTATTGCACCCGGAAGAAGATCCGGGTCCGGTCCGGGCTCGCGTCATCCGGCGGCTGGGCGAAATGATCAACCCGCTGGGTGGTCATTCGCTGCGACGGCTATTGCACGCCTCGGACGTCTACCACACCGTGCTCAACGAGCCCGGCGTGTTGTACGCCGATCACGTCCGGTTTTCCGTGGACCATGCCCCCAACAGCGATGTCGAGGCGATCGCCGCCGATCCGCACCACGCCGGTTTATGGTACGCGGCGGCGGCTGACCAGGTATTCCGCTCCATGGACAACGGCACCGGCTGGGAGCTTCTGACCCGGTTCAGCGATGAAAAAATCGTGCGCCTGGTGTGCTGTGACTACAGCCCCGGATTGATTGTGGCGATCTCGCATCACACCATTGATGAAGAAAAGCACGGCAGCCGCGTTCGCTTGAGTCACGATTGCGGACGCCTTTGGAAGGACGCGCACGAACTGGGATTCCAGATCAACGACGCCGCCTGGATTCGCCGGGGCGGCGAGCCGGTCCTGCTGCTGGCGACCGACCAGGGCTTGTTCCAAGTGCCACCGGGCGCCGGGCCGGTACCCGTACTGGTCGATGAAGACAACCAGGGGCTGGGCTTTTATGCCGTTGCCGCCGTTGACGCGCCACGCCTGGGTACACAGGTCGCGGTCGCAGCGCGCACTGCGAAGGGTGTCTACCTGTGTTCTGACGACCAATTGCAAAACTTCACCCACATCGGGCTGGACAACAGCGATGTTCGGGTGTTGGCAACACAACGGGTTGGACCACGCGCATTCCTCTGGGCGGGTCTGGCTGCAGTGGGCGGCGACCACGGCGACGGCTGCCTGCGCCGCGAACTGCGCCGCGAGGTGGAAAGCAGCAAAGGCTGGATTGCGATGAGCGATGGCTGGCGCGGCGGATCTTGCAGAGCCATCACCTGCCACGGCGAACACGTCTTTGCGGCCACCTTTCACTCCGGTGTGGTCTCCATCGATAGCTCCGCCCGCAAGCCGGCATGGCGGGTACCCGGCATCGACTGTGGTTTGCCGCTACGTGATGAAGAGCGACTCCTGCACCGGATCAACGATGTCGCGGTGACCCGAACATCCGAAAGCAGCCTGAAGTTGCTGTGCAGCAGCGCCTTCGGCGTGTTTTTCAGCGACGAC
Source organism: Wenzhouxiangella sp. (assembly GCA_041744195.1). Taxonomy (GTDB): domain Bacteria; phylum Pseudomonadota; class Gammaproteobacteria; order Xanthomonadales; family Wenzhouxiangellaceae; genus Wenzhouxiangella. The sequence goes on along the minus strand of JBGTLI010000306.1, from coordinate 7,338 downwards.
CATGGACAGGCGTTCCGTCCGACATCGGCGCTGGAGTTTTCCGAACGAGTAACCATTGGCGAAGGCTTCCTGTTTTGTAGCGACGACCACGACATCGAGGCGGTGAACGATGCAGCGCCGTGACGTTGATGCCCTGTTGCCCGCGATCTATCAGGATGCGGTAAGGCAAGGGTCGCCGCTGGACGCACTGTTGGAAGCGGCAACGCGTCTGCCCGAGCCTGAAGAGGCGATCCTTGCCCGGCTCGACGCCTTGTTCGATCCGCGCCGGACTCCAGATGCCATGGTGGCGTTTCTGGCTGGTTGGGTTGATCTGGACCGATTCCTGATTGGCCGCCGCGCGGATGGTTCCGGGGGCGAATTGCCGACCGGCATGGGTCGACTACGCGAGTTGTGCGCCAACGCCGCCGAGCTATCGCGCTATCGCGGAACCCGGCAAGGCTTGATTCGTTTTCTCGAAGTCGCTACCGGAGAAAGCGGCTTTCGCGTGCAAGAAAACCAGACCGTTGATGATCAGGCTCGGCCGTTTCACCTGTGCGTCATCGCGCCGAAAGCGACCCGCCCATACGCCGAGCTGATTCACGCCATCGTGGCATTTGAAAAACCGGCCTACGTCACCTACGACCCCGGAGAACTTCGATTCGAATAGATGCCGATACTTGCTGAAAACCGGCACCGTAGCGAACCTGCACCCAGCTATTGAAGGAATGATTGTCATGCCAAATTACTACGAAATTTCCCCGACCGATGATACTGTCAGCCTGCGTGACGGTAAGGGGGCGGCCGCATTCACCGTGCGCTATACCGGCCAGCGATCGGTTGATACCCGGGCGCAAGTTGTCGCCGTGGAAGGCGCCGACGCAAGTTGGCTGACGGTCGAAAGCCCGTCAACGAAACGCATGACGCCCAACCAGACCCAGACCTTTCAGGTCAACGTCGAGGTACCGCAGGGCACCCCGGCCGGCCGCTATGCATTGCGCCTGGATGTGATGTCGGTCGACAACACCGACGAAGAATACGATCAGGGCCCTCCGGTCTGGTTCGAAGTCGAGGAGACCGAAGCACCACCACCCTCGTCTTTTCCCTGGTGGTTGGTGATTCTGATCGCGCTGCTTCTGGCACTGCTGGTCGGTGGCATCGTCTGGTATCTGATGTCCGATGATAAACCGATCATCACCGATGTCTCGCTCAGCGTAACCCCAACTTCCGCTCGCAGCTGCCCAACGACGTTCAGCTTTTCCGGCGAGATCACAGTCGACGCCCCAGCAACCGTGATCTATCGCTGGGAAAGAAGCGATGAAGCACCTCGACGGGCTGGCATCGGCCGCTCAAGAACAGTCACCCTGACCTTCGATGAGCCGGGCACAAAAACGGTCACCGGGGAATGGCAATTGAATGAAGCCGGTACATACTGGAAGCAACTTCATGTTCTGGGGCCTGAAGCCATGTCATCCGAGCAGGCAAGCTTCACGCTGCGTTGTCGCGCTCCTGGCCCGCATAGACCAATTCCTATCCCGGATCGAGAGATACAGCCAGCCGACCCCAGGGTGACCCTGGACACACCGGTGATACGGGCGTTATTGATTCATCAACAAGGCACCCTGGCGATCCGGCAAACCTTCAGCGCCGACCTGGATGCCGGGACCATCACTTCGGCAAGGGGCGCGGACATTTTTTTCCAGGCTCGAACTGCAACTGAACGCTTCATCACACCGCGCAGCGATGCGCTGATCGCCGTGGCCGGCAGGCAGGAAATCGATCGCGCTGGCTGTGCGGCCTTGAACCTCAGGTCCGACCCCATCCCGATTCAACGCGTTCCGGCCGGCACGTACCTGTGCGTGCGAACCAATGACGGGCGTTTGTCACGGGTTCGCGTAGATCAGACGGTCGGCCCCAGCCCCGGCGTACTTCGGATCACCTACCTGACTTGGGCAAATTAAGCCGATGAACCACGCGAGCAAACACCCATGAACCTCAAGACGCTGCAAATCCTGCTGGTACTGGTGGTGGTGTTGTTCGCCATAGGCCTGGCCTTGATACTCGCGCCGGACGGGGTCGACATTGATCCAGAGAACTTTGAATCCCCGGCTTGGCTGCAATCCATAGGCGGACTGGCCGGTGGCCCGCGGCTGGAAGCGCGCGAACTGACCCGGAATGGTGCGGTCTTTCCGCCCAACCTTCGCCTGACGGCGAACCAAACGGTCGAATACGCAGTGGCCCGCAGCGAAGAACGAGTGCGGCGCGTCACCTTCAAGATCGTGCAGGGCAGCGGTGTCAATGTTGAAATCCGCTATCAGCCCGCTTCCGGTCAGAGGATCGGCGGGGAAGAAGCTGAAACGCAGGATTGGAAGAATCGGGAAGACGACCAGGACACGGCGAGTTTCGTGGCCTACGATCGCGGCGGCACGTTCAGATTTCGCAATCTAAGCGGACAAGCGGTCGATGTGAGAATGGAGGACTGAACCGTGCCTTTGCAAAGCTTGCGCACCCCGCTGTTTCTGGCAGCCGCCATCTTGCTCGGCATCGTGTTGCTGATTGAGCTGGGTGTTGCGGCAGCGGCGCCATTTATCGATCGCTCCGCCGGTGCCGTTGGCTGGGGAATCCCAAGCCTGGCGCTGATCGATAGCCTACTGGTCTTTACAGTTTTGCTCATGGCCGCTCCGCTGCTGTTTCCAGAGCGCGTAACCGGTCGCCTACAGGGAATACTCACGTTAATCTTTTCCCTGCTGCTGCTGATCGCGGCCTTTCTCGTTGGTCTCGCTGGGTTGATATTATTGATGCTGTTGATCGGATTGCTGATGGCGTTGCCATTCGGTCCGGTCGCCTATGCAGCATTGGGTTACGGCACCTTTCCCACCGGCACGGCCGCCAGCACCCTCACGCTGCTGATGACCTGCAAGCTGGTCAGCGCTGCGCTGTTGGTGCTGGCGCACCAGCGCTTTTTGCAAAACAAAGGCCTGCTGCTGCTGATTGGAACCTCTTTGCTGGCGACCTTCGTCGTGTTGTTTCTGCACGGATTGGTACCCGAATTCCTGGTCAGCGTCACTGACCTGATCGGCGCGATCATTGTCGTCATTCTGACGCTAATCTGGGCAATCATCACGCTGATCTTCGCGATTATCGCAGTGATCAAGGCCATTGCCTGAGTACCAGCCGCTTATGAGTCTATGAACGCTGAGCCGAAAACCCTATTTCAGCCCGACGGAACATCCCGTGGTTGGCGGTTTACGGGCTGGATTGACGACGCCAACCTTCCCTCGTGGGCCTACCATCCCGGTAATCCATGACAATGCTCGTGCTTGTTCGCAATAAAACGCGAAAGGAGAAGTGAAAAAATGGACGCATTATTCAACATACTCGGTTTTCTTGCCGGCGTTATCGTCGGCATCAGCGGTCTGGTGGTCGGAATCATGTTGCCTAGCGCCGGGCTGATCGCTTTTGGCGTTTGGGCGCTGCTTGCGGTCAGCCTGGCCTGGTTCTCGGGCGCTAAAGCCGAGCCGGGCGGCAACCCGTTCAAAAAAGAGCTTAAGGCCAAGTTCAAATACGTGCCGTCCTGGGCATGGTGGATCATCTCCGGCACGCTGGTTCTGGCGATCCTCATCGCAGTTCTGGAAGGTACGCTGTAGCAGGCGCCGACAGCGGGCAAGCCGTTCACCCGGCTTGCCCGCCTAGCCCGTACAGCTTATCGAACAGCGGGGCTAACCACCAGACAACGAAATCGAACTTAAGGAGTCGTCCATCCGAACACCTGCACCCTGTGGTTGCCACGATCCAAAACGTACACGTTTCCTTCAGTATCCACGGCGACCCCGTTCGGTGACTGAAACTGTCCTTCGCCGCTACCTTGCTCACCCCCTTCGGGTCTTCGGCCTGAAGCAAAGCACGCCCGCGCAGAGGACGTCCGCTGTCATTGGTGACGGTGAAGGCTGCCTCACCCCGGCGCTTCCTGTCCAGGTGAAGCGTGTTCGTGGCTGTCGTTACAGTAAACAAGTTGGGCATGGGAAACTCCTACCCTGACTAAGTATAGAGACCCTGTTACGAAATTTTTAGCCATATCAGGATGATACGCGGCGGCGGCCGACGATCGCGGTGCGCGCTTTCGTGTACCTGGAGCGGGACGACAGCGGCGCCATCGTCGCCCTTGCCCTGCATCAGGGTTGGGGCGAAGAGCCGGAACGGGCCGAACGCATCAGTAGCGAAGTCACGCTGCCCGCGAGCGTCGAACTTTCCGCTCATGAACTTCAACGGGTTGTAGGTCGATATGAACTGCAGCCTGGCTTCACGTACGTTAAAGCGTACTTCCTGCCGTCGCATGCGTGGTGTGGCGGTGTGGTCGGGGGTCGGAACCCGTCTTTTCCTGAAACCAACCAACCAACCAACCAGCCAACCAGCCAAACAGCCAACCCAAACTTGCACCCCGCCCCAAACCTCCCCATAATCGTCTACCTATAAGAAGTACAAACCAAGGGGATCCATGTCCATCACGGCCGAAGCCACCCGGCAAACGACAGAGACGGCCGTCTCCGACTTCATTGGCCACTGGCACAACACCGACGGCAAGGAGCGGGCAAATTACCAGCTATTCCTGCCTGAACACCCCGGCCTGACCATGACCGGCATGTACAACGTCCTCGAAAAACTGCGCCGCCAGGCCCTGCCAGGATCAACAGAGCCACCCCTGACCGCCATGGACACAGCGGAAGAAGCGCAGGGGAAGGTGAGGTGGTTAAGGCCGGAGTATCAGGCGCTGGAGGAGACCGGAACCCAAGGTGAACTGGGAACATCTGGTGAGAGCGCGGTAGCTGCAACCAAAACACCAAAAGTACTAAAAAACAAATCTGGCCAAAATCAATGCAGGAGCAGGTGCGGGCTGTTCGGGCGCAGCTTTCAAGTGCACCCATGGACTTATCCACTCTGGCTGCGCAGTACAAGCGTAAGCCAGAAAAATCCATAGGGCAGGTCTTGGATGAACTTCAGGTTGGATGGGAGCTGATGAGAAACTATCGAAGTGCCTTTGATCGGTTGCAATTCTACAGTGGACATTAGAGCCATTGAGGCAGTGGAAAATGAAACGCCAGAAGAGTTCTACACATGGCTAAAAGCGTAACAAGGCGCTATTACCGGACTGCTTTTCCGCTGGCGCTCCAAAACAGCCGCAAAGCTCGGCGTTGGGCAGCCGGGCGTAAGCAGAGCGAGCGAGGACTCCAGCCATGAGCCTTTTCAAGGCAACGATGCAGCCGCTAAAGGAGCCCACAGCAGTCACCGTGGCGCCGACATCTGCTGGCAGCACGATTGTACCCGCCATCGACCTCCTGCGCGTCTTTTCCTCAGGCCAGTGGGAGGACTTCACTCTGGAGTGGGCCCACAGCCTGAAGAGCCGGTACCGACGCGTTGATCGCTGCGGCGGAGCGGGCGACCTCGGCCGCGACGTTGTGGCATTCGTCTCCGAGGACGAGTGGCACAACTACCAGTGCAAGCACTATAAGGAACCGCTGCAACCGAACCAGGTCGTCCTCGAGCTGGGGAAGCTCTGCTACTACCTTCACGAAAAGGCGTTTTCGGCCCCAACCGAGTACTACTTCGTGGCTCCCCAAGGGGCAGGGAACAGTCTGTCGCTGCTCTTCAAAAAGCCCGAGGAGCTGCGCGCGCGGCTCATCAAGGACTGGGCGACAAAGTGCGAGGAGCACATCACCTCCACGAAGAAGGTCCCGCTGGCCGGTGAGTTGCTGGACTTCGTCGAGGATTTCGACTTCAGTATCGTCAGCTACGTCCCACCGATGGATCTCATCGAGCAACATGCAAAGACCCGCTGGCACGCCGCTCGATTTCCAGGAGGTCTACCGTCGCGGCCGCCAGCCGAAGTCCCAGATATCGACGAAGAGACGTTCGAGAGCCCATACATCGCTCGACTCCTCGAGGCGTACTCCGACCACGCGGGCGTGTCCCTGACCGTCGCCGACTTGGTCGCGTACAACACACTCCAACGGCACCTGCTGCGCAGCCGCGAGCGGTTCTTCCATGCCGAATCGCTCCGCAACTTTTCACGCGATAATCTCCCGCCGGGGCAATTCGAAGACCTTCAGGGGGAGTTCTTCGATGCGGTCATCGACACCGTGGAGGATACGAGCCACGCAGATGGCTTCCAGCGGGTGAAGGCTGCGACAGGGGTTGCGCAACAGCTAGACCCGACCAACAACGCCCTGCGTCAGGTGCTCGCGGTCAAAGATAAGGCTGGCATTTGCCACCAGCTTGCCGACAACGAGCGCCTCAAGTGGGTTCCGTGACGGGCACGCTGGAGGCCACAACATCATGGGTGTTCAACTCGCCAGTCGAGCTTGGGCTCCGTTCGCTGTGCATCCTCGTCGAGCTCGATCCTCACCGCCACGATCTTCAGCGGCTCGTTCTATTCGATTACTTGCTCGTGCACTCGGCCGACGTGCACGGAGGCCCTGCGAGCCTCCATCCTTCCGTGCCACAGCGCGGAGCCGAAGTCCTCGTTCGGCGTGCAGTGCTCGAGCCTGGCCTTGCCTTGTACGCCAGGCGAGGTCTCGTCTCCGTGACGGCCGACGCGAACGGGTTCACTTACGGCGCGACCGATCGAGGGGGTTGTTTCCTAGACACGTTGCGTAGCAGGTATGTCGAAGCCCTGCGAGGTCGTGCGAGTTGGATAGCGACGAGCTTCGGAGAATTGAAGACCAGTGAGGTCAGCCGGTATGTCAATACTGAGCTCGACCGGTGGGGTGGGCAGTTCGCCGAGTACCGTGGGTCTGGGAGGACGCAATGACCGATGCGAGCGCTCGGCGCGGGTTCGAGCTTCGGGAGCTTCGTCTCTGCGGCCCTGGTCAGGTGCCGGGAAGTCTCGTCTTCGCTTCGGGGCTCAACGTAATCGAAGGAGCTTCGGATACGGGTAAGTCTTACGCCCTGAGCTGTATCGACTTCGTGATGGGTGCAGGCACGCCCCCCGAGGAGATCCCGCAGGCGCAACCATACGACGTCGCCTATCTCTGCATCGAAGCGGCTGACGGCCAGTTCTACTCGCTGAAGCGTGCGCTGGTTGGTGGAAAGATCGGCCTCTTTCGTGGGCCACTCGATGATGCACTCGCGGCCGACACCGAGTGGGAGGTCCTGGGCGAGACCACCAAAGCCAAGAAGTCTATCTCCAGCTTTTTGCTCGGACTCTGCGGCCTTGACGGCAGGAGGGTCTGGACTGACCCCGCTTAAGTAGACACGGGATTTCATGCTTCTATTCCAAAGGAAACTGGGGTTTTCATCCCCAGCGTCCCGTGCGTACGGATTGTATTGTAGAACTGTAACGAGTAGTACTTGACCTCGGCGATCATC
>JBGTLI010000305.1:0-1813 GCA_041744195.1 Wenzhouxiangella sp. | reverse complement strand
GATGATCGCCGAGGTCAAGTACTACTCGTTACAGTTCTACAATACAATCCGTACGCACGGGACGCTGGGGATGAAAACCCCAGTTTCCTTTGGAATAGAAGCATGAAATCCCGTGTCTACTTAAGCGGGGTCAGTCCAGTCGGTGGTCGGTCCACCGCAGCTCACAGACGCACAGACGCACAGACCCACAGACCCCGGGCCCCCTAGTGCCGAAAATGCCGGCGGTGAGTCAGTACCATGGCGATATCGTGCTTATTGCATGCGTCGATGACTTCGGCGTCGCGCATGGAGCCGCCGGGCTGGATGACGGCGGTGATGCCCTGTTGGACGGCATTTTCGATGCTGTCGGCGAAGGGGAAGAAGGCATCGGAGGCCATGACGGCGCCGCTGAGTCCGAGGCCGGCATCTTCGGCCTTGAGAGCGCCGATTCGGGCCGAATCGACCCGGCTCATCTGGCCGGCGCCAATGCCGACGGTGGCGCGATCGCGGGCGTAGACGATGGCGTTGGAGCGAACCAGTTTGACGGTGGCCCAGGCAAAGCGCAGGTCGCGCAGTTCGGCTTCGGTCGGGGCGCGCTTTGTGACCACTTCCAGTTCGAACGTTTCGGCCGCGGGGTCTGATTGCTGGACCAGCCAGCCGCCGTTGATGGCGCGCAATTGCAGGGCGGGTGATGCGGCCGGGCGAGGAGCGATAACGCGCAGGTTTTTCTTTGCGGCCAGTTGCTCCAGGGCCGCATTGGTGACTGACGGGGCGATGATGACTTCGAGAAAACGATCGGTCAGTTTGGCGGCCAGGTCGACGTCGAGTTCGCGGTTGAAGGCGACGATGCCGCCGAAGGCCGAGGTCGGGTCGCAGGCCAGTGCCTTGTCGAAGGCATCATTCAGCGTATCGGCGCTGGCCGCGCCACAGGGGTTGGTGTGCTTGATGATGACGCAGGCCGGTTGCTCACCGAGGGCCTGCACGCCTTCCCAGGCGGCATCGGCATCGAGCAGGTTGTTGTACGACAGGGCCTTGCCCTGCAGCGGGGCTGTTCCGGCCAGGCCTTCGGGGCCGCGGTTGCGTTCGCGATAGAGGGCGGCGGCCTGGTGCGGGTTTTCACCGTAGCGGAGTGCTGCGGCCTGGTCGAGGTTGATGTTCAGAACTGAGGGCAGCGGATCGGGTTCGGTGCTTATGGCCAGGTACTGGCTGATCTGGCCATCATAGGCGGCGGTGTGGGCGAAGGCCTTGATGGCCAGGCGCCGACGGTGTTCCGGATCGGGCAGGTCTGGTAGTTGCTCAATGATCTGGCCGTAGTCGGCCGGGTCGCAGACGACGCAGACATCCGCATGGTTTTTGGCCGCGGCGCGGATCATGGCCGGCCCGCCGATATCGATTTGTTCTATGGCCTCAACGATTGTGCAGCCTGGCCGGGCCACGGTGGCGGCGAACGGATACAGGTTGACTACGACCAGATCGATGGCATCAATGCCCTGCTCCGCCAGCACGGTCTGGTCGGTATCGCGTCGGGCCAGGATGCCCCCGTGAATTGCCGGGTGCAGGGTCTTGACCCTTCCGCCCATGATTTCAGGAAAGCCGGTGTGGTCGGAGACCTGGATAACGTCGATTCCGGCGTCACTCAGGGTTTTCGCGGTCCCCCCGGTCGACAGGATTTTCCAGCCCTTGTCGACCAGGCTGCGGCCAAGTTCAGCCAGACCGGTTTTGTCCGACACGCTGAGCAATGCAAGTCGTGCAGGTTGTTGAGGCATGGTGGTGATCAGTGGTGGAGATGAATTACACCAGGCCGTAGCGCTGGATGCGGTTTCTCAGGGTGGCG
>JBGTLI010000304.1:0-12340 GCA_041744195.1 Wenzhouxiangella sp. | reverse complement strand
CTCGCTGCTGGAAAACTCGGCAAGGGCGGAGCTGCGGCCCCCCAAGGTGTTGAATTCGCTGAATCTTAGGAAGAAACCGCGCGACACGCCATCATCGGTCCAGTAGGGGTTGAGGTAATTGACGCTGGCCTGGGTTGTGATTCGGCTTTTCTGCAGGGAAGCGCCGACCTGTCTGCCAGTGCCAAGGAAGTTGCTTTGCTCGACGGAGATCTGACCAATGATGCCCTGAAACTGAGAGAAGCCAAGGCCTACCTGGAAACTTCCGGAGGCTACTTCTGTAACGTTCACCAGGATGTCGATCTGGTCGTCAGTGCCCTCGACCGGAATCGTCTCGATATTGACGTTGTCGAAGAAACCGAGGCGCTGGAGGCGAAGACGGGAGCGGTCGACGGCGTTCTGCGAGAACCAGGCGCCTTCAAACTGACGCATTTCACGGCGAAGGACTTCATCCTTGGTTTGGGTGTTGCCCCTGAAATCGATCCGGCGGACATACACCCGGTGTCCGGGCTCAATGAAGAAGTTCAATTGAACCTCGCGGTTTACCCGATCAATCCGCGGAACCGGATTGACGTTGGCAAACGCATAGCCAACATTTGCCAGCAGCGCCGAAATTCGTTCCATGCTCTGCTCAAGGTCCCGGCGCGAGAATCTCTCGCCGACCTTGACCTGCATCAAAAGCCGCAGGGTTTCTTCTGGCATGACCAGATCGCCGGTGAAGATGACATCGCTGACGGTAAAGACTTCCCCTTCACGAATATTGGCGGTGACAAAGATCTCCTGCAGGTTCGGGCTGATGGAAACCTGGGTCGATTCGATGGCAAAGTCGATATAACCGCGATCCATGTAAAAAGAGCGCAGCACTTCAAGGTCGCCGGCAACCCGTTCCCGTGTGTACTGGTCGCGGTTCCTCCAGAAAAACAGGCCGCGGGTGGTGTGGGACTCGAAATTGTCTCGCAGCTCCCGCTGGCTGAAGTTTTCATTGCCGACGATATTGATATGGCGGATACGCGCCTGATCGCCTTCGGACACCACAATCGACAAATCCACCCTGTTTCGCTCCAGGGTCGTGACGCGGGGATCGACACTCACGCTGTAGTGCCCACGTGAGTAGTACTGTCGAACCAGTTCCTGCTGAACCCGGTCGATTTCGAGCTGATTGAAGATTTCCCCTTCAGCGATGCCGACCGCCGCCAGCGCCGGCATCAGTTCGTCCGAATCGATCTTCTTGTTGCCGGTAATGCTGATCGACGAGATGGCCGGGCGTTCCTCGACCCGAATGACCAGGACCCCATTTTCACGCTCAAGCGCGATATCGTTGAAGAACCCGGTTCGGTACAGATCCCGAATGGTGCTTCGGCCCAAAGAGGGCGTGAGTTCGTCACCAACCTCAACCGGAATAAAACTGAAGACAGTGCCTTCGGATATCCGCTGTAGTCCGTCGACCCGGATGTCGGTCACGCGGAATGGTTCGGCAGCGACCTGGTTCGAAGCCAGGATCAGCAATGGCAGTAGCAGTAGGCAGAACTTTTTCATGAAAAACCTTGTTTTCCGTTCACGGCGGCAGTCCGGCGGAGGAGAGCCGACGCAGTTTAGGTGATCAGGCGTAATATATCGTTAAAAACGGCCAGTCCCATCAGGCTGACCACCAGCAACAGACCCACGTACTGACCGACGATCTGGGTGCGCATCGATACCGGCGAGCCCTTGATGAGCTCTGCAAGGTAGTACATCAGGTGGCCACCGTCCAGCATTGGGATCGGCAGCAGGTTGATGATCGCCAGCGACAGGCTGATCAGACCCAGAAAAAACAGGAATCTTGAAAAGCCCAGCCGGGCCGACGAGTGCGCCATGCGGGCAATGGTGATCGGGCCGGACAGGTTGCTCAGGGAGGCCGATCCGGTCACCATTCTGCCAAGAATACCGAGGGTTGCGGTGGTCAGGCGCCAGGTCTCGCTGGTGGCCTCGCCGAGCGCGGCAACGGGGCCAAGTTGCAGAATGGTGAACATCCGGTCGAACTGAGCCTGGAGCTCCGGGCCGGGTTCTGGCGCCTGGATCCCAATGACCGGTCGACCCTGCTGCAACTCCGGGGTGACCTCGAAATTCATTCGCCGACCATTCCTGTCGATTTCCAGCGCCAGCGCCTGCACTGTTCCGCTATCATCCAGCGCCATTTGCGGGATCAGGCCGGCCACATCTCGCCAGCCGTAAACGGGCTGGTTATTAATGGCGACAATCCGGTCACCGTCGCGCATGCCGGCCTCTGCCGCAGGCGAACCCGAAGCGACCTCACCGATCCGGGCGGGCAGATCGGGGCGCCAGGGCTCAAGCCCGAGATAACTCAGGGTGTTCTCTTCATTGAAGTCCGGGCCGACCCGGTCAAGCGACAGTCTCACCTGGCGGCGCAAACCATCAATGTCTTCGACTTCAACATTTACCGCGCGCCGGTCGAGCGCTGCCGGCATCAGGCCAAGCAGGGCGTGGGTCCAGGTCTCGGTTTTGCGCTGGTCGATGGCGACAATCATGTCCTGCTCGCGCAGGCCGGCTTCGGCCGCCAGGCCCGTGGTCGGGCCCAGCACCGGTCGGGTTTCCGCAATACCGACGACAAACATCAGCCAAAAGGCGGCAACGGCGAAAATCAGGTTGAATACCGGCCCGGCGGCGACAATGGCGATCCGCTGCCCGATTGGCTTGCCGTTGAAGGCCTGGCTCCTGTCTTTCGGAGCAACCGGGCCTTCGCGTTCGTCCAGCATCTTGACGTAGCCGCCCAGCGGAATGGCGGCGATGCGATACTCGGTGCCATCGGCGGCCGTGCGCGACCACAGGGCTCGCCCGAAGCCGACCGAAAAGCGCAGTACCCGCACCTCACAGCGGCGGGCCACCCAATAGTGCCCGTACTCATGAAAGTTGATGAGCAGACCGAGTGCCACGATCAGCCAGAATATGGGTCCGATTACTTCCATCATCAGGTATGTGTCGGCAGAAAAGCCGCACACAGCGGCTTAGGCAAGGATTGCCTTGGTATTGTATCGGCAACGCGATGGGAATTTGGTTCGATTACTGGGCCCACAAAGCAACCGCCAGGGCAAAAAAGGGCAGGCCGGCAGCGAGGCTGTCGAAGCGATCCAGAATGCCGCCATGGCCAGGCAACAGATTGGAGGTGTCTTTCATTTGCCGCTGGCGCTTGAGCAGGCTGATAAACAGGTCGCCACCCATGGAAACGATGGCCAGACCACCGGCCAGAACCCCGGCCACCACGGGCGAGAAGGGGCTTTGAGGCATCACAATTGCAGCCAGGGCGGTCAGGACGATGGCACAAACCAGCCCGCCCAGCGCTCCGGAACGGGTCTTGCCGGGGCTGATCGAGGGCGCCAGCTTGGGGCCGCCGATTTTCCGGCCGGTGAAATAAGCGCCAACATCGGCCGCTGCAATGATCACTATCAACATCAGAACAGGCCAGGGTGAGACGGACTGGATCCAGCTCAGGGCCAGCCACGCCGTCAACAGGACGACAGCCAGTACGCTGAGCTTGATCAGGATATGGGCCGGCGATTCTGCCCGGCCGAGGTTGGGCCGCGACAGCCAGGCCAGCAGGCCCAGCCACAACAGGCAGCCTGGCAACAGGTAGATGATGATCCGGGCGGGTTCATGGGCGATCCAGGTCAGGCTCGCCGCTGCCAGCAGACACAGGGCGAAACCGACCCGCAGCCAGTTGTTGCGCACACCGCTCAGCCGCGCCCCTTCCCAGCCCCCGGCGCCGAGCAGAACGATGGCGGCCAATGCTGCAAAGGCTACCGGGCTCAGCACAAACAGGGCGCAAAGACCGATCAGGGCAATGATGACGGCGGTGATGACCCGGGTTCTAAGCACTTTTGACTTTGCCCAGGCCACCGAAACGTCGCTCACGACTGGCGAAGTCTTCGAGTGCGGCTTCCACGTGCTCGGCGGCGAAGTCCGGCCACAGCACATCGGTAAAATACAGTTCCGTGTAAGCCAGTTGCCAGAGCAGGAAATTCGAAAGGCGTTGCTCGCCACCCGTGCGAATCAGCAAGTCCGGAGCCGGAACATCCTGAAGCGACAGGTGGCGGTGGAAGGTTTGTTCATCGATCAGGTCGAGACTCAGCTCGCCAGCCTGCACGCGCCGGGCCAGTTCACGGGCAGCATGCAGGATATCGTCCCGCCCGCCATAGTTCACCGCGACGTTGAGAAGCAATTCGCTGTTGCTTTCGGTCCGTCGTTCGGCCCGGCTCATGCCGTCACGCAAGGCCCGGTTGAAGGCCGAGCGATCGCCGATAAAGCGGATGCAGACCCCATGCTCATCGAGCTTGCGGACTTCCCGGGTCAGCGCCTTCATGAACAGATCCAGCAACTGGCGCACCTCCATCGTCGGCCGGTTCCAGTTTTCGCTGGAGAAGGCGTAAACCGTCAGATGCCTGATCTTGTGGGTCATGATCGCTTCTACCGCGCGCTTGAGCGCCTCGCTGCCTGCCTGGTGGCCCTGGGAGCGCGGTTTGCCCTGGCGAAGGGCCCAGCGGCCGTTGCCGTCCATGACAATGGCAACATGCTGTGGCAAGGTGGGGATGGCGGTCACCCTCAGATTTCCATCAGCTCCCGCTCTTTGGCGCCGACCAGTGCATCAACCTGGGCGACAAATTGATCGGTCAACTGCTGAACGGTCGTTTCGCCGCGGCGCACATCATCTTCTGACAGCTCTTTTTCCTTCAGAAAATCCTTGAGCTGATTGTTGGCGTCACGACGGATATTGCGTATGGCCACCTTGGCCTGTTCGCCTTCGGAATGGACCACCTTGACCAGTTCGGTACGGCGCTGCTCTGTCAGTGCCGGCAGCGGAACGCGGATATTGACGCCCGAGGTGGCCGGGTTGAGGCCCAGGTCAGAGGTCATGATCGCCTTTTCGACCTTCTGCACCATGGATTTGTCGAATGGCACCACGCTGAGGGTGCGCGCGTCTTCGGCGCTGATGTTGGCCACCTGGTTCAGTGGTACTTCAGAGCCGTAGTATTCGAGCGTGATGTGTTCCAGCAGGCTGGGGTGGGCGCGTCCGGTACGGATCTTGGCCAACTCGCTTTTGAGCGAATCGATGCTCTTGCCCATTCTGGATTCTGCGTCTTTCTTAATGTCGTTCAGCATGGTTCACCTCGTTGTAAGTCGCCCATTGTGGCTGCCGGCCCGCGGATTGTAGCCTCCCCGACGAGCGTACACACTGTTGGCAACCCGGTTCAGCTGACCAGGGTGCCGACATCCTCTCCGGTGATCAAGCGTTGCAAATCGCCGGCGCGGTTTAAGTCGATGATCCGGATCGGCATGGACTGATCACGGCACAGCACGATGGCGTTGGTATCCATGACCGCCAGCTTGCGTTCAATCACCTCATCGTAACTGATTCGAGTGTAGCGCTCTGCGGTGCTGTCTATTTTGGGGTCGGCCGAATAGATGCCATCGACCTGGGTCGCCTTGATCATCAGGTCGGCGCCGATTTCAATGGCGCGCAAGCTGGCTGCGGTATCGGTCGTGAAGAAAGGGTTGCCGGTACCGGCGGCGAAAATCACCGCACGATCCTTCTGCAGGTGCCGAATGGCGCGACGACGGATGTAGTCTTCGCACACCTCGCGCACGGAAATGGCCGACATCACCCGGGTCGACACGCCGGCCCGCTCCAGGGCGTCCTGCAGGCCCAGGGCGTTCATCACCGTTGCCAGCATGCCCATGTGGTCGCCGGTGATCCGGTCGATGCCGGAGGCGGCCAGGCCCTTGCCCCGGAAGATGTTCCCCCCCCCGATGACGATGCCAATCTGGACTCCGGAGTCGACCACTGCGGCCACCTCGCGCGCGATGCGCGAGCTGACCTTGGGGTCGATGCCGTAATCGAGCTCACCCAGCAGGGCTTCACCGCTGACCTTAAGCAGAATACGTTGATAAATCGCTTTAGCCATGCCGGTGCTCCCGTTTCGGTGTCAATGGGGTAGTAAGAGTAGGCGCTATTCAGTTACCACGAGCCTGCTGCATGACTTCAGCGGCAAAATCGGTCTCTTCCTTCTCGATACCCTCGCCAACTTCAAGGCGAATAAACGAATCGATTGCCGCGCCCTTGTCCTTCAGCAGCTTGCCGACGGTGACATCACCGTCCTTGACGAACGGCTGTCCGGTCAGGGTGATTTCGGCCAGGTGCTTTTTCAGGCGACCGACAACCATCTTTTCAATGATATCGGCCGGCTTGCCGCTGTCGGCGGCCTGGGCAATCAGGATTTCCTTTTCCTTTTCCATGACATCGGCCGGAACATCAGCCACATCGCGATAGGCGGGGTTGAGCGCGGCAATGTGCATGGCGATATCGCGGGCCAGCTCTTCATCGCCGCCGGTCAGGGCCACCATGACGCCGATGCGGCCGCTGTGGATGTAGCTGCCGACGACACCGTGGCCGGCTTCCAGGCGGGCCATGCGGCGGACCTGGACATTTTCACCGACCTTGGAAACCAGTTGCTGACGTGCATCTTCCACCGTGTCGCCACTGGCCATCGTCGCGGTGAGGAGCGCCCCGATGTCTTCCGCCTCCAGCGCCAGGCCGGCCACTTCTTCGGCAAAGCCGCGGAAGTTGTCGTCCTTGGCCACGAAGTCGGTTTCGGAGTTGATTTCGACCAGGACGGCCAGGTGATCCCCGGCGGCGTGCACAACGGCGCCTTCGGCAGCCACCCGACCAGCCTTCTTGTCGGCCTTGGCCAGCCCGGATTTACGCAGGTGCTCGATGGCCAGATCCATGTCGCCGCTGGTTTCGACCAGCGCCTTCTTGCACTCCATCATGCCGGCGCCTGTGCGCTCGCGGAGTTCCTTGACTTGTGCTGCGGTAATGCTCATTGGTCAGAGTTCCTTACTAGTAATGCCATGGTTAATGCCACGAAGTTAAAGTCAAGAAAAATGGATTCAGGAAGCGTCGTCCGCCTTGGCGGCCACTTTCTTCTTGAAGGCCTTTTTCTTGCTCACCTTCTTCGGCGCTGGCTTGGCCGCGTCTTCGGCTGCTGGGGCCTCCGTCGTCGCTGCGGCATCGGCGGTTTTTTCAGCAGGTGCGGCTTCCTGCTCGCTTTCCGGCGCCTTTTCGGCTGCGGCCGGCTTTTCTACCGCTTCAGCCGCTACTTCGGGCTCGCGAGCCTCGCCAGCCTTGACCGATTCGTGGGCGGGTTCGGCGGTCTCGGCAGCAGACTTCTTCTGGGCGGTTTTCTTGGTGACCTTCGATGCAGACTTTTTCTTGGCTGCGGCGCGCTTGCTGGCCTGCTCATCGGCATCAACCTCAATCGGGTTGCCATCGGCATCCAGTTCCACGAACTCGTTGGCGTCGCCGGTCGGCACCGGCGCTGAAGCGCGGCCTTCGAGGATGGCATCGGCCGCCAGTTGGGCATAGAGGCGGACCGAGCGGATGGCATCGTCATTGCCCGGAATCACGTAATCGATCTTTTCCGGAGAATGGTTGGTGTCGACCACGGCGATCACCGGGATCTTCAGTTTGCGGGCCTCGGCTACGGCAATGGATTCATGGCCGACATCAATGACAAAAATGGCGTCAGGCAGGCCATTCATGTCCTTGATTCCGCCCAGGCTGCGCTCGAGCTTGTCGCGTTCCCGGGTCAGCTGAAGAACTTCCTTCTTGACCAGCTTGGCAAAGCTGCCGTCAACTTCCATCTGCTCGAGTTCTTTGAGGCGGGTGATTGACTGGCGAACAGTGCGGAAGTTGGTCAGCATGCCGCCGAGCCAGCGGTGCGAGACGAAAGGACTGTTGCAGCGCGTGGCTTCCTCGGCAACCGACTTGCCCGCGGCGCGCTTGGTGCCGACAAACAGGATGGTGCCGCGACGGCTGGCCATGCGGCTCATGAAGTCCAGGGACTCCTTGAGCAACGGCAGGGTCTTTTCGAGGTTAATAATGTGAATCTTGCCCCGGGCGCCGAAAATATACGGCTCCATCTTGGGGTTCCAGTAACGGGTCTGGTGTCCGAAGTGCACGCCGGCTTCAAGCATCTGGCGCATAGTGACATTGGGCATTGGATCATCCTTATGATCTGTGGACGCAGCGCATGCCGGCGCATTTCAAATGCGGCGTGTGGCGAAAAGTGCTTTGTCCGGGGTTTAAGCCTCCGCTGATCCCATGCCTGCGAACCGTGGCCGGGTTAAAAATCCTTAAGGAATTTCAAACCCGACGCGGGCAACCCCGCGGCCATGTGACGATCAACGTGTGTATTGTCCTTGCCGCACAAACAGCAAAGCCGGTTAATTGTAACTCAAAAACGGTGAAAGGTGAAAGGTGAAAGGTGAAAGGTGAAAGGGAAAAAAATCCTTTTACCTTTTTACCTTTTACCTTTCACCCTGGATCCGGCTCGGCCGGATCCAGTACCGTATCTTGCGCTTCGGCCAGAGTTTCCGGCCAGTCGAGGGTGTAGTGCAGTCCGCGGCTTTCCTTGCGGGCCCGGGCTGAGCGGATGATCAGGTCGGCGACCAGCGCGAGGTTACGCAGCTCGATCAGGTGGGCGCTGATCTTGTAGTTGGAATAGTAGTCATGAATTTCGGCCTGCAGCATCTCGACACGACGGGCGGCGCGTTGCAGTCGCTTGTCGGTACGCACGATGCCGACGTAGTCGCGCATGGTGCGGCGCAGTTCATCCCAGTTATGGGCGATCACCACGTCTTCGTCCGAATCGGTGACCTGCGACTCGTCCCAGACTGGCGCGGTCGGCGGCCGGGCAACAGTGTCGATTGATCGGGCGATTTCGGCAGCAGCGGCGTGACCGAATACCAGGCATTCGAGCAGCGAGTTGCTGGCCAGCCGGTTGGCGCCGTGCAGGCCGGTCCAGGCGCATTCGCCGATCGCGAACAATTGATCGACATCGGTCTGGCCGTGCAGGTTGGTCCGGATGCCGCCACAGGTGTAATGGGCGGCCGGCACCACCGGTATCGGCGTGGTGCGAATGTCGATGCCAAACTCCTGGCAGCGCTTAAGGATGGTTGGGAAATGCCGCTCGATAAAGGCGGCCGGGCGATGACTGATGTCCAGGTAAACGCAATCGATGCCCAGTCGCTTGATCTCGTGATCGATGGCGCGTGCGACGATATCGCGCGGCGCGAGTTCGGCACGGGAATCGAAGCGGGCCATGAAGGCTTCGCTGTCGGGCAGTCGCAGGATCGCCCCTTCGCCGCGCAGGGCCTCGCTGATCAGAAAGGATTTGGCCAGTGGATGGTGCAGGCAGGTGGGATGGAACTGGTTGAATTCCATATTGGTTACGCGGCAGCCGGCGCGCCAGGCCATGGCAATGCCATCGCCGCTGGCGCCATCGGGGTTGCTGGTGTACAGCCAGGCTTTGCTGGCCCCGCCCGTGGCCAGGACCACAACCCGGGCCGACAGGCTCTCGACCCGGTCCGTTTGACTATTGAACAGGTAGGCGCCGGTACAACTTGCCGGTTCGGTCTTCCGGTCAACGATCAGATCGACGGCATAGCGCCTTTCCAGCATTCGGATATTCGGTCGTCGACGGGCATGGTCAGCCAGGCAGTCGCCCAGCGCCTTTCCAGTGGCATCGGCCGAGTGAATCACCCGCCGGTGGCTGTGGCCGCCTTCGCGGGTCAGGTGCCAGTCGCCGTCCTGGCGACTGAATGCCATCCCCAGTTCGGTCAACCACTCGATCATGGCCGGACCCTGGCGAACCGTGAAGTCGACAACTTCGGCCTGGCACAGGCCGGCCCCGGCGGCGAGGGTGTCGTGGAAATGGTCTTCGATCGAATCTTCTGCTTCCAGAACCGCGGCGATGCCGCCCTGGGCGTACCAGGTGGCGCCGGCATCGACTGAGTCCTTGCTGACCAGGGCGACAGATAAAGTCTCAGGCAGACGCAGGGCCAGAGCCAGGCCGGCGGCGCCGCTGCCGATCACCAGAACGTCGACGCTGTCATGCACAGGCATGGTGACTTCTCAAATAAAAGTAACGAAGCGCGTATTGTCCCTCTTTCGGCTACGGGCGAGCGGCGCTTTTTGTTCAGACAGGCGCTTACAATAGCGGCTGGCTTCGATTGCGAGACCCTTTTGAGCGTGGAGTTGCTTAGCGCCTACCAGTTTCTGGAACTTGATCGGTTGGCCCTGCGCCGTGAGCGCATGCGGGTGCGCGCCCGCGAGCTGGCCCTGCTCGGCACGGTGCTGCTGGCCGACGAAGGTATCAACTTCAGTCTCGGTGGGTGGCCCGAATCGGTGCAGGCCTGGGTCGACTGGCTTGCTGAAGAACAGGGCATCAATCAACTGGTGGTCAATCGCCAGGAAGTCGAGCATGTGCCCTTCCTGCGCCTCAGGGTTCGGATCCGGCCGGAGATCATCACGTTCGACCCGGCGCTCAAACCCGCACAAGCCGCCACCGGCAAGGCCCTGGACCCGCTCGCCTGGCATCAGTTGCTTCAGGGCGGGAAGGTCCAACTGGTCGACACCCGCAACCGCTACGAAGTCGAACTCGGCAGCTTTCGCGGTGCGGCAGATCCGGCCACGGACACGTTCACTGAGTTTCGCGACTGGGCGTTGAGCAATCTGGAGCGCGAGAAGCCGGTGGCCATGTTCTGTACCGGCGGTGTACGCTGCGAGAAAGCCAGCGCCTGGCTGCTGGCCAACGGCTATGATCAGGTTTACCAACTCGAAGGCGGCATCCTGAATTACATGCGCGCCATTCCGGCTTCAGAGTCGCTGTGGGAGGGAGAATGCTTCGTGTTTGACGATCGGGTCAGTGTTGATCATCATTTGCAGCCGGTCGGCCGGCCGGTTTGCGCCAATTGCCGCTTGCCGGTGCCCGGCCTGCATGAAGACGGCATGCCGCCAGTGACCGAGCACGGCGGCTGCGGCCTGTGCGACGAGCAGTTCACGCCGGCCCGGCTGGCTGGCCTGCGCGAAAGGGTGCGCCAGATCGCGCTCGCCCGGTCACGTGGCCAGAACCACCTGGGTCCGCAGCCGGATGACGGGGCTTGCCGCGAGGACGCCTCTGGATGAGCGAGCCTGAGGTGACCGAACCCGAGGTGATCGAACGCGCATTGCCGCCGCATTGGCTGCCCGATGCCATGGTCGGGACCTGGGATTTCCTCGCCGCCTATCCGATCGTATTGGCCCTGGCAGTCGTTGTTCTTGGCATTGGCCTGGCGGTCATTGGCCGCGGCGTCGTGCTTCATTGGGGCAATAAGCTGATATCCGGTGATCCGGCCGGCCTCGACACCCAGTTGCTGCGGGTCGTGGCCAATGTCGCCTCGCTGCTGGTGGGCTATATCGTCCTGGTGCTGGCGGTGCAGGTGGTGGGTTTCAGCGAGCGGGTCGAGCAGGTCATCATCCGCATCATCTTGAGCCTGTTGATTCTGCGCCTGATGAAATCGGCGCTGCGCGCCAGCCATATCGGTTTGAGCATACTTGGCCGGGTTCGCGACCGTTACGCGATCGTCGAAGAACGCAC
The DNA here is from genome assembly GCA_041744195.1 of Wenzhouxiangella sp. Classification (GTDB taxonomy): domain Bacteria; phylum Pseudomonadota; class Gammaproteobacteria; order Xanthomonadales; family Wenzhouxiangellaceae; genus Wenzhouxiangella. Next base: position 875 of record JBGTLI010000304.1, on the reverse strand, counting down.
CATCCCCCTGTTTGATCTGATTTTCACCATACTGATCGTCGGCATCATCGCCTATGCTCTGCTGATGGTCTGGGATATCGACCCGACCGCATGGCTGGCCTCGGCCGGGGTCATCGGCATCGCGGTCGGTTTTGCCGCCCGCGATACCCTGGCCAACCTGTTCGCGGGGTTCTTCATCATTGCCGATGCCCCCTACAAGCTTGGCGACTATATCGTTCTCGACACCGGTGATCGCGGCGAAATCACCAAGGTCGGCATTCGCTCAACCCGCCTGCTGACCCGCGACGATGTGGAAATCATCGTACCCAACTCGGAAATGGCCAATGCCAAGATCTACAACGAGTCTGGCGGGCGCTGGATCAAGTTCCGCATCCGCCTGAAGATCGGCGTGGCTTATGGCTCCGACGTTGAAGCGGTCGTCGACCTGGTCGAACGGGTCGCGAAGGAACACGAAACCGTGTGCGACGATCCGTCGCCGCGCGTGCGCATGCGCGGCTTTGGCGACTCCAGCCTCGATTTCGAGTTGCTGTGCTGGGTCAACCACCCGTCAGAGCGCGGCCTGGTCACCCACGAGTTGTACATGAAAATCTACAAGGAACTCGGCAAGGCCGGCATCGAGATTCCGTTCCCGCAGCGCGATGTCTGGGTACGCGACGCGGGCTTGCCGGTGGTGGAGGAGAGCGTCGATTGAGGGCGGAAGACGGAAGACGGAAGACGGAAGACGGAAGACGGAAGACTGGACTGACCCCGCTTAAGTAGACACGGGATTTCATGCTTCTATTCCAAAGGAAACTGGGGTTTTCATCCCCAGCGTCCCGTGCGTACGGATTGTATTGTAGAACTGTAACGAGTAGTACTTGACCTCGGCGATCATC
>JBGTLI010000303.1:0-5143 GCA_041744195.1 Wenzhouxiangella sp. | reverse complement strand
TGGATGGCGTATTCGATTCGTCCACGCTGAGTCAGACCCAGGTTGCCACCCTCTCCGATCACGCGACAGCGAACTTCGGCGCCATTGATCCGAACGAGGTTGTTGGCGAGGTCGCCGACATCGGCGTGGGCTTCAGCGGTATTTTTGATGTAAGTGCCGATACCGCCATTCCAGAGCAGATCCACTGGTGCCTTGAGCAAGGCCCTGATCAACTGATGAGGCGCAAGTGACTCCTCCTCGATGCCAAGCCACTGCCGAACTTCGGGTGAGACTTCGATCGATTTGGCCTGACGTGAAAATACGCCACCACCCTTGGAAATCAGACTCCTGTCGTAATCTGACCAGGACGAACGCGGCAGGTTGAACATTCGTTCGCGCTCGGAGAAGCTCTTTTCAGCGTCGGGCTCCGGGTCCAGAAAGATGTGCATGTGGTTGAAGGCCGCTTTCAGGCGAATGTGCCGTGACAGCAACATGCCATTTCCAAACACATCGCCGGCCATGTCACCGATACCGACAACGTCGAATTCGTCTTCCTGGGTATCGAGCCCCAGTTCACGGAAATGTCGCTTGACGGATTCCCACGCGCCCTTGGCCGTAATACCCATCTTCTTGTGATCGTAGCCGTTCGATCCGCCAGAAGCGAACGCGTCATCCAGCCAGAAGCCATGGTCCGCCGAAATGGCATTGGCAATATCGGAAAACGTCGCCGTTCCCTTGTCAGCGGCGACCACCAGGTAAGGGTCGTCTTCGTCATCGGCCCGGACAACCTGATTTGGCGGGATGACCCTGTCACCGTCGAGGTTGTCGGTAATATCCAGCAAGCCGTTGATAAAGCTTCGATAACAGTAAATGACCTCGGCCATGACCACATCACGGTCATCGCTTTCCGGCAATTGCTTGACCACAAACCCACCTTTCGCGCCAACCGGGACGATCATGGTGTTTTTTACGTTCTGCGCACGCATCAGGCCAAGGACTTCAGTCCGGAAATCCTCGCGCCGATCCGACCAACGCAAGCCGCCGCGCGCAACCTTGCCGCCGCGCAGATGAATGCCCTCGACCCGTGGAGAATAGACCCAGATCTCGCGAAACGGTCGCGGCCTGGGGAGGTCGGGAACAATTGAAGAATCAAGTTTGAAACTGTGATACTCGGAATACTCGCCCTGGGCATCCTGCTGGAAGAAGTTGGTTCGCAGTATGGCGCGGATCAGATCGTAGAACGCACGTAGAATGCGATCCTGGTCTGCCGAGGACACGCTGTCGATCGCACGCAGGATCGTTTTGCGAATCGATATGGCGTCGGCTTCAACCTGCTCACTTTCACGCTGATGAAAAACATCGTCGAGCAGTTCGGTCAGGACCTCATCACTGTACCCTGATGCAAGCTCCCGACAGTGGGCTTCCAGCGCCTTGCGGCCGGCTGTGCGCTGCTGCTTGCCGGCGCTCCTTCGTTCAGGGTCGAATCGAGTCTCGAAGTACTCGACAAGCAAGCGGGCGACCAAAGGCCAGGCCGACAGCGTCTGCTCCATATAGGCCTGGGAGAAGGGAATGTCCGTCTGCAACATGTACTTGCAGCAAGCCCGCAGCAAGGTGACCTGACGCCAGCTCAGATGGGCCTGAAGCACCAGTCGGTTGAAACCGTCGTTTTCGCAATGATTCCGCCATGTCTGCTCGAAAGCAATCTGGAAATTCTCCCGGATGAGATTGAGGCGAATCTCATCGCCTTCCGACGATTGCATGTCGAAATCCTGGATCCAGACACGATGTCCGTCAGGCAGCTTCAGCTCGTAGGGCCGTTCGGACAGGATGCGCATGCCGAGGTTTTCCAGCATCGGCAAAACCTCGCTCAGCGGGATCGGCCGTTCATACTTGAACAACTTGAAGCGTATGATGCCGTCGCCGCGTTGGCGCGGCTTGTACAGGCTCATGCGAAGGTCTTCCCGGTGGCGCAGACGCGATATATTGTCCACGTCATGGCGGGCGACGTTCGGCGAGACGTCTTCCATGTAGGACGCGGGAAACGCCTTGGCAAACCGACGGCTAAGTTCCAGCCCTTGTTCTTCCCCGTGCTCGCGTACCAAAATTTCGCTCAGACCATCATCCCAGGACCGGATCGCCTGCTTGATCTTCTTTTCGATTTCCGCAATATGATACTCAACGGTCTTCTCGATTCCCCGGGGACGAACGATTACATGGACGCGGGCCAGTTTTGATTCGCCGACCTGTACCGCAAAGTCCAGCCGGTCTCCTTTCAATGAGCGCTTGAGAATGGACTGGATTTTCTCGCGATTTTCGGTATTGAAGCGGTCGCGTGGAATGAACACCAGACAGGAGAAGAATCGACCGAACCGCTCACGGCGAATAAACAGCCGCGTCTGACTACGCTCCTGAAGATCCAGGATGCCGGTGCCCAAATCCAGCAACTCATCGGCTGAGGCCTGGAACAGCTCATCGCGAGGCAGTGTCTCGAGAATATGCAACAGCGCCTTGCCGGCATGGCTTCCTGTGCGCAATCCGGACTGGGCCATGACCTTGGCGACCTTGCGCCGAACCAGCGGTGTGTCCTGGCACCTGCGGATATAGGCGCCGGAAGTGAAAAGTCCGATCAGGCGCTTTTCTCCGCAGACTTGGCCCTTTGCGTCGAAGTAAATGACCGAGATGTAGTCCATGAATCCACCGCGGTGGACAATCGAACGGGCATTCGTCTTGGTGATGATGATTGGATCGTTCAGGGAAGGGTCGTGTCCTCCGCCCGGCAGGTCCTTGAGCTTGCGAACCGGGGCCTTGCGGTGAGACTGATGCATGATGCCAAGGCCGCTTTCCGCCACCGGCGTGAGCACACGCCCACCATCACCTTTTTCAATCACGTACTCCCGGTAGCCGAGGAACGTGAAATGGTCATTGGCCAGCCACTCGAAAAAGTCGCGCGACTCTTCGATGGCTTCATTGCTCATGTGCGAGTGGGTTTCACACAGCTCAGCCGCGATCTCACGCGCCTTGTCGAGCATCGCCCGCCAGTCAACCACGGCGCGGCGGACGTCGGCAAGCCCACGGCGAACGCGCCGTTCGATTCGCGCCAGACTGTCGGGATAGGTCTGGCGATCAATCTGGACATGCATCAGCGACTCAGTCTGGCCGTCCTCGTCATCGGCGTCACACAACGCAAGCCAGTTGCCATCCCCGTCACGTCGAACCCGCATCACGGGGTGAATGATCAAGTGCGCCGACAGGCCAAGCTCGGACAGGACCAGCACCACAGAATCGACCAGGAACGGCATATCATCGTTGATGATTTCCAGAATCGTATGGCTCGATTCCCAGCCCTCGCGATCCCGTTCCGGGTTCAGCGTACGAAGCTTGACCTCGTGCTGACGACGCTGCTGCGCGAATTCGAAGAAATCCCGGGACAGGGCAGCATGGTCAACGACATCGGCCGATTCCAGCTCGGGGGCCGGGATCCGCTGCAGCAACTGCCGGGCGAACTCGGCAGCCTCTTCCTTGCCTCCACTCTCGCGAATCCGTGATTCTATGGACTCGAGGTAATCACTCTTGCGATGTTCTTCGGTACTGTTCATTTAGGGGCCTGAAATTGACGTCAGCGTGGCGCTAATGGTTGGAAGCGATAAACAATTTCTAGCGCAGGCCGGTCTCGGAACGCGCGATGACCAGCCTTTGAATTTCGCTGGTGCCCTCATAGATTTCGGTAATCTTGGCGTCGCGGAAGTAGCGTTCGACCGGCATTTCCTTGCTATACCCCATTCCACCGTGCAACTGCACGGCCTGATGGGCAATCCACATGGCCGCCTCAGATGAAAACAGCTTGGCCATGGAGCCGTCAACCGTGAACCGGGCGCCAGTTTCCTGAGCCTGAATCTTGGCCCAGGCCGCGCGCAAGGTGAGCAGGCGTGAAGCTTCCAGCCTGGTTTTCATGTCCGCGATCTTGGACTGGATCATCTGAAAAGTGCCAATTTCGCGCCCGAATGCCTTGCGCTCGCGAGCATATTCGAGGCTCGCATCATAGGCGGCCTGGGCAATACCGACCGCCTGGGCGGCGATGCCGATACGGCCAGCATCCAGTACACTCATGGCGATCTTGAACCCCTCGCCCTCCTTTCCAAGCCGGTCGTCCACGGGGCATTGATAGTCAGTCAGCTCAATTTCACAGGTCGCCGAGGCCCGGATGCCAAGCTTGGGCTCAGCCTTGCCCCGGTGAAACCCAGCTTTTTCGGCATCGATGAGGAAGGCTGAAATGCCGCGCGCACCGGCTTCCGGGTTGGTCGAGGCAAACAGCACGCAGTAACGGGCAACAGGGCCTGACGTAATCCAGGATTTGCGTGCGTTGATGACATAGTGGCTGCCATCCTCGGCAAGAGTCGCGCGCGAGCGCATGGACGATGCATCAGATCCCGACTGTGGCTCGGTCAGCGCATAGGCGCCGATTTCCGCCCCCGTTGCGATAGCCCGGACATACTTCTGCTTCTGCTCTTCAGTACCGTACTTTAAAATTCCATTGCAGAACAGAGAGTTGTTGACCGACATGATGGTGCCATGAGCAGCATCGGCCGCGCTGATCTCGATCATGGCCAGCGCATAACCAACCGTGTCCAGGCCAGCGCCACCATAGGTTTCCGGCACCTCGATCCCCATCAGTCCCAGCTCACCCATCTTACGTATGGTGGCAAGCGGAAACTCGCCCGACGCGTCAAATTGAGCGGCAATCGGCGCGATTTCAGTCATTGCAAAATCACGCGCTGCAGCCTGAATCATTTGTTGTTCTTCTGTCAGTCGAAAGTCCATGGGCGGAATAGTTCCTCCGTAAAAGCGGGTTGATTTCCAGGATGTCGCAAGCACGTGAAGTATAACTCCGAGCCGTGATGTTTTTGCCCTTTGGAGCAGGCTGGCCGAGGTCCCGAATTGGGCAAATCAACAATTTATGTGATTTGCGTCTAGAAAATGACTACTTTTGCTTGACACCTGAGATCAGGCCCTTAGAATCTTAGTTTCCGGAGTGGGGTTCCCCCCTTCCCCTATCCGGTTCGTGGCCGAGGTTCCCCCCTTGCCTCGGCCACACCTAAACAAGCAAAAGGCCGGCCGGATTCAATGAATCCGGCCGGTTTTTTTTCGACCGAATGCTGACAAATCC
>JBGTLI010000302.1:0-6372 GCA_041744195.1 Wenzhouxiangella sp. | reverse complement strand
GGTCAACCCGGTCATCCCGGAAGCTGTCTGCATGGTTGCTGCCCGCGTGATCGGCAACGACACCACGATCACAATTGCCGGCCAATCCGGCAACTTCCAGCTTAACGTCATGCTGCCGGTCATTGGCGCCACGCTTCTGGAAAGCCTGGAGCTTCTGGCCAACGCCAGTCGCCTGCTGGCTGACCGCGCCATCGCGACCTTCACCGTGCGCCGGGACAATCTCAACGAGGCCCTGGCAAAAAATCCCATTCTGGTCACGGCCCTGAATCGGGTCATCGGCTATGAAAAAGGCGCGGCCGCGGCCAAGCAGGCCTACAAGCAGGGTCGCCCGATCATCGATGTGGCCGAAGAGCTGACGGACCTCGATCGGGACAAGCTGGAAGAACTGCTCGATCCGCTGAAGCTGACCCGGGGCGGGATCTGAACCGTTGTCACGCTGGCGCCCACCGGCAAAGCCGTCAAGCCCCTACATCACGGCCGCCGGTTTCAGATGCCTGCAGGATGAGCTGAAGGAACGCTGGGCGCTGCGACGGGAGGTCACCGTAGCGGTCACCGCGGCAGCCGCAGAAGGCGATCGCTCGGAGAACGCGGAATATATCTACCGCAAGAAGCAGTTGCGCGAGATCGACCGGCGGATTCGCTACCTGCAGAAGCGTCTGGATGTGGTCAAGGTCGTTGAGGCGAAGCCGTCGAATCCTGACAAGGTGTTCTTCGGCGCCAGCGTCGTGCTGGAACAGGAAGATGGGCAGCGGGTGAGCTATCGTATTGTCGGCGCCGACGAAACCGATGTCGACAAAGGCTGGATTTCGATCGACTCGCCGGTGGCCCGCGCGCTGCTGGGCAAAAACCTGGAGGATGAAGTGACCGTGCCGACGCCTGCGGGCGAGCGTTGCCTGTGGGTCGTTTCGATCGATTACTCTTGAAACTTTGCCAGGACGTTCCTATCTAAGGGAACGAGGCCGCCGAAAGGGGTCTCGATGACGCCCGGCCTGATGAGAAGGCGGGCAAAACAACTGAACAACCTATTGCTTCAAAGGAGAATATGGTTATGACTACTTTTGATCTTACCCCCCTGTATCGAACGGCCATTGGCTTTGACCGTATGGCTGACATGCTGTCCAACGCATCCCGGGCCGAGACCAACGGCTACCCGCCGTACAACATCGAGTCTTTGGGCGAGGACCGCTACCGCATCACCATGGCAGTCGCCGGGTTCGGCGAGGACGAGCTGGATATCGTCACCGAACGCAATACGCTGACGGTTTCGGGCGCCAAGAAGGAATCACGCTCTGAAAACGAAGGTGAGTTCCTCTATCGTGGCATTGGCAACCGTTCGTTCGAGCGTCGTTTCCAACTCGCCGATCATGTCGAAGTGGACGGTGCCGGCCTGGAGAACGGCTTGCTTCACATCGAACTCAAGCGTGAACTGCCTGAGCAGATGAAGCCGCGCAAGATCGACATCGGTTCCGGCAAGAGCCGCCTGATTGAAGGCGAGCGCGATCGGAAAGGCCAGAAGGAGTCCAAGGCAGCCTGATCCTTCGCGCCGGACAATCCGTGCAGACAGGGGCGCCCGTGGTGGCGCCCCTTTTTGTTGACGGCCTCGTACTGACCTCGTGGGCCTGACTTCATTTGTTACGATAGGCGAATGACAGAATCATCCGAATCAACCCAATCCTCGCGGGCGCCATCGCCGCTGCTGGCCTTGTATCCCCTCTGGCAATGGCTGTTCTACATCCCGATCGTTGCCGTGGCGACCCTGGTCGGCGCTGTGCTGTCGATCATTGTCTCGCTCCTGATCTCCCAACGGCTGGCCAATCTTTACGTCGCTGTTCCCTGGTGTCACGTGGTCGCCTGGCTTGCGCCGGTTCGGGTCAAGGTGCTGGGCATGGAACATGTTGATCCAAGCCAATCCTATGTGGTTGTCGCCAACCACCAGAGCCAGTTCGACATTCCGGTAATTTACGGTTTTTGCGGGCTGGACCTGCGCTGGGTGATGAAGGCCGAATTGAACAAGGTGCCGTTCATCGCCTCAGGGTGTCGCGCCATTGGCCATATTTTTGTGGATCGCGGCGACGCCGACCAGGCGCGTACAGCGATCAACAAGGCGGTCGCACGCCTCAGGCCCGGCACCGGAATTCTTTTTTTCGCCGAAGGGACGCGCAGCCGTAGCGGCAAGCTGTTGAATTTCAAGAAGGGTGCGTTCCGGGTGGCGATCGACCAGCAATTACCCGTATTGCCCATGACCCTGATAGGTACACGGGACGTGCTGCCGGCGGGTTCAAAACGCATACAGCCCGGAACCGTCTACCTGCGCATCCACCCCCCGATTGAGACAACGGGCATGAATACCGCTGATCTGCGCGGACTGCTGGATCATGTCCGGGAGGTTGTGGCCTCAGGCCTGCAGCCTGCGGAGCTGGGCTGATGCAGTTGCATGTGCCCGACCCGAAATTTACGGCTTCGGGGCGCGCCGGGCGCAATCTGGTTCTCGCCATCAAGATCATGCTTGGGTTTCTTGCCGTCATTTGGGCCGTGTTTTTGTTCGAGCGCCTGTTGATGATCAACCTGGGCCAGTTTGGACTCCGGCCCCGTGAAGGCATCGGTTTGCTCGGGCTGTTGACGACTCCGCTGCTGCACGGCAACCTGTCTCATATCGGCTCCAATAGCGCGCCGTTGTTTATTGGCGGCGTGGCGATGCTGTTTCTGTATCCGAACTCATCCTTGCGGGCGTTGCCAATGATTTACGTTGGTTCGGCGGCGCTGGCCTGGGTTTTTGCCCGGCCGAGCGTGCACATTGGCGCATCGGGCCTGGTTTACGGCATCCTGGCCTTTGTTTTCGTGTCCGGGTTGTTGCGCCGGGACATGCGCTCGGTCGGTGTCTCGCTGCTGATCTGGTTTCTTTATGGTTCCATGTTGTGGGGCGTGCTGCCGGGAGCGCATCTGATGAGCTGGGAGCTGCATGCCAGTGGGATGATGACTGGTCTCCTGCTGGCCGTCGTCTTCAGGGCGTGGGATCGTCCGCCAGTCAAGAGGTATGAATGGGATGACGAGGATGAGGATGAGGATGCGGGTTCAAGTGGCCAGGGTGATCATTGGTATGACAACAACTGGCGTGACAATTGGCGTGACAATCGAGCCGACGATGGACCGGATCGCCCCGATCCATGGCGTGACGATCGCTGGCATTGAGGGAGTAGTGAGATGTTGAAGCGGGTTTTTGCGATTCTGTTGACCATTGTCATCCTGGTCATCCTGGTCGGCTTCATGCTGCCCAGGCAGGTGACGATCGAGCGCAGTCTCCAGATCGATCAGCCGGCCGAGGTGATCTTTGAGGTTTTGAATGATTTCCGGCACTTCGGCCAGTGGTCGCCGTGGCATCAACGCAACCCGGACGCCGGCTACCGGATCGAAGGGCCTGATTCCGGGGTTGGGTCGACTCTCATCTGGAGCGATGAGGATGGGAGTGGCGCGGGCCGGTTGTGGATCGTCGATGTCGAACGCCCACGTCGCATCGACATGCAGATGGAGCTTGGTGAGAGCGAAGTCGATACCTATTTCCGTCTCGAGCCCGCAGGCTTCGGCCAGCTGGTCACCTGGGGGATGTTGATGGAGTTCGGCACCTTTGACCTGACAGGCCGTTATGTCGGGCTGATGATGCCCGGCCTGATCGGGCGCAGTTACCGTGAAGGCCTGGAGCGCCTGGACGAACACCTTGACCAGTCACCCGGCCAGGTGCCGCAGTTGCCCGATGAGCGGCACGACGCCATTCCCACTCGGTAACAACGTGGCCAAACGCCCGGTATTGCATGTCTATGGCTGTGGCCGTGCCGCGAGGGTCATTGCGCGCTGGTTGTTCGAAGCCAGGCAGGTCGACATCGGACAGATCTGCAATCGAGCGCCTGGCAGCTCGAGCGCGGCGGTCGAGTTCATCGGCGCCGGCCAGGCGGTCGAGCAGATGGATCATTCCGTGACGGGTGGCTGGCTGTTGCTGGGCTTGCCCGATAGCGCGATTGCGGCCGGCGCATTGGGTCTTTCGTGCCGGATGCCCGGCCAGCCTGACCTGGTTTTCCACTTATCCGGTTCGATGAGTGCCGGCGTGCTCGAACCACTGGGGTGTCCGGCGGCCTCGATCCATCCGGCGCGAGCGTTTGCCGATCCCGACCGGGCACTGGAAGCCATGCCTGGAACCTGGTGTGCAGGCGAGGGCGCTGCCTACGCGCTGGAAATACTGAAGCCCGCTCTTGTCGCAGCCGGCGCCCGCTGGTTGACCCTGCCCGGCGCGGGCAAGCCGGCCTATCACGCCGCAACCGTGGTTGCGAGCAACTACCTGGTCACCATGACCGATTTCGCGCGGCGCCTGACCGACTCGGCTGGCATGGACCCTGAAGCTGCCGCCGACCTGTTGGCCAGCCTGCAGGCCGGAACGCTGGACAACCTGCGTGGGCGGGCTGCCGACAGCGTATTGACCGGCCCAATTGAGCGAAGCGACGAGGCTGCCATGGCCCGTCTGCTAGGAAGTGTCGATCATCTTGGCCCGGCTGCCGGCGATCTCTTTCGTGCCCTGGGCCGGGCTACGCTTGAACTGGCCGAGCAGAAGCGCGGTCGCGGCCCGACTGATCCGGCGTTGCGGCGGCTGTTTACCAGTCGCTCAGGTTGACGCTTGCGAGGCGCGGCCCCCAATTTCCAACCAATCCGGGTTGTGGCGTTCCGGCTTTTAGTACGGCCTGAAACTCTTCTGAGCTGAGCAGGCGCACTCCCAGGCGTTCCAGGTGCGGGTTCCAGATCTGGCAATCGGTCAGGAGAAAGTCCCAGGTTTCCAGCGCTCGCATCAGCACTGACAAGGCGATCTTCGAGGCATCGCGGCGCCAGTGAAATTTTGATTCAGCAAAGAAGACCCTGCCGACAGCCACGCCGTAAAGGCCACCAGCCAGTTGACCCTGATCGAAAATTTCCACGCTGTGGGCATGGCCAAGCTCGTGCAGTCTCAGGTAGGCCTTGCGCATTGACGGGGTGATCCAGGTGCCGGTCTGCCCGTTCCGTGGGGCGGCGCAGGCATCGATCACCGCGGTGAAATCATGATCCATGCGAACTTCAAAGCGTCCCTGCCGCAAGGTTCTGCGCAGACGCCTTGGCGGCGCCCAACTGCCTGGAATCAGCACAGCACGCGGATCCGGTGACCACCAGAGTATCGGCGAGCCATGCTCGTACCAGGGAAAGATACCGTGACGATAGGCATTGAGCAGGCGCTTGGGGCTCAGATCGCCGCCCCAGGCCACCAGGCCTTCCGGATGGTTGCTCAGCGCTGGTTGGGGGAATGGGCTGGCTGGATCCTTGCCCAGTTGCGGTATGTGATAGCGCTGCACGAGGGTTCAGGCTCCAAAGGGGTTGAGCTGTTCCAGTTGTTCACGATACGCCAACAGCGCCCTGGCTTCAGCGTCCAGGTAGCGGGCGATGCCGTTACGCATGGCGGGATGTCGAATGTAGTGGAAGGAACGGGTTTTCCGGGGTAGAAAACCGCGTCGGATCTTGTGCTCGCCCTGGGCGCCCGGTTCAAACCATTGCAGTTTGTTCTGAATACAGTAGTCGATGCCCTGATAATAGCAGGCCTCGAAATGCACATCGCGGGTCTCCTCCAGACTGCCCCAGTAGCGACCATAGAGACGCTGGTCATCACGCCAGAAGATGGCCACCGCGCGATCCATTCCCCCGCGTGAGGCGATGCAAAGCAGAAAGTCGGACCCGAAGGCTTCAGCGCAACGGGCAAAGAAGTCCCGGTTGAGCATCGGCATATTGCCATACAGTGCGAACGTGCCCTGATAGCACAGGTCGGCCAGGTCCAGGTCGGCAGCAGAGAGTTGCGTACCGTCCTTCCAGGTAAACGACCAGCCGCCTTCGAGCACCCGACGGCGCTCGGCACGGATGTTCTTGCGTGGTTTTCGCTTCAGGCGATCGAGGAAGTCCTCGAAGTCACGATAGCCTTGATTGTGCCAGTGGTATTGCCAGTCAAAGCGCGCCAGCCAGCCGGCGTCTTCCAGTGCCCGGGCATCATCGGCATCACAGAAATTAATTCCGGCCGAGGACAGCCCGCGGCTTTCTACGCGCTCCTCCAACTGATTCACCAGAATCCGTGCTGCCTCGGGATCACGGGCCGCTCCCAGCAGGCGAGGGCCAGGCACCGGGCTGTAGGGGGCGGCGACCAGCAGCTTGGGATACCAGGCAATGCCCGCGCGTTCGGCCGCGTTCGCCCAGGCCCAGTCGAATACGAATTCGCCGTGAGAATGCGACTTCAGCCAGGCCGGAGCGGCACAGCGGAGCGAGCCGTCGGAATTTGCGACCGTCAGTGCCTCTGGGCGCCACCCCGAGCCCGGCCCA
>JBGTLI010000301.1:0-8922 GCA_041744195.1 Wenzhouxiangella sp. | reverse complement strand
GGCCGAGGCCGAGCCGACGAACAGATTGACGAACATGGTCAGCGCGATAATGCCGACAATGGTCATCTGGGCCGGCAGATTCATGGCCTTGAGAACCTCGGCGCCATTGACCGCCACCAGAATGCCCAGGTTGGAGGCCGAAAAGGCGGCAATGAACTGGGCGGCAAAGAACGCCATGACGATGTAGTAACCCATCGATTCCATCGCCTTGGTCATGCCGGCGATGATGTCCTTGTGGGTCTCGATGGTGCCGGCAACGTAGCCGTAGACGATGCCCGGTATCAGGAACATGATAAAGATCAGCGGTACGATCGAGCGCATGACCGGCGACCCGAACGAGGTGATGCTTTCGAACAGGGTCAGGTCCGGATTGGGGTCACGCAAGGGCGAGCCTGGCAGCAGCACCGCCACGGCCAGCAGCAGCAGGGACAGAACGATGCTGATTGTGGCCCAGGTCAGCCCGCTCGACTCCTTTTCGCTGAGGGCTTCCAGCTTCGGCATATCGGACATGTCGCCGTCGACCGGCGTGTCCTTGATCAGACGGGGTTCGATGATCTTGTCGGTCAGCCACCAGCCAACGGCAATCACGACCAGACTGGAAGCCGACATGAAGAACCAGTTGGCCAGCGGATTGACAAACAGCGTCGGATCGAGCACGCGGCCGGCCTCTTCCGTGATGCCGGCCAGCATCGGGTCGATCGCCGAGGGGATGAAGTTGGCCGAAAATCCGCCTGAAACCCCGGCGAAAGCCGCCGCAATACCAGCCAGCGGATGGCGGCCGGCGGCATAGAACAGCACGGCCCCGAGTGGAATCACCACCACGTAGCCTGCATCGGCCGCCGTGTGGCTGACGATCGCAACCAGGATCACCATCGGGGTGAGTAATCTCAGCGAGGTCCATCCCAGCAGCTTGCGCAGGCCGGCGTTGACGAAGCCGGTGTGCTCGGCCACGCCGACACCCAGCAAGGCGACCAAGACGATACCCAGGGGGGCGAAATTGACAAAGACACTGACCATGTTGACCAGGAAATTGGCCATCTGACCGCCAGAGAGCTGGTTGATGACCTGAATCGCCTCCCCGGTCGAGGGGTGAACGGCCGAGAATTCAACCGATGCCAGCACCGCCGAAAGCGCCCAGACCAGGATCATGAGCATGAAGAACAGCACTGCCGGATCCGGCAGCTTGTTGCCGACAACCTCGATCACGTTCAAGGCCCGCTCAAGCCGGGTTCGCTGGCCCGGGGTGACGCGGTGCAGATCAGGATTGGTTGTTGGCCCGGTCACGCCCTGGCCTTTATTATTCTCAGTCATTGCTCATGTTCCCCGAAATGGAAAAGTGTTGCTTTATTATCGTTTATAGCAAGCGTGCTCTATTCATGACCCCATGGCGCCGCTGGCGGCTCGACTTCACGGGTGAGATCGAATTCGGCCCGCAGGTGGCGACCGGCCCGGGTCAGGCCATAGGCAAAATGGCGATCCGGCTGAACTTCCATGTACCAGAAGTTGGTCAGCGAGCCTTCGAGACCACTGGTCAGAAACAATGCCTTGGAATAATCGTCGACCGGGAAGGTCTGGCGCCAGGACCGACCGGGGTCGGTCGTGTGGCCACCGTACCAGGTCACGGCATCTTCGCTGCCGTCTTCGTGGCGGTGGTCGTGCTTGAGCCGAATGCCGCCGTTGAACCTGGTCAGAACCCAGGTGCGCGATCGATCGTCACCCACGAACAAGGGCACCTTGATTTCCTGCTCGCTGCACTCGCGGACGTGAATCACCATCCGCTCCGGCAACCAACCGGCATCCATCTGCTCGTCGTAAGAGACCAGCTTGCCGGCAAATGCCTTGCCGCAAAGAACTGAAAGCTGCGCCCAGAAAGCATCCTGGGGATTTTGTTGTTCGGCAGCAGGGGCTGCCTGCGCAAGAAATGCGCAGAGCAAAATCAGGGCGGAACGCACGGTAACTGGCATCGCTGACTCGAGGTTCGACAACAGCGGGGAACCTTAGCACAGCCTTGCGGCTGCGACCAGAGTGCGCCAGCCGTCGGGACAATAAATCTATCGTTTATTTCTATCGTTTTCGCCTGGGGCCGTCCAGTGGCAGGGCTGTCACTTTCTCCCCGGACTTGGAGTCTCGAATCACACACGGCCCGCGCTTTTTGACTTGCTCGACCCGGATCACCGCATGCATGGGAATGTGTAATACCTCGACATCGGCAAACTCCTCACGCATGCGCTCCTCGGTCGGATCAATGACAAGCGACTCCTCGCCATCGAAAATCAGGTCAGACAGTTCGATAAAGCCATAGGCAAGGTCGCTGCCGCTAACCTTGTTGCAGTAAAGCTCGTAAACCTTGACCTGATTGAGAAAGGCAACCTTGAACATTTTCAATCTTCCCGAAGCGTAAAGTTGACCTTGCGTGAAAAAAGTCTAAGTAGCAGTGCCGCGAACAGGCCGAGCAGGAAGCCGACAATGTGCGACCACCATGCAACCGTGCTCGACATGGGGCCAAATGAGCTGTAAAGCAATTGCAGGGTAAACCATGAGCCGATCACCAGCAGCGCGGGAACGCGTACAAACTGAAGATAGAGCCCGAGCGGAATCCACAGACCCATGCGGCGCCCTGGAAAGAGGCCGAGATAGACCCCGATGATGGCTGATACGCCCCCACTGGCGCCAATCACCTGCGTACTGGTGTCAGCCAATTGCCAGCCCACAGACAGATTGGCCAGCCCACCAAGCACCAGGAAAAGCAGCGCCAGCCTGAGGTGACCGACGGCGCGCTCGACCGCGACCCCGAAAACCCAGAGATAGGCGAGATTGCCGATCAAATGCAGCCAGTCGACATGCACAAACAAGGCCGTGACCACACCGATCAGATCGGGGTCAAGCCAGGCTCGGGGCGGCTGCTCCAGAATGGCCATGACCCGTTGCGGCGAAAAACCCCAGAAGTACAACCAGGCCTCCTGGTTAGCCGGGCCGAGAAGCGCATAGGCCAGCTGCATCATCAGACAAATCATGCAAGTCGCCACCAATACCCACGGCCACAACGGATCATTGCGGCTGTAGCGGGTTAGCGCCAGGGTCCGGCTCACGGCTCGAGCAGGAATCGATAGTCGCGATAGTCCACAATCGCGCCTTCGCGTCGAATATCGACCAATCGGACCCCCTCGCTGATCATCTCGCCGATAACGAACCGCTGACCGTTGACCAAAACGAAACGGTTGTGCTCCTCCACCGAAAACACATGAATGGTCAGCTTCAGTTCCGGCATGTCGCGGCGAACCGAGAGTGGTAATTCCCAGGCCCGGATGTATTCGGCGCCGCCAGGGCGCCAGGGTTGTACAGCGGCCGGCGCGGCCGCAGCAACCTGTGATGAGGCATCCTCAATCGCCTTGGGCTCCACCGGCTCAACCGGCCGCGCCTGCTGCCTGGCCTGCGCGCGCTGCTGAGCTTGCTCCATCTGCCGCTTCA
Organism: Wenzhouxiangella sp.; assembly: GCA_041744195.1. GTDB lineage: Bacteria > Pseudomonadota > Gammaproteobacteria > Xanthomonadales > Wenzhouxiangellaceae > Wenzhouxiangella. Next base: position 5,454 of record JBGTLI010000301.1, on the reverse strand, counting down.
GTTCCTTTTCCTGCTCGGGATTGACCTGTGGCCTGGCGCGGCCACCTTCCGGCGCCGGCGCCACCACCGCAGTCCGCGGTTGCAGTGCCGCTGGTCCACGTCGATCAACGACCGGAGCTGGTGTTTCCGCGGCCGATTCACCGTCGGCCGTGTCCTGCTGCTCGCCCCGGGCAGCCATTCGAGCCAGCTCGGCATCGATTTCGTCCGGGTCTGACACAATGCGCTCGCGCGGCAGATAGCTCTCAGGCGTGTCAATTTGTGTGACGCGTTCGCTTACCCCGCCGGTGGCCGATTCGGTGCCAGGTTCAACAGCCGGGTTGGCGTCATCACTTCGATCGGTCCGTTGCGCCAACTGGCTCAACACGCGATCCTGATTGACGTACAGGACAGCCGCCACCGCGAAAAGGCCGCCAACAACCAGCGCGGCGGCAACAAGCATCGGGCCAAGGCGCCGCTTTCGCAGGTGGAGCGTATTGTCGGGGAAACCGTTGCGAATATCAGGGGACTCGCCCATGCGCCGACGGGCCTCGGATTTGCGCAAGGCGTCAAGAATAAATGACACGCGTTCAGACTCCGTCTTGTTGGGTTGCCAGCGAGGGTCCGCCACTATGCGGTGCTTTCAGGAACAGGCGTGTTTCCGGTCCAATCATGCCATCCTCATTGAGTCCGTTGTGGCGTTGAAATTTCATGATCCATTGTTCGAATGCCTCATCATACTGATTGCCATGATACCGACTGTCATGCTGGTTCGTAACATCGGTGGCGCCATTGTGGATTGGCGCCCACGCCGGCTTGGGCACGGCCGCGGCCAGCGCCTTGGCCCTTTCCACCGCCTCGCCACGGTCACCGCGACGCAGGATACGGCCATCATCGGGCCAGGCGACGTAGAAATCACCCAGCCACCGCCGGTCAAGCTGCCTCATCGGCACCCGGTAGTCCTGGCCCTTGTGCCGAAGCACCAATTGATCGTCCAGAATTCCAACCAGCAGCACATGAGCGGGCTCAGGATCACTCAAGTGCAGGACAACCGGCAAGCCGATGGTTTCGATGAAAGCCCAACTGCCGCGTTTTGACAGGCAGGCGACCTGAGCCTGCGGACGTCCGCTGCAGGCCTCGCCGACCTCGCCTTGCGACAGACCGGGCCACAGGCTGGCCATTTCCTCCCAGGCCGATTGGGCATCGGCATCGGCCAGCATGCTGACCCATGCCGGCCTGGACTGCTCATCCGGTTCGCTGTCGGCGTTCAGCATCATCCAGCCCAGGACCCCGCCACCGAGCAACACGCCGACCACGACCACTGATGCCAGCGCGCCTCGCAGCCAGCCGGTACCCTCGTCCCACTCATCACCGGCCACTTCACGCGCGGCCTCGCGAACAATCCGGCCTCCGATCTTGTCGACTTCATGGGCATAGCCCGCCATCAGGGCGCGGTCGGCGATGATGTTGAGAAGTCGTGGAACGCCTTCGGTGGTCCGGAACAGCGCCTTGAGCCCATCGGCTGTAAACGGACAGCGGGGTGCGCCCGCCACGGCCAGGCGATGGCGAATGTAATGTTCGGATTCGCGCTCGTTGAGCGGGTCGAGATGATAGCGGGCGGTGATGCGCTGGGCCAGTTGGCGCAGTTCCGGGCGCGCCAGCAACAGCCGCAATTCAGGCTGACCCAGCAAGACGATCTGCAATAGCTTGTCGGTCGCGGTCTCCAGGTTGGTCAACAGTCGAACCTGCTCCAGAGCTTCGCGGCTCATGTTCTGGGCTTCATCGATGATGAGCACCACGCCGTCACCTTCAGCGTGCCGTTCAAGCAGGAACCGGTTGAGCCTTTCCTGTAGCGCCTGGACACTCTCACCTGCCCCGTTCAGATTGACCTCAAGCTCCAGACAGATCGCCCGAAGCAGTTCCGGCGGGCTGAGCATCGGATTGAGAATCAATGCAACATGGGTGTTTTCCGGAACCTGTTCCAGCACCAGGCGACACAGGGTGGTCTTGCCGGTTCCCACTTCCCCTGTCAGTTGAACAAAGCCGCCGCTGCCACCACGACCGACGCCATACAGCAAGTGGGCCAGCGCGTCCTGATGACGCTGGCTGAGGAAAACGAAACGCGGATTGGGCGTGATCGAGAACGGCCGTTCAGTCAGATTATAGAAAGGTTCATACATTTTGGTCTGGCCTGGTTCTTTTCTGGTCCCTGTCCCGAATCAATCTGACAACGCCAGCAGCGAAGCGTTGCCTCCGACGGCCGCTGTGTTGACCGTCAGCGTGCGCTCGGTGCACAGGCGGAACAGATAGTGCGGGCCACCTGCCTTCGGTCCGGTACCGGACAAGCCCTCTCCGCCGAACGGCTGGACACCCACGACCGCCCCGGTCATGTTGCGATTGACGTAGGCGTTGCCGACTGTGACCCGCGAGGCGATGTACTGCTGGGTCCGGTCGATGCGACTGTGCACGCCCAGGGTCAGACCGTATCCGGTGTTGTTGATCTGATCAATGACCCGGTCCAGATCACGGCTGCGATATCGGATCACATGCAGAATCGGGCCGAAGACTTCACCCTCGAGTTGCTCGATCGAATCAATCTCGAAAGCGGCCGGCGCCAGCCAGTGACCGGGCGGCAGACCCTCGGGGACAGGAGCCCGGGCGACCAGCCTCCCCTTTTCTTTCAGCCATGCGAGATGGTTTTGCAGCATTTTCAGTTGGGCTCCGTCAATCACCGGGCCGACATCGGTTTGCAGTAGCCCGGGATTGCCAATGGTCAGTTCCTTCATGGCCCCGGCCAGCATCTTGAGCACATGGTCGGCCACTTCGGTCTGGACGAAAAGAATGCGCATCGCGGAGCAGCGCTGGCCGGCACTGAGAAACGCGGACTGGATCACGTCGCGCACGACCTGCTCGGGCAGCGCGGAGGAGTCCACGATCATGGCGTTCTGGCCACCGGTTTCGGCAATCAGGGTGGCCAGCGCGGTATCGCGGGCGGCCAGTGTCCGGTTGATGATGCGAGCCGTATCGGTCGAACCGGTAAAGACCACGCCCGCGATTCGGGGATCACGGGTCAGGGCAGCGCCAAGCTCACCACCGCCGGGCAGACAGTAAAGCACATCGTCAGGGACACCGCAGCGCAGCATCAGCTCAACGGCGCGCTGGGCGATCAGGGGGGTTTGTTCGGCCGGCTTGGCGATCACCGCGTTTCCGGCCACCAGCGCGGCAACGATCTGGCCGGTAAAAATCGCCAGCGGAAAATTCCACGGGCTGATGCAAATGAGCACGCCCCGACCGTGGAGACTGATGTGGTTGTGCTCGCCGGTGGGCCCGGTCAAGGTTGTGGGGGCGCCCATGTGAGCCCGCGCCTGGGCTGCATAATATCGACAGAAGTCAGCGGCCTCGCGCACCTCGGCAATGCCGTCTTTCAAGGTCTTTCCGGCCTCCCGGGCGCAAAGCGCCATGAGTTCGGAACGGTTGTCTTCCAGCGCATCGGCGATCCGGTCCAGGATGTCGGCCCGCTCAACCGCATCAAGCCGGTCCCAGGCCGGCTGGGCTGCGGCAGCGTTGCCCACAACCTCGGTAACGCAAGCCGGGTCTGCCCAGGAAACCTCCCCTACAATATCGGCGCCATCGGCCGGGGCGTGAATTTCGGCCGTTGATGTCTGAGTGGCGTGGGCGCCTTTGCCCAGTGGCCGCGCAGTCCAGCGTCGGTCGGCGTGCTGATTCATCTCTTCGGTCAGCTTTTCCATGGCCTGGCCGTGGGCGAAGTTGATTCCGGCCGAGTTGCGCCGGTCATCACCAAAGATGTTGGCCGGCTGGGGAATACGCGGATGCGGAATGGTCTCCAGTGCTTCAATCTCTGCGATGGGATCGGTAACTACTTCTTCCGGTGGAAGTTTCTCATCGACGATGCGATTGACAAACGAGGTGTTCGCTCCATTTTCCAGCAGACGGCGAACCAGATACGGCAGCAGGTCCTTGTGGTTGCCGACCGGGGCGTAGACCCGGCAGGCGCCGTTGTAACTTTCCTGATCCAGCACTTCGTCGTAGAGTTCCTTGCCCATGCCATGCAGACGCTGATATTCAAAATCCTTGCTATCTGCGGCGAGCTCGGAAATGGCGGCAATGGTATGGGCGTTGTGCGTCGCGAACTGGGGATAGAACTGTTCGGGCATCGACAGCAGTTTGCGGGCGCAAGCCAGGTACGACAGGTCGGTATTGACCTTGCGCGTGAACACCGGGTACCCGGGCAGGCCTTCAACTTGGGAAATCTTGATCTCGGTATCCCAGTAGGCGCCCTTGACCAGCCGAACCGGAATTCGGTGCTGGCTTGATCGGGCCCGATCCGCCAACCAGTCGATGGCTGCCCAGGCGCGCTTCTGGTAGGCCTGAAGGGCCAGTCCAAAGCCATCCCAGCCGGCCAGGGTCGGATCGTCGAGCACGGCTGCAAATACCTTCAGCGACAGCATCAGCCGGTCCGCCTCTTCGGCATCCACGGTCAGGGCTATGCCCTGCTCCCTGGCCAGGCAGGCCAGGTTGAGGAGCACCGGAGCCAGTTCAGCCAGCACCCGCTTCTCCTTGGCGTGTTCATAACGTGGATGCAGGGCTGACAGCTTGACCGAGATACTGGGCGCGGAGAAGACGTTGTCGTTGTCGGTAGCACTGCCGATGGCGCGAATGGCATCCTCGTAGGCCGTGCGGTAGCGCGCGGCATCATCAGCGGTCAGCGCGGCCTCGCCCAGCATGTCGAAAGAATAGCGAAAGCGGCGATTGGTCTTTTTGCGTGAGCGCTCGATCGCCGCCTTGATGTTTCTGCCCATCACGTACTGGTGCCCCATGATCCGCATGGCCTGGCGAATGGCCAGACGTATCACCGGCTCGCCTGACCGGTTGGCCATTCGGGCCAGGGCAGATCCGATGTCGCGTTTTTTGCTGACGCCAACCCGAACCAGCCGTCCGGTCAGCATCAGACCCCAGGTCGAAGCGTTCACAAACAGCGAATCGCTCTTGCCGAGATGAGATTCCCAGTCGGCATCGGAGAGCTTGTCGGAGATCAGTTTCTCGGCGGTGTCATTGTCAGGAATGCGCAACAACGCCTCGGCCAGGCACATCAGGACGACCCCTTCCTCCGATGACAGGTCGTACTCGCGCATGAACGCTTCCATGGCGCCAGCGTCCCGGCTTCGATCACGCACGGCCTTGACCAGGTCCAGCGCGCGTTGATTGATACGTTTTCGGTCCTTGCCATCCAGACCAATTTCCCCCAGCAGAAATTCGACATGTTCCGTCTCGTCCGCATACCAGGCGGAATCAAGGCTCAGGGTGTGTGAATCGGCTTTGGACGGGGTTTCGACGACAAAATACTGACGGGGTTGGTTCATGATTCGTTCTTTATCAGGAGTGCTGCGATGACGGAAGTTGGCAGTGTAACGCAGCCCGCTGTTGAAGAAATTGCTTTGCCGACGTTTGCGGGCTTCG
>JBGTLI010000300.1:0-3807 GCA_041744195.1 Wenzhouxiangella sp. | reverse complement strand
GGTCTGCTGCTGGAGAGCGTTCATCTGTTCACTGAGGATGTGTCCGGGGACGCGGTGTTCGGCCAGATGGAACTGCTGCGGACCATCCTGCACGCGGTAGCCACGCCACTGATCGCCGCGGGCTATATCTGCGCGATCGTGATCTTGTTCCATGGCGGGTGGTTGAGCTGGTTGGTTCGACCCTTTGCGCCGGTTGGCCAAATGGCGCTGACCAATTACCTGACCCAGAGTGTGGCCATCATCCTGATCCTGACGTCGGTGGGCCCCGGCCTCGGCCTGGCCGGAAACGCCGGGATCTCGACTTTCCTGCCGCTGGTGGTGACCTTTTTCACCGCGCAGATCGTCATCAGCTATTACTGGATGAAGTTCTTCGCCTTCGGCCCGGCCGAATGGCTGTGGCGCACCTTGACCTACGGCAAGCGGCCGCGCTTTATCCGCACAGCGCTCCAAACACAACCCACCTGAACCAGAGAGAACGAATGATGAACAAGCCTAGCCCCGAGGACGATATCCGCCGGATAGAGACGCTGATGCAGACCTACATCGAAGGCGGCCGTACCGGTAGCGTCGATACCCTGCGCCCGATCTTGAAGGAACCTCTGAACAACCCGGCGTGGGCGCGACGGCGCCTTTGCGGGAGGCTCCGGCTCGGCTTGGGCGAGCGTGGTTTGGTTGTTCCAAATGAGCGAGCCCAAACGAGGCGGAGGCCCCGCAAAGGCACCGTCCCGAAGGGTTTCGCCGGAAAAGCCGCATCTCGCGCGTTGCGCCCCTCGGCCGTAGCTATGGCTACTGTCACTCGGGTCGCACCACACGATCTGCGGCTTTTCCGACTGAAACGCGCTCCGCGCAGGGTTGTTCAGAGGTTCCTTAACGAACTGGCCACGATCTGCGGCTACATCGGCCCGGACCTGTTCGCCCAGCCCATCGAGCAGTTCTACGACTGGCACCAGGAAAACGGTCCGGCTGCGGACCTCGAAGCCGGCAACATCCATTTTATCCCGGACTGAAATGAATCTGTCCCGGCCCCTGACAAGATACGGAAGATTCCCATGACTAAGCCTGCATGTTCGCCTTCTCCGAATGATATTGCGCGCCCGCGCCACCTGGCGCTGGCCATTGCCGCGGCGCTGGTCGCCGGGCCGGTCGCGGCAACCACCATTGAGGTCGGTGGCGGTTGCACACTGGCCGATGCAATTAGCGCAATCAATACTCAGCAAGTGGCCGGCGACTGCCCGGCAGGTACCGGCGACAACGACACCATCGTGTTGCCGGCCGGCACGCTGGTCATTGATGAGTGGCTGCCGATCATCAATGTCGACATGGTGATCGAGGGCCAGGGCAGGGACCAGACCACGGTCGATGGCAATGACAGCTTTCGGCCGTTTTTCGTGCGCAGCGGCACGGTGGTGTTTCGTGATCTGACGATAGCCAATGGCCGGGCCGAAGGCGGGACCGGTAAACATGGCGGTGGCGGCGGGGCCGGCCTGGGCGGGGCACTGCTGGTCAAGTCGGGAAATGTGGCGCTGGAACGGGTGGGTCTGGTTGGCAACAGTGCGCGGGGTGGGAATGCAGTCGGCGAAAGTGCTGTTTCCGGTGGCGGTGGCGGCGGTCTGGCCGGAGATGGTGGGGATGCAGGTATTTTTCCGGAAGGTGGCGGCGGCGGTGGCGGCGGCCGGTTTGGTGACGGGGGTTTTGGAGGAGCTGATGGCCCAGGCGGCGACGGCCAGGGCTATGGCGCCGGTGGGGGTGGTGGCTGGACTATTGGCGGAAACAATGATGGTGGCGCGGGCGGCCAAGGTGGTGCCGGCGGTATCGGAAGCGGTTTGATTGGCGGCGGTGGCGGCAGCGACATTGACGGTGAGAATGCCCCACAAGGCGACGGCGCCCACGGTGGCTTCGGCAATGGGGGTGGAGGCTCTGGAGGTGGTGTCGCCAGTCAGGGCGGCAACGGTGGCTTCGGCGGTGGGGGTGGTGGTGCTGGCGAGCATTTTGAATCGGAAGCTGTCGCTCACGGCGGCCACGGCGGCTTTGGCGGTGGCGGGGGCGGCGGAGGATTGGATGGAAACGGCGGCGACGGCGGTCTCGGCGGTGGCGGTGGCGGTTCCGGCAGCGGGGGATTCGGCGCCGGAAATGGCGGCGGTTTTGCAGGATCCTACGGCGGCGGCGGCGGCGGATTGGGCGGGGCGGTGTTTGTGCGCTCCGGAGAGTTGCGACTGGATGATGTCCTGTTCTCCGGCAATTCGGCCACGGGTGGTTTTTCGGACCGCAACAATGGCCAGGGCTTTGGGGGCGCGCTGTTTCTGTGTTCTTCTGGCAATGGCGAAGGCCAGATCGACCATGTTTCAGCAGGTGAATGTAATGCCACCGTCCTTGCGGACAGCACCCTGGCTTGCTTTACAGATAACCAGGCCGCCGAGGGCCAGCCCGATGTGTTTGGACCCTGGAGTGCCGATTTCGAAGCGGGTTGCAATGACGCCGACCTGGCCATCGGCATGGAAAGGGTCACCGGAACGCCGGGCGCAGACTGGATCCGTTACCGCGTGGTCGTATCCAACTCCGGCCCACAGCCTGTCACCGGCGCCCTGGTCAACAGCAGCCTGGATGCAGAGCTGATCAATGCGATCTGGAGCTGTCAGCCCGGTCCCGGCGGGTCGTGCAACGAAGCCGGCGTCGGCAACCTCGGCAACCAGCCGATCAGTCTTGAGGTTGGCAGTGAGGTCGTGTTTCAGATTTTTGCCGAACTGGCCAACCCGCAAACCGCCGAGCAGATCGTCAGCTCGGCAACGGTGACCCCACCGGCAGAGATCGAAGACCCGGAGACAGGCAACAACAGCGCCACACTGTCCGTTCAGGTCCGGGTGTTCAGGGATCGCTTCGCGCCGTGACAAATTCGCTGTGCGGGACCGGTAATGATGGCGGTGGCGGTGGGGCCGGCCTGGGCGGGGATTCGGACGGAGTAAGAAAAACTTCAGGCGGTGAAAGAGTGGTCTCGCGCACAGACGCAGAGGCGCAAAGAAAGAGCTGGAAGGAAGACTTGCCAGCGGAGCACAACCAACCAATGCGGAGTTTCAAATGACTGAAGATTCACAACGAATCAACACGCTGATGCAGACCTACATCGAAGGCGGCCGAACCGGCAGTATCGATACCCTGCGCCCGATATTCCACGAACTGGCCACGATCTGCGGCTACGTGGGACCGGACCTGTTCGCAGGCCCGATAGAGATGATGTACGACTGGCTCGCCGAGACTGGCCAGGCCGCCGACCTGGTCGCCGGTGACATTCGCATCGACGTCGAAGGCAGCGCGGCTTCGGCGCGCGTCGAACTCAACAACTGGAACGGCCACCGCTTCACCGACTTCTTTACGCTGGTCAAGATCGAAGGCCAATGGCAGATCATGAGCAAGGTGTTCTACCTGCATCCGGAGTGATCCGAAGAATTCAGCTACCGCTTCATTGATTGAATCGTCATTCAAGGCCACATGGATCGAGAAGCCATCATGAGAACCATTTCTGCAGTACTTTCACTCGCCGCGCTCGTCACCCTGGCGACGGGCGCGTTTGCTCAGGCGAATTCGGAGACAGCGCCAAGGTCGGTGCAGTCCGAAGCCCCGGACGGTTGGCTGATCAAGGCGGAGAAGCGAGCGCTTGACTCCATCCCCGTAGAAGTTCTTGCTCCGGGAATTACCCGACAGGTGCTGCACGGCACCCAGAGCACCTTTTCACGCTGGGAGCTCAAGGCCGGCAGCGTGGTGCCGTTGCATCATCACGTCAATGAACAGATCACCTGGATCATTTCGGGGCGA